>JAAZKE010000002.1 GCA_012799995.1 Chloroflexota bacterium | reverse complement strand
TTCGCCATCACATGCGCGAGCGTCGTTTTCCCCAAGCCGGGAGGACCGTAAAAAAGGATGTGATCGAGGGGTTCTTTGCGCAGTTTGGCTGCGCTCAACAGGATCGCCAGATTTTCACGTATTTGATCCTGCCCGGTGATCTCGTCCAGCAGTTTGGGTCGCAGCGTATAATCGACCCGGTCGTCCCCTGCCTGAACATCGGGATTAATCAAGCGTTCCTTATCCATAAGTGTAATTATAACAGGCAGGGTTCGACGGGAAACAGGGATCGCTCAATTGGAGGAACATTCTGAATTCTGGTGGAGAGTGAAAGCGATTATGGAGGCATTAATGCACTTCAGAATGATTTAAGGATGGTTGATATGGATTGTCTGATTTTACAATGCGCCATTGGAATATACTGATCTAATTGTTGAATGGTGATCCAGAAACCTGATCGAAAATTGTGACAGAATATAAAAGAACAGGTGACATGGATTAAATTGCAGGTATATGCACTGTTTCATATGTTTATCTTGGTTTCGAGGTGTATCATTTTGATAGACAATCATTGAGTTCAGCTTCATTTCATTCACGGAAAGGAGTAATTTTGAAGCTACTATACGCCGAAGATGAACCGGCTCTTTCCGAAGCGGTCGTAGATTATCTTACATACCATAAATATATCGTTGATGCAGTATATGATGGCGCTGATGCTTATGACTACGCCATATCCGGCGAATATGACGGGATTATTCTTGACATTATGATGCCAAAGCGTGATGGTCTGGAAGTGCTTTCTGCGCTTCGTAAAAATGGATGCCGAACGCCTGTTCTTCTGTTGACTGCAAAAACACAGGTAGAGGATCGGATTCGTGGTCTGGATACCGGTGCGGATGATTATCTTCCCAAGCCTTTTGACATGGGCGAGCTAATTGCCAGAATCCGTGCTATGCTGAGACGGCGGGAAGAATTTCACCCCGATTTAATATGTTTTGGTGATTTAACGTTGAATATGCAGTCTGGAGAGATCAGCGTGCAGGATATGTCTTTTCAGTTGCCAAAGCAGGAATATCGCCTGATGGAGCAACTCATGCTGAATCATACGATGTACCTATCCACGGAGAGGTTGCTTGTAAAAGCATGGGGGTACAACACAGAGACAGACATTAACAGCGTTTGGCTGTATATCTCTTATTTACGGAAACGTCTCTCTGCCATGAATTCCAAGGTGGAAATCATCTCAAAACGGAATATCGGATATAAATTGGAGCTTCAATCATAGCAAAGACATTAAAAAGACGATTTATTATCTTCACAATGATGGCAGTTACCTGCCTTTTGGCATTTATTGTACTTGCGATCAACGGATTGAACTGGGTTATGTTGGAACATCAGTCCGATATGGTAATGGAAACCCTTGTAGACGCTGACGGTGCCTTTCAAAAGATGGATTTCAACCGTCCACCACCTTTTTCACGACCGTTGGATATGGACAGAATGCGTTCTTCACGATTCTTTATTACTCTGAGTGATGAGAATGGCAATATCATAGATGTAAATATTGATCAAATATTCTCGATAGATCTTGAGACTGCAAAAAGCTATGCCTTGAAAATATTGGAAACGGGCAAAGAATCTGGACGAATGGACAAATACAAATTCGCAACAAAAAAGATCGGGTCGAATCAGCTCACTTTCTTTATGGACACATCGGGACAGAATGAGAGTTTCTACATGGTCTTGGCTGCTTCAAGTGCGATAGCAGCACTGTGCTGGTTGATACTCCTGATCATTTCTATCCTGCTTTCAGGCAAAGTAATTCGTCCAGTTCTTAAAGGTATGGAAAAGCAAAAGCAATTCATCACCAATGCCGGACATGAAATGAAAACGCCCCTTGCGATCATTCAATCGAATAACGACACGATGGCGCTCATCCATGGAGAGAATAAGTACAATGTACATATTCGTACACAGACAAAGCGGCTGAATGTACTGATGTCAAACCTGTTGACACTTGCCAAGCTGGATGAGGAAATTCCTCTGCCATCGGAACCGGTAAACATCAGCAAGGTTACATTGGAAGTGTTGCCTGTCTATCAAGATGATGCCCGAACACGCAACCTTCATTTCAATGTGCAGATTGAGCCGGATATTACCATACCAATCAACAAAGACTTTTTCCGCCAGATGGTGACATTACTTCTGGACAACGCTCTAAAGTACACCCCTGACAATGGATATATTCACTTTTCATTGGCAAGAAACGGAAGACAGGTTCAAATCATCGAAGAAAATTCCTGTAATTCATCCCTTGAGCCAGACCCGGAGAGATTATTTGAACGGTTTTACCGTGGAGATGCCGCACGGACACAGAGCAAGGAATTTGCCGGCTATGGGATTGGGCTTTCTGCTGCCCGTACCATCTGTGAAAAATTTGGCGGAAAGTTGACCGCAGAATATCCCTCTGCTGAAAGTATCCGTTTTATCGCCAGTTTTTAAAAAATCAATAAATGTTCATTGACCTCTCCCAGTTCGTGTTCACATTCGGGAAGATTTTCCTAATGTAAATCACAGGTTCGCTTTCTATAATGTTGGCATAGAAAGGAGGAGTGCTACTTGCAATACAGACATGAAGTAAAACTTGAGATCAGCAATCATGATATGCTGATCCTGCGACAGAGACTGCGGGTTGTGATGAAACCAGACAGTCATGCTGTAAATGGACAATATAAAATCCGCAGTTTGTATTTTGACAATCTTGATGATAAAGCTCTTCGAGAGAAATTGGACGGTGTTAATATTCGTGAAAAGTATAGAATCCGTCTGTATAACAACGATCAATCCTTTATCCGTTTGGAAAGAAAATTTAAGCGCTGCGGACTTGGCTATAAATCCTCGACCAATCTTACGCCCAAACAGGTTCAAGCGATTATCGATGGTAATGTAGGCTGGATGGCTGCAAGCACTGATGAAGTGATCCTCGGCTTTTATACCCGTATCCGCAACGAAGGCCTACAGGCCAAGGTCATTGTGGATTATATCCGTGAGCCGTTTGTATTTGCTCCCGGAAATACAAGAGTAACGCTGGATCACAACATCCATACCAGTATGAGATGCACAGATTTTCTGAATTCCGCTTGTATGACCATTCCAATTAAAGAATCCCCTTCCATCCTTGAAGTGAAGTGGGATAACTATCTTCCTGATGTAGTTCGGGATGCGATACAGCTTGACGGCAGACGCATTACGGCTTTTTCAAAATATGCCGCTTGTCGGATGTATGACTAAGAAATCATTTCAAAAAATAAAATATAAAGGTGCAATATAAATCATGGCTTTCAACGATATTTTTAAATCAAGCTTTCTGGAAAATGTATCTTCTATCAGCATTATTGATATGCTGTTGACCATTGTGTTGTCTTTCGGCATTGGTTTATTTATCTTCCTCATTTATAAGAAAACCTATCGTGGTGTGATGTATTCCGCAAGTTTTGGTACAACGCTAATCGCACTTACGATGATTACTTCCATCGTTATTCTCGCCGTCACATCCAATGTAGTTCTGTCTCTTGGTATGGTCGGTGCGCTCTCAATCGTTCGTTTCCGTGCCGCAATCAAAGATCCTATGGATATTGCGTTTTTGTTCTGGGCTATTGGAGCAGGTATTATCCTTGCTGCCGGCATGATTCCTCTGGCAATCATCGGCAGCGTATGCATCGGTCTGATTTTGCTGGTATTTGTCAATCAAAAATCCCATTCGTACCCCTACATGGTCGTGCTGAATTGTATAAATCATGATGCAGAAGTAAACGCCAAGGAATTTCTTGCGAAGAATGTAACCCGCACAACAGTCAAGAGCAAATCTGCTGTAAAGGGCGCAATTGAAATGAACATTGAAGTCCGTCTCAAGGAGGATGATACCGATTTTATCAATGCTATTTCCGAAATTCCCGGTGTAAACAGTGCAGTTATAGTCTCCTATAATGGCGATTACATGGGATAAGGCAATGGCGAGAAGTAAACATTTTGATAAGATTGCATGGTCAGTCACTGCTTTAATACTGGTTATTACCATCCTGTTTATAAATGGCAACGCTCTTGGCCTTGAAGTTATGGCGCGTACTATGGGATACGAAAATCGTCTGTTCGACAATACACGGGTGCATGCCATTGATATTGTCATGAACGATTGGGATGAATTCATTGCGAGCGCCACAAGCGAAGAATACTACACCACCACTTTGGTGGTTGACGGAGAAGTCTTCAAAAACGTTGGTATACGGGGAAAAGGAAATACATCCCTTTCCTCGGTTTCTGCTATGAACAGCGACCGTTACAGTTTCAAAGTGGAGTTCGACCACTACGACAGTTCCACCACATATCATGGGCTTGACAAACTAAATCTGAACAATCTAATTCAGGATTCCACCATGATGAAGGACTATCTTACCTATACCATGATGAACGAGTTTGGCGCAACGGCTCCCCTTTGCAGTTTCGTGTACATCACAGTCAACGGCGCAGATTGGGGATTGTATCTTGCGATAGAAGGTGTAGAAGACAGTTTCCTTGAAAGGAATTACGGTGCAAATTACGGTGAACTGTATAAGCCGGACAGCATGAGTTTCGGTGGTGGTCGTGGTAATGGCAAAGACTTCAATATGGATGATTTCATGAACCGTAGTAATACGGATGAAAACGCTGATAAATCCGCTCAAGGAATAACGATGCCGCAAATGCCGGATATGGGAAATTTTGAACCACCCAAGATGCCAGGCGGATTTGGCAGCCCAAGAGACGGCTTCGGCGGTATGGGGGCTTCCGATGTGAAACTGAAGTATGTCGATGATGATGCCGATAGTTATTCAAACATCTGGAACAGTGCCAAAACCGACATTTCCACAGCCGATCAGACACGGCTCATTGAGTCTTTGAAAAATCTGTCAAACGGCGAACAGATTGAATCGGTGATAGATATTGATCAGGTTATCCGCTATTTTGTGATACACAATTATGTCTGCAACGGCGACAGCTACACCGGGGCCATGATCCACAACTACTATCTGTATGAAGAAAATGGAAAGATGGCGATGATTCCGTGGGACTACAATCTGGCATTTGGTACTTTTCAAGGTGGAAATGCACAGAATGTAATCAATACCCCCATTGACTCTCCTGTATCCGGTGGATCTTCTGATGATCGTCCAATCTGGAACTGGATTATCGCAAGTAAAGAATACACCGAGCTATACCATCAGTATTTTGCAGAATTTTTGAATAGAGTGGATATCGACGGTATTATCGACAATGCCTATGATCTGATAAAACCCTATGTAGAAAAGGATCCGACAGCGTTCTATTCCTATGAAGAATTTGAAACGGGTGTCGAGACCTTACAGCAGTTCTGCACATTGCGCTCTGAAAGCATCTCCATGCAGCTTACGAACGGTGAAACCACAAGCAATATGAACTATGTGAATGGTTCCGGGATTACGTTGTCCGATATGGGTTCCATGGGAAGGGGTGGTGAATTTGGTAGCTTCGGTGGTAAGATGCCGGAAGGCTTCGATCCTTCAAAGATTCCAGACGGTTCTGGCGCTGAAATGCCAAAGGACTTTGATCCCTCACAAATACCTGGAGGCTTTAATGGCAACTTTCCAGATCAGTCCTCTGATGGAATGGAAATGACACCCTCAGAAAATGCAAACATGACAGATTCATGGAGAAACAACAATCAAAATTCTCAAATGCCCAGAGGTGATTTTAATTTCAATTTGAACAGTATGGGCAATACCGTTTCAAGCAGCACCACCTGGATATGGCTTGTCGTATCTGTTCTGATTCTTGGCGCTGGTTTAATCATTGCAAAGGTATATAAGGATTAATGATCGCAGGAAAACCGCTGCAATTTTCACTCTCTTGATGGATTGACATTGCAGCGGTTTTCAATTTTCAGAGTAGCGATGTCGGTTTTTTTGCACAATTTGAGGAACATTCCGAATTGACCGCTGGAGAAGGAAAAGCAATTAAAGACGCTTTGATATATTTTCAAACGATTTAGTGGGTAGAAGAAACGGAATTTGATAAGAGCGCCTCTGCTTAAGCAGAGGTGCTTTTAATATGACATGGTTTTGTCTTATTATATGCTATATTACCCATTGAGGTGAATGAGTCAATGAAGGCAAACAGACTTTTTGAAATCATATATTTACTTCTTGATAAAGAGAAGGTTACTGCAAAAGAATTAGCGGAACATTTTGAAGTATCCACAAGAACTGTTTACCGTGATATTGAAGATATTTCTGCCGGAGGAATTCCCATATACATGAGCAAAGGGAAAAATGGAGGAATCTCTCTGCTGCCGGGTTATGTTCTTGATAGAACGGTTTTATCGGAAGAAGAGAAAACCGATATTCTGTCCGCACTACAAAGTCTGAATGCGCTCGATAAGTCATCGGTGGAAGAAACACTGAGCAAATTATCTTCTTTTTTTGGAGACAACATCCAGGGTTACTATGAGATCGACCTCAATGACTGGGGCAACTCAATCAAGGAACAATTTGAGAAATCCAAACAGGCCATCCTTTCAAAAAAGCTTTTGTCTTTTGAATACCTGTCATCGCTAAATAAACGAAGTAAGAGAATTGTGGAGCCATACAAGCTTTGGTTTAAAGAAAAAAACTGGTATTTAAAAGCATACTGTTTAAATAAAAATGCAATGCGAATATTTCGCTTTAGCCGGATGCGGGAAGTGGAAATATTGGAAGAAAAGTTTGAACCAAGAACTTTGAATTTAATAAACAATAACGAATATCAAACTCCCTGTCGGGCAACTGAAGTCGTTATGAAAGTAGACAGTGATATGGAATATCGCGTACTGGATGAATTTTTTGATAAAGATGTTGTTCAAAACAAGGATGGGAGTTTTACAGTTAGGATGAATTATGTTGAAGACGCATGGCTTTATGGATACATTCTCTCTTTTGGATCATCTGCAAAAGTACTATCTCCGCCGGAACTACAAAACACTATCCAAAAAATATTACAAAAAATGACGGGCAACTATTCTGATGAAATTCAGCGAGATTCGTATGAATAATATGACAGACAGATGTCATATTATTGCTTCTATCATTAAGATGAATCAAAACTCAAATCAATCAGGAGGATTGTTATGGGACGGGCAACATCAAAAACGGATTTGATTACTTCAGCTCAAACCAATTACAAAAAGCTGAATGAACTCATTGCATCAATGAGCGAAAAGGAATTAAGTACACCTTTTGATTTTTCAACGGATGAAAAGAAAAAGGAAGCTCATTGGAAGAGAGATAAAAACCTGCGGGACATTCTCATACATCTTTATGAGTGGCATCAGCTTGTATTAAACTGGGTTTCTTCAAATATGAAAGGTGAAGAGAGACCATTTCTTCCGCTACCGTACAACTGGAAAACCTATGGCGATATGAATGTTGAGTTTTGGAAGAAACATCAGAATACATCTTTGGAAGATGCCGAAAAAATGTCCGGGAAGTCACATGAAGATATCATAAAACTTGCAGAGACTTTTTCTGATAAAGAACTGTTCACCAGGGATGTTTTTCCCTGGGTAGGCGGGAGTACGCTTGGTTCATACTTTGTAAGTACAACAGCAAGCCACTATGATTGGGCGATGAAAAAACTGAAAGCTCACCAAAAGAACTGCAAAAACGGGTAGATGAAAGGAAAGAAACATGGCATTTGATTTTAAAAAAGAATATAAGGAATTTTATCTTCCGAAAAATAAACCTGAAATTGTCACTGTTCCAAAAGGGAATTATATTGCAGTTCGTGGAAAGGGCGATCCCAACGAGGAAGGCGGAGCCTATCAGCAGGCTGTAGGAGTTTTATATGCAGTGGCGTACACATTGAGAATGAGTTACAAGACTGATTACAAAATTGAGGGTTTCTTTGAATATGTTGTTCCGCCTCTTGAAGGTTTTTGGTGGCAGGATGGAATTAAGGGAGTTGATTACTCCAACAAATCTTCTTTTAATTGGATTTCGGTAATCCGCTTGCCTGATTTTGTTACGAAAGAAGATTTTGCATGGGCTGTCGAAACTGCCTCGAAAAAGAAAAACATCGATTGTTCATCAGCAGAATTTCTTACCATAGACGAGGGATTGTGCGTTCAGATTATGCATATCGGGTCTTATAATGATGAGCCTGTCAGTGTAAAACTCATGGATGATTTTATAAGAGAAAAAGGCTATGGAACAGATATAAATCAAAAAAGACTCCATCATGAAATATATCTTTCAGACCCAAGAAAAAGCAAGCCTGAAAATTTGAAAACAGTAATACGGCTTCCGATCAGGAAGTTGTAGGAAATCATGGTTAAGCCTTTTTCAATGCACCTGACAAACGGGAGAATGCGGGAATCAGCTTAGATTGGCAAGATCGCGTTGAAACGGCCTCATTAACAACAAGGGTGAAAGAGTAGTTGTCTGGTAAGCCCGGCATTCAAGCCATTTGTGTGGTATTGTATTTGAAATCAGAGAGCGGAGTTGGAGGTTGGATATAAATCGATTGGATAACAAACTGTTTATTCAGGCAATCACGAAATACTTCTCTGGCATAATCCTGTTTTCAGTTTTGTTGTTTATTCCAGCAGGAACGCTGAACTATTGGAATGCTTGGCTGCTGATCGGAATTCTTTTTATTCCGATGCTCATTGTCGGAATCGTTTTGGCAATCAGGAATCCAGCGCTTTTGCGAAAGAGACTTAATGCAAAAGAGAAAGAAGCGGAACAGAAGAGTGTAATCCTGTTTAGCGCGCTGATGTTTGTCAGCGGTCTTGTTGTTGCAGGATTGGATTACCGCTATCAATGGCTTGTTCTGCCCAAATGGCTGGTTTCAGCAGCGACAGCATTTTTCCTATTTGCGTATCTCCTTTATATTGAGGTATTGCGTGAAAACACATATTTGTCGAGGACAATAGAAGTTCAAGAAAATCATAAGGTTGTAGATACAGGCCTGTACGGAATTGTAAGGCACCCAATGTATGCTTCCACAGTATTGCTGTTTTTGTCTATGCCTTTGGTGCTTGGTTCTTTCTTTTCGTTTCTTATTTTTTTGATATACCCGGTAATCATGGTTAAAAGAATCAGAAACGAAGAAGAAGTACTGAAAAAAAGCCTGGAAGGATATTCAGAATATAAAGAGCGCGTAAAGTATAGACTGATCCCGTTTATCTGGTGATTTTTTATAGAACAATTAGAATTAATTATCGCAGATTTGATCCTGTCAGGGGTTCTCGTTCAGCAGTTTAGGTCGCAGCGTACAATCACCTGGTCTTTCCCTGTCTGAACATCAGAATAAATCAAACACGCCTTATCTATAAGTATAATTATGACAGGCAGGGTTCTATAGGAAGCAAGCCCAGCATAATGAGTGCATCATTCCGAATTTTGCCGGGGAGAGCACATATGTACAATTACAATACCAAAAAGCATCCAGTTCTCAATACGCGCATGATCACGCTTTGGCAGGAAGAAGACCATAACCGACTTGCAGAAATTGCATTGCTGCCGGATTTCGGTTCCAACCTGTGCAGCTATCGCGTCGATGGAATTGAATATTTACATCCAGCACCGATGCCCAATCTCGGGGTGTATTATTTCGGTACCCCCATCCTTTATCCATTTCCCAGCCGTATCCGCAACTGCAAAATGAGCTTTGATGGGGTAGATTACCAATTTCAGGATGACGATCACGGTCACACGCTGCATGCCTTCATCCGCGATCATGTCTTTGAAATGGAAACGCCGGTTATTACCGACGAGAATATTTCCGTGAAAACCGTGCTTACAATTGAGAAAGGACACCCGATTTACGATCAATTTCCAATATCCAACCGCCTCGAGATGGACTATCTGCTGGAGCAAGGTGAACTGACATTTAACATGAAGGTCACCAACCTCGATTCGCATAAGCGCTTCCCATTCGGTTTTGCCATTCATCCTTATTTCAATGTGCTTGGAACGCGCAGCTCAGTAAAAATTCAAGTTCCAGCAAAAAAATGGATGGACCAAATTGATTTATTGCCGACCGGAAAGATGGTCGATTTAAAAGATGCACCGGTCGATATCAGTCAGCCACAGCCGCTCTCCAAACTGGATCTTGACGACGTCTGGTTTGGCATGGAACCAGACAAGCCACAATCCATTACCTACTAGTGTCTGCACCGCAAACTGGTTATGAATACATCTGATATCTTCACCCACAGCGTGACCTACACACCAGCCGGGCAGCCGTTCTTCTGCATGGAAAACCAGACCTGTTCGACCGATGCGATCAATCTCAACGCAGCAGGCAAAGAAGAGGAAGCTCATCTGGTGATCCTTGAACCTGGTGAATCAATTAAGGGCTGGATACGCTTTTCAATCGAAACAATTTAAGATTTTAGGATCTGTTTTTATGCCTTGTAAATCATAATGAAAATTTAATTTGTTACAATTCACTGATATGAAATGAATTGGGGGTAGGTATGGCAAAATTCAAAAAAGGCGGGCTTAATCAGGGACAGAATTTCGGTTTGGATCCGGAAGCGCTTGATTTCTCGCAGGATATGTGGTCGTGGAAAGGAGAAATCCCAAGCTACGCGATCCAATCCGATGGGCTGTCGTATGACATCCTGGACGAAAACGAAAACGACAAGAACGCGATTTCACTGGGTCTGCTGGGGATGATCATCATCGTCTACAACACCAAAAGCGCAAAAATCCGCGAAGAAGACGTACAGCCGCCTTTTCAAGAGGTTATTTCTGTCCGGAACTGGCACACGATCAGCGAAAAAGATGCCAATCGACTCGCGAAAAACGCCGTGATGAAACTGGCAAGTGCGGAAACGAGCGGCGATGTGTTTGAACTGGCATCCTATGCACCATTGGAGATTAAACGGGCATTGCTCAGGAAACTGTTTGTGATCGCCCGACATCGGCTCAAGCCTGAATATCGCGAAGAAGCGGAGCGGCGAATCACCGAGGACATCGTCCCAATGGTGTTTGCCTCCCCTGAACTGGAACTGGCGCTTCTCACAGGGCTGATTGTGAAACCAAAAGCGAGTGAAGCTGCTGCCACCGTCGTGGAATCGCCCAAACCGGTTGTGGAGCCGCTTTTAAAGGAGGAAGAAACCTCTATTGCCTCCGATTATGAAGAAGCACCGGTGATTCCGGAACGGGACGCAGAGAAGGAACTGCAATCGGAGATCAGCCGGCTCAACCGCGCTGTACCCAAAGTGGAAGTTGAGAAGGTGGTGGAAGAGGAAGAAGAGGATGATTACATTCCCTTTTCCGACATGGAAAATGAGCTCAACCAGCAGCAGAATCCACACGCTGCAACTCCCGCTCCGATGCAGCCGCCTGAGGTAAAACCTGAACGGATTGGCGATCCGCACTATCAACCCAGCCAACCTGTTCCGCAGCCGCCGTCACAGCCCCAAAAAGCGCAGGTCCCGCCACCGCCGATGAACCCAAACGTTGCACGGCCGCCGCAGTATATGCCCGGACCGCCTTACCCGCCGATGGGACAGCCTTATCCTCCGAACATCCAATACCCGCAGGCTCCCTATCCGCCATTCCCGGCTACGCCCTATAGTCCTTATGGCAAGAATGAGCCAACCCCACCGGATATCGAGCACACCCAGCCGCGAAAACCGGCTGCCTGAGTGATAAAGCCATAAAACAAACAATCCGCCAGAAAAAGGCGGATTGTTTTCATTTCATACCGGGATCAGCGCGTGCCAATCACCTGTAGGATACGATCTGCAGCTCTGGCAGCGCCTCCAGCTTCGCGAAAACTCCGGCCGATTTTCATCGCGTTCTGGCGATATTTCGGATCAGCGAGCAGCGCATCCACAGTCATTCGAATCTTCTCCGGTGCATCATCAGTCAACGGAAGTCCTGCTTCCAGTTCATTGACTCTTCGCGCCACCCCACCCTGTTCGCCAGTCTGGGGATAAGTCACCAGCGGAACACCAAAATACAGGCTCTCATTGACACTGTTCATACCGCAATGGGTCAGGAACGCATCCGCACTTTGCAGCGTTGCGATCTGGTTGACCCGCTGATGAACGCTGATATATTCAGGCAGCGGATTAAAATCTGCCAGATTGAGCCGCTCACCGATCGAAAGGATCACACGGTACTTCCCATCTCCAAACGCTTTGATGCAATTGTGATAAAAAGCTGCCAATTTGTTATTGACCGTGCCCATCGAAATATATACCGTCTTTCGTTCCGGGTCAGCCGGATTCGCAGGCGTCGGCGCAATGCTGGGACCCACAAATGCATAGCGCTCGGAAAAAGTCTCCGCATAAGGCTGAAATAACTCAGAAGTATAGACGATCGTGTTGGTTTCATTGTCATTTTGAATAATATCGAGCACATTCTTTATCGGAAACCCTGCCTGTTGCAGCGCTTTGATATCCCGCAGGATCGAAGGCCACCCGAACAGAGACCGCAACAGGCTGCCGAGGTCCTGTTTCATGATGCGGGCGGAATATTTATTGAATGCAAAGGTAGTTGTAGAACAGATAAACGGCAAATTCAGCCGCTTTGCAAAGAATTTCCCCCAATACGCCATTGAATCAGCCACGATCCCATCGAAATTGGATGCTTTTATCTGTTGAAAATAGACCCTGTCCATCGCCAGTGAGATTTCCGTCACCATTCGCACCAGCAGCGAAAGGTCTTTGCCTACTTTCTTCTCATCTTTTTTGTCAAGCATGGAAATAAAGCCTTCACAGCTGACAAATTCCGCACCGGCAGCTTCGATGCGTTCGCGGAAAGGGTCAAACGAATAATAGGTTACCTGATGACCACGCTCAGTCAGTTCTCGCACAACTTCGATCGTCGGGTTGGTATGTCCATAAGCTGCGATTGAGAAAAAAGCGATTTTACTCATGTCTCAGAAACCCTGCGCTGTCCTGTTGTCTGGTGATCTCGGTTATTCCCTGATCAGGATATCGTCATATTCACGTTTATCATTCATATAACGCACCGCATAAGAGCAGATCGGTTTTATTTTCTTGCCGGCTTTGCGCGCTTCATCGATGACCATGTTCAAAATTTTTTCAGCAATTTTCTGCCCGCGGTAGTTGGGGTTGACATAGGTATGCGTAATTTCCCAGTAGCTTCCGCGATCCAGCCAGGTGCACTTGGCAATGTTCTCACCGTTGTCTTCAGCAACGGACATTCTTTTTTCAGGTATAAATCGGAAAGTTATCATCATTCCTCTTTTTAAAATTCAATTTCAGGCGCGTACGCTGTAGTCGCCGGTGATCAACCATTTGTAGGTGGTCAGTTCACGCAACGCCATCGGTCCACGCACATGCAGCGGTTGGGTGGAGATGGCGATTTCCGCGCCCAGTCCCAGTTGTGCGCCATCAGTGAAGCGCGTACTCGAGTTGACATATACGCACGCAGAGTCTACCGCGCGTTTAAACAGTCCGGCATTTTCGGCGTCAACTGTCAGAATCCCGTCGGAATGACCGGTACTGTGGACGCGTATATGCTCGATCGCTTCTTTCACATCAGCTACGACCTTGACGCTGAGGTCCAACGTCAACCATTCTTTATCAAAGTCAGCTGCCTCATCAGCAGCGACAACGCTCAGATTCGGCACGGATGCAGCGGACAGGATCGCCAGCGCTTGCGCATCCGCATGAAAAACTACCTTATCCTGTGCCAGCTGTTGAGCCAGTTTCGGCAGGAATTCAGCTGCGATGTCACGGTGAACCAGCAGCGTTTCCAGCGCGTTACATACGGTCGGGCGCTGCACTTTGGCATTTTCGATCAGTGGGATCGATTTCTGCTGATCAGCGCTTTTATCCACAAACAGGTGGCAAATTCCGATGCCGCCGGTAATCACCGGGATACGGCTGTTTTTTCGGCAGAAGTCGTGCAGCCCGGCACCGCCACGCGGAATAACCAGATCAATGTACTCGTCCAGATGGAGCAGCTGGTCAACCAGGTTTCGGTCAGGTGAATCGATGAACTGAATGGCATCCTGCGGCAAGCCGGTTTCTTCCAACGCCCGTCTGATCACTTCGATAATGGCGCGGTTGGTACGCAGTGTCTCTTTGCCACCGCGCAGGATGGCAGCATTACCGGATTTAATCATCAGGCAGGCCGTATCAACCGTCACGTTCGGCCGTGACTCATAGATCACAGCAATAACACCCACCGGAACGCGCACTTTTTCATAACGCAACCCGGCACGGTTGACCCCGGATTCAAACACCTCGCCAACCGGGTCTGGCAGCGCAGCAACGTTCCTCACATCAGCAGCAATTCCCTCAATGCGCTGCTGGTTGAGCGTCAACCGGTCAACCAACGCCTCAGAGAGGACGGGAATCGCCTCATGAATATCGGCGGCATTAGCCTTCAAAATCCCGGACATATCCTTGATCAGGATTTCACTCAATGTTTCCAGAAAACGGTTCTTCACATCGGTGGGAACTGCTGACAAGGTCAATGCAGCCTGTTCAGCGCGTTTCCCCATGGCTTGTATGGACAGGTTCATATTATCTCACTTCCGATCATATTGTCCCGATGGACAACTTCTTCTGTGTAGCAATACCCCAGAATTGATTCAATCTGGTTTGCTTTCATCCCACAGATTTTTTTAATTTCTTCAGAAGAATAGTTGACCATCCCAAGGATAATCTCTTCTTCCTGTTCGTTTACGATTTTCACAGTATCGCCGCGGTCAAATTCACCTCTGACTGACTTAATCCCTGCCGGCAACAGGCTCTTACCGGCATGCACCGCCTTCTCGGCGCCGGCGTCAATGGTGATCGCCGATGTCCCGGGATTGTATCCGGTCAAGAGGTATCGTTTGCGGCTTTCCAGAACAGTGTTGGTCGGACGGAAGACGGTACCAAAACGTTCACCGGAAGCGATGCGGATGATGATGTCCTCAATCGCGCCATTGACGATCATGGTAGTCGTACCCATTCGCCGAGCCAGATCAGCCGCGCGCAGTTTGGTGTGCATACCACCGGTGCCCAGTCCGCTGACACTGCCGCCAGCCGCTTCCCAAAGAAAAGGATGGATATCGGGCGTATCCACCGTATCGATCAGGCGGGCATCCGCGTTTTTCTCCGGATTGTCGGTAAACAGGCCATTCTGATCCGTGAGCAACACCAGCAGATCAGCGCCAATCAGCCCGGAAACGTAGGCAGACATGGTGTCATTATCCCCCAGGCGGATTTCATCAGTCGCGATGGCGTCATTTTCATTGATGATCGGGATCACATTCTGATCGAGCAAACATTCCATCGTGTTGCGCGCATTCAAATAACTGCGGCGGTTCACAAAATCGCTGCGGGTCAGCAGGATCTGCGCCACATTATGCCCGTACATCTTGAAAAGATCGGAATAAATTGACATCAGCCTCGGCTGCCCTATGGAAGAGAGCAGTTGTTTCCCAGGGACATGTTTGGCAACAATGGGGTAGTTGAGCAATTCCCGGCCTGCTGCTACCGCTCCGGAGCTTACCAGCGTCATTTGAACACCGCGTGACTGCACCACGCTCACCTGACGCACGATATCAATCAGCTTCGGCAGGTCGAGTTGGTTGGTTCCCCGGGTGAGGGTGGAAGTACCGATTTTTATCAGAATTCGTTGTTATGACATACGTTAATGATCCATTATGATAATTGTAACTTGAGTTGCCCGTCTGATTCGCCATTATAGGGAGGAATAATGAGCCAAAAAGCAGGGAGATATTAAAACAAACAGGAGTGCCCATTGGAGGACACTCCCGCCATTCCTGTTTCTGCGTTTTATCCAACTTTACTGTTGAGCGTGCGGGCAAGAATGTCTTCCTGCTCTTTTGAAGCGCTGCTCTTCTTTTTTGATTCGCTGCGATTTCGCGATTTGGCTTTTTCCATCGCCTCGCGAATGGCAATTTCCATCGCGGTCGGGACTGCCTCACCGGTAGCTTCAGCAGCGGTGAAGGTCATCGTGATTTCTTCGGTGTTCAATTCAGCGCGTTTGCGCGTTTTCCTGGGGCGTTTGGTTCCTGCAGCTGCTGATTTATCAGCGGTTATGCCATCTTTCAACTGTTGTGCACGGGCACTGACCTGGCGAACGGGTGCCGGCGAAGATGATCCATCAGAAGCTGCTGCTTCATGATACGATCGTCTTGGTTTCGGTTCTTCCTGCACCGGTTCTTCCTGCAGCGCTTTCATGCTCAATTTGATCTGTTTCTTTCGGCGGTTAACCTCAAGCACTTTGGCTTCCACTTCGTCGCCATCTTTCAGCATATCCGATGGTTCACGCACATAGCTATGTGCCATTTCGCTGATATGAACCAAGCCGGGACGTTCGGCGCCGATTTCAACGAAAACGCCAAATTTCTCCATCCGTACCACTTTGCCTTTGACGACCATGTCTTTCTTAATTTCACGCCATTCCAAATCGAATGGTTTAAACATCGTCAATTCAATACGGTTGTCTTTAATTCTCTTGATCCAAACATCAATTTCCTGTCCAACTTCGAGCAGGTCATCGATGTTATGGATATCCTGACGACCTTCAGGTCGTTTAATTTGGGTAATATGGATTAATGCCGGAAGTGATTCCCCAATGTCAACCAAAGCACCAGCCAGGCTCAGTTTTAGAACTTTGCCTTTGTGTGCCGATTTGACTCGCGGGTGGTCGCCGGAGTCCTGTTCTTCTTCGTCTCCAGCTTCTTCTTCCACGTCTTCCGCAACGTCTTCAGCCTCAGCGCTTTCAGGGATCAGTTCCTGATCCTCTTCAGCCTCGGCAACGGGAACCGTTGCATCAGCCACCTCTCTGATAGTTTCGTCCAACTTCTTTTCTTCAGGTGAAACAGCATTTTCCATATTTATTTATCACTCTCCAGACGTATATAATAGCAAAAGCTGATTATATCCTTAAATTCGACGATATGTCAAACGAATTCGCAATTATACTGACATTTTCATAATATAGCCCTGAGGAAAAGGTTCACAGGTCTTCTCCAGACACGGTCGGCTCAACGGTTGGCTGGGCAGTACCTTCCGCAGATGGCTCGGCAGTGACCGTTGGTTCGGGGACAAAATTCTGTGGGGTCACGCCATCCAGAATCAACTGAACTGCTTTATCCAGCTGCGGATCACGGTCATTTTCGTAATCCTCCTCACTCAGCTGCACGTCAATGTCCGGGGTGATCCCCAGCTCATGGATGAGTTCATGCGCAGGCGTGAGCCAGTGCGCAATCGTTACGCTCACCGCGCCGCCATTTGAAATCTCAGGCTGGATCTGCATTGATCCCTTACCGAAGGTCTTGGTGCCGACAAAGAGCGCACGGTCGTAATATTGCAGTGCACCGATCAAAATTTCAGAAGCGGACGCGGTACCTTCGTTGCCAAGCACAACCATCGGTATGTCGAGCGCCCGGCCCTCATATTTCGTTTTATATTCGGTTTCACTGCCATCCCCTTCGCGTTCAATCAACACGACCGACCGTCTGGGGAGGAATTCTGACGCAACTTCCACACACACATCAACGTAGCCGCCGCCATTGTTGCGAAGATCCAGCAGCAAGCCCTTGGGGTTCTGCGGCATCAGATCTGCAAGTGCTTCCTTCAGTTCTTTCGTCGTCAGGTCGCCAAACTGTGTCAGTTCTATGACCGCCACGCCATCTTCGCGCATTTCTGAGATGACCATCGGGGTAATCACCGCAGCACGGATGATCGGAACGTCAAAAGGTTCCTGATCGCCACGTTTAATGGTTAGCACAACCTTGGTGTCTTTTGGCCCCAGAATCTTGTCAAGTGCAACATCGGGGTCAATTCCGGTCATGTCTTCGCCGTCAATTGCGATCACCAGATCCTTTGGCCGCAAACCGGCTTTATCGGCCGGGCTGCCCTTCATCGGAGAGGTAATTTTTACATAATCACCGGTGATGTCCACCCAGGCGCCGATTCCTTCGTATTCATGACCTTCTATGTAATCCTGCTCCTCCTGATAGCTCTCTTTATCGGAGTAACGGGTGTGCGGATCGCCGAGCGAATCGACCAACCCTTTGATCGCTCCTTCGATCAGAACGTTGTCATCAATCGGTTGATCAACATAGTGTTGATGGAGAATATCCCAGGCTTCCCAGAACGGCTTCATCATGGTTTCTTTTTCGGAAACCGGAATGCCGCCAATGGGACCGGCATTCCGCGGCGTATCTCCATCTTTTTGAGCGGAGATCACTTCGGGCAATGTCTTGAGAATAAATCCGGAAGCAGCTCCGGAGAAAAAGCAACTGATAAAAATCACGACGATCGCAATCGCCCGGATTACCCGTCTGTTCATTTTGACTCCTTTTCAAACTCGGAATCGGAAAGTTCAAGGACCTTCTGATTGAGTTGAAGGTAAGTATCGGATTGGTTGATCCAAAATTCCTGTTTGCGGTAGTTCTTGAGATTACTCATGATATTAATCCATTGAAATCGTTTCGAAGGGGTTATCTGGCTGCCTTTGTGGATATTTTTACGCTTGCTGAGCACTGAAACACCGATAAACAGCAGCAGCGTGGCAAGCAGCATAAGGGACAGGATGACCCACCCTTGCGTGGACATATCATCCCTTTTCCTGATACAGGTTGAGACTGGGAAGATCCTCAATGGAATCGATGGAGGTGGAAAGTTTGGCAGGGTTGCCGCGCTTCCCCACATGCACAGCATAGAATCCGAGTTCGTAAGCTGTAGCGATATTACTGGGATTGTCATCGAGGAAGATGCAGTCGGCAGCATCCCGGATGCAGGTCATACTCAGAGCACGCTCAAAGGCAATCGGGCTCGGTTTGCAATCCGGGAATACATCCAGCACGTCAATAATCCCGTCAAAGCAGTTCAGGATGCCCAGAAGTTTAAGCACACGGGTAGCGTGGAATCGATCTGAATTGGTCAGAATATATTTCTCCAACGGAATCCGATCCAGCATCGACTTTAAAGCCTGCGAAGGCTTAATATAAGATTTCAGATCAATATTATGAACGTAATGGAGGAATTCGTACAGATTGGTATCATAGGTTGCGACCAACCCCTTGGCGGTAGTGCCATATTTATAAAAAAGGTCCTCACGAAGCTTCTTTACTTCCTCTTTTGGTACCGACAATGACTCCTCAATAAAGAGATTCATGCGGTTTGTCAACACTTCGACAGCTTCATTTCCAATTGGATACAGCGTCTCGTCCAAGTCAAAAAAAATTGCTCTAAAAGCCATGGAGTTAGTATAACTGATTCCCGCTTACGTTCACCCCGAACAAGTGAATTTTCGTACAAATATTTGTAGAAAATCAGTACAATTTAGGCTAAAGAATTAATTAAAATGACGCGTTATTCGGATGTACTCAGTATGATTTTCGAGCACTGCTGCTGCGTGGTCTGCGCGCCGGCAGTGGAGTCAACTCAGGATTGCGTGAATACATCGGAACTTGGAACATCTGCACAATCTTGCACATCTGTGAGTCCACCAGGCGGCTGCGGATGTTGGAATCAATGTCCTGTATCGGTAAAATGGTGGTGATCACCGTCGGCAGCACAACCATTGAACGATAATCCAGAATCTGGAACAGCTTTTCTTTCGCCCAGGGGGTCGCGTTAGCAGTATCGAGGTGATCCAGAATCAGCAGGGGCGTGCTGCGAACCATATCGAAGACAGTATCAAAACGAGTGCTGCTGTTTGGACCAAAGGTCGAACGGAGATGATCCAGAAAATCGGACACGCCGATCATCAACGGATGGTCATGCATACTGAGGCAGCTGTTGCCAATCGCAGCTGCGAGGTGAGTTTTCCCGACGCCATTTCCGCCCGAAAAGACCAGCCATCCGGAAGGTTTCTTCGCAAATGCGAGTGCTGATTTCAACGCCAGCGCCAGCTGCGCAGCAGCTTCCGGCGACAAAGATTCATCCTCCCGTTTCTCAAAGGTGTCAAACGTTTTCTGCGATAACAGCGGCAGGATCGAGAGTTCAACCGATCCGCCAGCCGATGCCAGTGGTTTGCGATAATCCGGAACCTGCATCGCCACGCGCGTAACCAGCGATGGGTCTTCCAGCCGTGAAGCAATGCGCCCATCGATTTCCTGTAGGCTGTTGTTCGTGGTGATCACGGTTGGCAGCCGGTTGACATAACGATGGTTGAGGATCATGTATAACTTTTCTGAAGCCCAGGGGGTGGCGCTCTGCGTACCCAGATCATCCAGAATCAGCAACGGCACATTCCTGATCCGTTCAATGCGCTCGTTATAGGATTCGTCGATGTTGCCATAAGAAGCCCGAATGGAATCCAGCAGATCGGGAACCGGCTGGAAAATATTCTCAATGCCCTGCGCAACCGCCTCATTGGCAATGGCAGCAGCCAGATGGGTTTTTCCGGTGCCAAAATTACCAATCAACAGCAGCCAGCCAGCAGGTTCAACGGCAAAATTTTTCGCCTGTGCCAATGCAAATTCCAAAATCGATCTTTCTGTGGAACGCAGCTGACCACGCCCTTCCGTATTGAAAGTATCAAAGGTCATGCCAGTATAGCCGCTCAGGTTACTTTCCTGTTGCAGCTGTTCCTGACGGGCTGATTCAATGCGCTCAGCGCGACATTTACAGGGAATTATTTTGCCAAAATCAGGGTGACCCAGGGGAGCATCCATTGAAATGAATCCCACTCCCTGACAAATCGGACAGTCCGGATCGCCATAAGTCACTGTTGTCAATGGCTTGGTTTCTTTATCGGTCAGCGGACGAGTCAATTCGAGTTCTTCTCGCATCTCTTTTAGAATCTTAGCGAAATCTTTCATTGCGTCCGTTCTCTTTCCATGATTTTAAAACTGTTTCAATGTAACGCCAGCTGCGGGCATTATTGACCACCGCAACTTCGATCGCGTCACAAATCCAACCTTCCGTGTACACCTGTTCCGCATCGCGTAACTTTTCCGCAATCATCGGACTCAATACACCGATATTCTCCTCGTAAAGCTGGTAAATATTGGGTCGGAACAGGTTGACGGTGCCGGACATATGCAGGAAGGCATCCGGCTGCCATTGACCGCTCTGTAAGCGCTGAACCGCTGTCCGTCCCTTGGGGCTGTTAAGGAAATAGAGAAAAATGTCAGCATATTGCACGCGCAGCAACGTTCCACGTTGAACCGCTTTCTCCAGTCCATCATCCAGCAGGTGATCTGCCTGAGTTCGATCACTGGACAGCCCATCCATAAAAACAGGCAAATCCGTATAATCGGTACGCAGGATGTAGCGCTGATCACCTTCGAACTGATTGAACAGATGAAAAGCGAACAGCGTCACCTTCATTTCATGAACGGTCGTAATAGTCGGCAGCACTTCTTCGAAAAACTGAGATGGGATTTTTTCCATCCCACCGGTAAAACCATTGAAGATCGCACTCATCTGTAATCACCACGATCGTTTTTCTTCATCAGTATTCTTTTGACTCACGCCCAGACATGTTTATAGCCGCATTTTGGAATTGTGCCAATCTACGAATAAAAACCAGTTGAACTTCCCCAATCGGCCCATTTCTATGTTTCGCAACGATCAACTTCATCGTACCTTCGCGTTCAAGAGATGCATCAGGTCCGGAATTGGGGTTGTGAAGGAACATCACGATATCAGCGTCCTGCTCCAGTGACCCGGACTCGCGCAGGTCTGATAATACCGGGATTTTATCCGCACGCTGCTCCACGTTTCGAGAGAGCTGGGCAGCGGTCAATACCGGGACTTCAAGTTCCCGCGCCATCACTTTGAGCATCCGCGAGATGGAAGAGACTTCCTGTACACGGTTTTCATTGCGCACATCTCCGCTCATCAGCTGCAGGTAATCCACAATGACCAGGTCAATATGATGCTCCTGTTTCAAGCGCCGGCATTTCATCATCATTTGGGTTGGGGTAATCGCGGGAGTATCATCCAGATAGATGGTGGTTTCGCCCAGCATATAGGACGCGTTCATAATCAAAAGTAATTCCTCGTCCTGGAGATTGCCCGTTCGCAGTTTCTGAGTATCGACACCAGACAGCTGAGCGATCAAACGCTGCGCAAGCTGTTCATTAGACATTTCGAGCGAAAACATCACTACGTGTTTCTTATGGTCTCTGGCGACATTTTTAAGGACCGAAAGCAGGAACCCGGTTTTCCCCATTCCGGGACGTCCCGCGATAATGATCAGGTCAGATTTTTGCATTCCGCCCAGCAACTTGTCAAGGTCATAGAATCCGGTGGGAATCCCGTGCATATCCGATTTCGAATTGAGCAGGGAGCCCAAATCCTCTAAAACATTACGAAGCGGCATTTCAATTGGCTGAACTTCTTTATTGATCTGCCGGTCACCAACCCCCATCAACGCGCGTTCGGATTCATCGATGACGCTTTTGATATCCTTCTTTTCATCATAGGCTAACTGCGAAATCTGGTTGGCGGAGGTCAACAGCTGACGGCGGATGCTTTTTTCTGCCACAATGCGGGCGTAGGACTCAGCATGCAACGATGAGGGAGTCTCGTTAGCTATACGCATGAGATAATTCAGCCCGCCAACCGCATCCAGTTTATCCTGTTCCCGCAAGATGTTGGACAGTGTCATCAGGTCCAGATCCTGCTTGTTTTTGATAACGTCCCCATAAGCACGCCAGAGCCAGCGATTTTTATGCAGATAGAAATCACTCTCTGAAATGATCTGTGAAACACTTTGATACTTCTCAGGGTTGATGAGAATTGCACCTAATACAGCTTCTTCAGCTTCACTGCTGTAAGGCTGTACGCTTAGTTCGAGGGATGAGGCACGCTGATTAAGATCAGCGGTCTCTATGTTTTCATTGGATTCCATTTTTTATGGCTGTACAGAGGGATTGCCAGGATCATCAGGCTCACCACCGCCTGTTTCGTCGTCATCTTCGCCAGGCTCTTCAATATCCAGTTTCTGCAGGAAATCATCAAAAACGGACAGCGAGCCATCGTATTCGTTGCCCTCCATTACTTCGGAGGTGTCATGACCAAGCTGCACATCTTTCTCTGGCTGAATGCCGGCTCTATACACAACTTCAGTATTGACATAAATCGGCACTTTGAAGCGAATCGCCAGCGAAATCGCATCGGAAGGACGGCAATCCAGGCGAATTTCCTCCTCATTTTGTTCCAACACCAAAAAAGAATAGAAGGTCTCATTTTGGATTTTGGAAAGTTCCACATGTTTGAGATTGGAGCGGGTGGCAAGGATCACGCGCACCAGCAAATCATGCGTCTGCGGGCGACTCACCTCAATTTCCTGCAGCCCGACCACGATTGATTCGGCTTCAAACGAGCCGATCCAGATGGGCAGGTAGATGGTATGGTCAGCGTCCCGCAACATCAAAACCCGCTGTTGCGTTGTCAGGCTTACCCGAATGCTGTCCACAAACATCTCAATCATGTCTTTCATATTTCCCCTACAGTAATAAGATTATAAACGAAATAGAACCCCGCAAATCAATTCTTTTTATTCTTTTAAGGCTTGGTAATTTGGCGGAGTGGAATCAGGATCGTTTATAATCTGAAAATGAACTGGTAATCCCTCAGGGAAAATGAATTCACAGAAACGCGATACCAATGCGAAGACCTGCCATGCCTTATTGCAGATCACCGCAGGAGGGGAAGAATTCAATTGATTATTTTCGTCCTGTTTTTTTTGTGAATGATATAATTATTTAGAACAATTTATTTTCTGTGAACTTATGTAGAATTAATCTACCTGAATTTCCCGGGGAAATCATTTCAAAGATAAATATCGGAAAGAGGACGGAACTTTGGATCTGCTTCAAAAAAAAATAATTTTAATTGAAGGTAAACAGACCGACCATCCATCCTTCTTTTTAAATCTGCAGAAGAAAGGCTACAACGTAGAAATTGCCTCAACCGGCAACGCCGCACTGGACAAGATTCGCGAAGACAGACCGATGCTGGTTTTGATTGATGCCGCTTCCCTGCGCACCACCTGTAACCGCATCGTTTACCGGATCAAACAGCGCAACCCTGACCTGCCGGTCATTCTGATCATCGACGATATGCTCAAAAACAGAAAAATTTCCAATAAATGCGACCTGGTGATGACGCTGCCATTTACTGTTCAGAAGCTGGTTAACCGCATTAAACTGTTTGCCCCTTCGAACAGCGACTGCATCCGCAATGTTGGAGATATCACACTCGATAAGAGCAAGCGCAGTATTTCCGTCGATAACCGTTATACCCTGGTCACCCCGCGGGTTGTCAAATTGCTGGAAGTGTTGATGGACAACGTTGGAAAAGTGGTTTCGCGCAAAGATCTTTTCCGCAAAATCTGGGACACCGATTACCTTGACGACATGCGCTCATTGGATGTGCACATGCAGTGGCTGCGCAAGGCCATTGAAGTTGATCCCAAAAACCCACAGATTATCACCACCATCCGTGGAATCGGATACAGTCTCTACTACGACGAAGAGCAAACCTGATTTAAAAATATTCCGGGATATGTCACTGTTTAAATACAGCCGAGCCCCCAAGCCAGTATAATTATTGTGATCGATTAATGTCTGGCGAAGCCCGATCTTCCAGGGAACAGAGAGCCGCCATGGTGAGAAACGGCAGGGAAGCATCCTCCTCTTCGCCCGCCCGTCGCTGAAACGGGCTGACAGTTCCTGAAAAGCCATGAGTTATTGGCATAAAGGAAACGGTTGGGAGCCGATATCCTCCCTCTCAAGGCTCATTTTTGAGCGAATGCAGGTGGTACCACGAAAGCCCCTTCGTCCTGCCCGGAGGGGCTTTTTAATCTTTCTTTAGGAGGCAGTTTATGTTGGATATCAACCTGATCCGTGAAAACCCGGAAATTGTGATCAAATCGATGCGCGACCGCCAGATGGACGATTCGCCAGTGCTGGAAATTCAACGGTTGGACGTTGAACGGCGGGCATTGCTCACCGAGGTCGAGCAACTCAAAGCCGAACGTAACGCCGTTTCCCGCGAAATCGGCAAAATCAAGGACGCTGCTGAGCGCACTGCGAAAATCGAAGCCATGCGCACCGTTGGCGACCGCATTTCAGCGCTGGATCAGCAGGTGCGCGAAACGGAAGAGAAACTCAACGAACTGGTGATGATCATCCCCAACATCCCCGAATCGGCAGTTCCATACGGGACAGGCGAAGCTGAAAATCAGGTGCTGCGCGTGGAAGGAATGATTCAGGAGCCATCATTCGAACCACTGCCGCATTGGGATCTGGGGACTGCACTCAATATAATTGATTTTGAACGCGGTGTAAAACTGACCGGCAGCCGTTTTTACGTTCTCAACGGTGCCGCTGCTCGTCTGCAGCGTGCCTTAATCGCATATATGCTTGACCTCCATGTTCGCCAGGGCTATGAGGAGCGATACACACCGTTCATGGTCAAGAGTGATATTTTGTACGCTTGCGGACAACTGCCGAAATTCCGTGACAACTTGTATCATGACGCTGAGGAAGACTTCTGGTGGGTGCCAACCGCCGAAGTACCTCTGACTGGCTTGTATAAAGATGAAATCATTGACGAAGACCAACTGCCGCTGCGCTTCACTGCCTATACTCCCTGTTTCCGCCGTGAAAAGATGAGCGCCGGTCGGGATGTGCGCGGTATCAAACGTGGTCACCAGTTCGACAAGGTTGAACTGTACTGTTACAGCCATCCTGACAAATCACAACAGGAGCTGGAGCGAATGCTTGACGCGGCTGAGGAAGTTGCGCGCAAGCTGCAACTACCCTACCGTATTATTCAGCAATGTACCGGTGATCTTGGGTTCAACGCTCAGATCTGCTATGACATTGAGGTTTGGGCTCCAGGCTGTAAGGAATGGCTGGAAGTTTCGTCAGTCTCAAACGTCGGTGATTTTCAAGCCCGCCGTGGTGCAATCCGCTTCCGTGACAAAGAAAGCGGCAAACCGCGCTACCTGCACACGCTCAACGGCTCAGGACTGGGGCTGCCCCGTACGCTGATCGCGGTAATGGAGACCTACCAGCAGGCTGATGGCTCGATTGTTGTCCCCGAAGTGCTGAAACCGTGGATGGGTGGCATTGAGCGTATTGAGAAGAATTCGTAAGATGATGGGCTGACGCCCATCGGGCGCGACGTGCGCATGAAATACCATGCGCATTGTCGCCCCTACGAGATGTGCCCGATAATGGAATATTTCTTTATCGCCGAATCAGGATTAAGCCGCTGAGGCACAGAATGATACCCAGTCCCTGGGACCAACTGACCTTTTCATGCAGTATTAGCACACCTACCAGCAGCAAAACCAGGGCGCCACTGATATTTGCTACCAGCGGTCCGACGCTCAGGTTCCAGCCAACGCGATACATATTAATCGTCCCCAGTTCCATCCCTACAACAAAAAAACCCATCGCCAGCGTCACCCAGTTGAGCGCCTGCACATCCCTTGCCGGTGAAGCGTTCGCGGTAGTGGCAAAATAAACGATGATGGTGATGGTTGCACCGATCAGATAGGTGATGAACAGCGAGAGCAGCTGATTTGCCTGCTTCGGCAGTGAGCGTGCGCTGAAATGATAGAGTACGTTAGATGTGACTATCAAAACGATCGGCCAGTAATTGAACATGCGGACCCCCTTTTGTCTGCTTAAATATTTGTCGGATTAAGGACAGCTTGTAAAAGTTTCCCCGGTTGATTTCGATACAGCACTCTGGAGAGGCTGCCCTCAGCCATGGCGGTCAGAATTTTTGTCAGACCGTAATTGACCGGCGCCTGCATCCCGTTCTGTTCAGCAATGCGTGCAACTGCGCCATTCAGAAAGGTCACTTCGCTGCGGGTGCGTCCCGCTTCCAGATCGATATGGAACGATGGCATTTTCCCGCCGCGACTTCCGCCAACAGCTCTGACGAGCGCTGGTTGAAGAAGGAATCGGGGCAGCGATTGAATTGCCCGTGTCAGCAGTTTCACCGGTGTGCCCGGCAGGTTGACCACCGGGATCGAAAGACGCTCCATCACTGCCAGCGTCTCAAGGATCTGGCGTTTTTCCAGCTCAAATCCATCCGGATCACGGAATATGTCAGCTGGCTGCATGTCCAGAATGGCTGAAGTCGCATTTGCAAGCAGATTGGTGATCATTTTTGACCACTTCATGCTGGCTACATTTGCCACGATCTTTGGCTTGAGACCGGCATGGGTGAAATGCCGTGCCAGTTCATCAGCAAAGAGTGATTCGGAAGCGATACCAATGCCACGCAGCTTTTCCACTTTTACCAGTCCGCGTTCACCACGGCTGATGGCGGTACAGACGGACATTGGTACGATTCGTTCCGAGCCAAAAGCGGCTGAAAGTTGCGCTTCGTTTTCGACTCCGTTCTGCAGGCTGATAATAGGTGGCAGTCTGTCCGCCACTGGCATCAGTATTTCTATCAAGGCTGGATTGTCAAACGATTTAACGGCCCAGATGATGAAGTCAACTGGAGCATTGTGTAAGGAGAGTAAAGCATTGTTGGAAAGATTGGGCTTTTCTACTTTGATGACAGACCCGTTGATCGTTTTCAGCGACAGCCCGTTTTCAGCAATTCTCGGTAGCGAAGCTGGCTGGCCGACGAAAGTAACCTCTTCACCACTATGGATCAGGCTGACGCCGATGTAAGTGCCGATGGCTCCGGCTCCCAGGCAAAGAAATCTCATGCGACCATCCCTTCCCAGTTGCGGTAACCACTCAGGAAAGCTTTGCCGCTCATCGGCTTTTTGCCCGCGGGTTGTACTTCTTTCAATACCAGCAGGCCATCCTGCACGGCGATTGCCGGATAGCCTTCTACGCAGGTCAAACTGCCTGGCACGAGTTGGGTTGAATTGTCAGCTGTGCTGCTCATCAGGATCTTCAAAGAGGTTTCAGGTAAATTCAGTTGAACGGTTGGCCACGGGTTATATGCTCTGACCTGACGCTCCAGCGTTGCAACGGATTGCGTGATATCCAATAAACCATCTTCTTTTTTGATCAACGATGTGTAGGTAACTCCTTCTTCGCTTTGTGCCACCGCTTGAATTCTGCCATCGATGATCTTTTGCAGCGATTGGTGCAGCAATTCCGCTGCCAGCGCTGCCATTTTCTGCGAAAGGCTGGCGCTGGTTTCATCCGCTGCCAGATTTAACGGTTCCATCGCGTAAACCGGACCGGTGTCCATGCCAACGTCCATCTTCATCAGCGAAACACCACTGATGTCATCACCTGCCAGAATGGCAGCCTGGATCGGGGATGCACCGCGCCAGCGTGGCAGCAGCGAGGCATGCAAGTTCAAACAGCCATATTGCGGCAGGTTCAGCACCGGGGTGCGCAGGATCTGACCGTAAGCCATTACCACGATTAACTGTGGCTGCCAGGCGCTGAGTTCGGCGAAAGCCTCTTCAGTACGCAGCCGTACCGGCTGCATGACCGGAATGCCTGCTTCAACTGCGAAGGTCTTCACCGCGGATTGAACGATCTTTTTGCCCCTTCCGGCAGGGCGATCGGGTTGCGTAACCACCCCAACCGTCGTGGTAAGCTCTGATAATACTTTCAACGCGGGAATGGCAATTTCCGGTGAACCCATAAAGACACTGTGGATTTGTTTCAGGATCATGATTTTCGATTATACCTGCTGTAAGCGGCTTGCCTGGTCTCCGTTGACCAATCCGGATACAAAATCGTTATTCTTTGGCAAACGCTGCCAGAATGTCAGCTGTTTTCAGGCCGCCTTCCCGCAGAATTAAAACCGGCTCAACGGTACAGTCCACCACCGTCGATGAAACCCCCTGTTTGACCCTGCCTCCATCGATAATCAGCGGAATCCGGCTCAGCAGTTCAACAGGAAGGTCGCTGATCTCCAGCGCAGGTGGCATGCCGGAAAAATTGGCAGAAGTGGTTGCGAGCGGTCCTGTCCTGCGGATCAGGGCACGCGTGAACGTGTGATCCGGTATGCGCAGCCCGATCTTTTCATTTGCTGAAAGCCCGGCTGGCAGGTCGTTGCGCTTTTGCACCAGTACCGTCAATCCGCCCGGCCAAAAGCGCGCCATCAGGCGTTCAGCGGCTGGGGAAATCCTCTCAGCGACCAGCGTTGCCTGCGATGCGTCCGCCAGCAGGACTGCGATCGATTTGTGGGAATCGCGCTTTTTCAGCTTGAATAACTTCTGAATCGCATCCGCGTCATCAAAAGAGGCGGCGATGCCATAAACGGTATCGGTAGGAAGCACGCACACACCACCGCTTTGGAGCGTTTCAGTGGCGGATTGCAGCGCGTTTTCGTTGTTTTCGAGGGTGAGAATCATAAAGTTGGGTGATGGGCAATCGAGAGCACGCGCGGTAAACCGTCATAGTCGCGAATTACACTGATCTCCGCCTGCGGAAATGCCTGTTGCGCAAGATCAGCGCCAATTGTTTCATGGGTCAGGTCGATCTCGCACAAGATCAGCGATTCCGCTGCCATTTTCCCCGACAGGTCGCTGAACAGCTTACGGTAGAGATCAAAGCCATCGGAACCACCGTCCAGCGCCAGACGCGGTTCGTGTCTGCTGACGTCCAACATCGGCAGACGTGCGCTGGGAATGTAGGGCAGATTGGCGCAAACGATGTCAATCGGTTCCGAAAATGATGTGCTCAAGTCAGATTGCACCAGCTGTAGCCGATCCTGTACACCGTTGAGTAAGCCGTTCTGCTGTGCCTGCATCAGTGCCTCAAAGGAAAGGTCGCAGGCGGTTACCTGTGCGAGCTGCAGTTTGCGTGATTTTAAAAGCGTGATCGCGATGCAGCCGCTGCCGGTGCCAATGTCGAGCACCACTTTTGCCTGCGTGTGATCCTGCAGCCAGTTGATCGCCAATTCGACTAATCGCTCGGTCTCGGGGCGTGGGATAAGCACTGCCGGCGTCACTAGAAAGCGATTGCCGTAAAAATGCCAGTCACCCAGCAGATACGGCAACGGTTCTCCCGCTACATAGCGCGCTGTCAGCTCCAAGGCTCTGGCAGCGTGTTCAGCGCTCACCTCGTTTTCGGAATGCGCCAGCAATTCGGGCCGATGCAATCCGGTAATCATTTCCATAATCCACTGCGCTTCCATCATCGGCGAATCGGAAATTTCCGCAGCGCGGATCCGATCGCGCATTGTATTCAGCAGCTCAGCAATCGTCATGTGAAATTACTCTTCGGTTTCTGAGATGGTAAGCTTCTCAGCTTCATCTCTGAGAATCAATTCATCGATAAACAGGTCCAGATCGCCATCCATCACGCCTGCCAGGTTGTAGGAGGAGACGTTGATACGATGGTCAGTGACGCGCGACTGCGGGTAGTTATAGGTGCGAATTTTTTCGGAACGGTCACCGGAGCCGATCATCGAACGGCGGGCGGCGTCAAGCGCTTCCTGCTGCTTTTGCTGTTCCATATCGAACAACCGTGCGCGTAAAATGCTCATGGCGCGGGTCTTGTTCTGCAGCTGAGAGCGCTCATCCTGGCAGGTGATTACCATACCGGTTGGAAGGTGAATCAAACGTACCGCGGTGGAGTTTTTCTGCACATTCTGTCCTCCGGCTCCCGCTGAACGGAACACTTCCAGGCGAATATCAGTCTCAGGAACCTGAATATCGACGTCCTCAACTTCAGCAAGCACTGCCACCGTAACGGCGGAAGTGTGGATGCGCCCCTGTGATTCGGTGACCGGAACGCGCTGCACCCGGTGGGTTCCAGATTCAAACTTCAGCCGTGAAAAAGCGCCTTTGCCCTTTACCATGAAAACAATTTCCTTAAAACCGCCAACGCCGATTTCATTGGACGATAAGATGTCAATCTGCCAGCGGTGCGCTTCGGAGTAGTGCGAATACATGCGGAACAAGTCGGCAGCGAAAATTGCGGCTTCGTCCCCACCGGTTCCAGCACGGATTTCCATGATCACATTGCGCGAATCGCGCGGATCTTTAGGGATCAGCAACAGCCGGATTTCCTCTTCAAGCTTGTCCCGCAGCGGCAACAGCTCAGCCAGATCCTGTTCAGCCAGCTCGCCAAGCTCGGGATCATTTTGCAGCTCCTGCGCTTCTTCAATGCGCTGCAACGTGTCTTTGTACTGACGGCCTTTTTCGACGATTTCTTCAATTTCCGAGCGTTCTTTCAGCCATTCGGCGGTGCGCTGGTAGTCTTCGATGTTTTCGTTTATTTGTCGATTCAGTTCATTAAAATGGGTTTCAATCGCGTTGATCTTATCAAGCATGGGTCCTCAATACCATAAAGGATTCAAATCTTTGCCTATTATATCAGCGCTTTTATCCGGTTTTTTGAACAAGAGCAGACATTACAGATGGCCGCGTTTATAAAGGGTAAATAAAGACAACGGAACTTTTTATTGACAGGTACGGTTAAAATAATGGAAACAAAAGTAAATTTGAAAGGAAATCTTTATGAAAAAAATATTATTTGGGTTCGTTATAATCGGCTTATTGGCTGCTGGATTGATGGCAGCCGCACCTGTTCACGCAGATGACGACTACACGATCAGCGTGATTGGTAAAGGCGTGGTAAATATGAAACCGGATATCGTCAACGTCCAGCTTGGTGTTATGACCGAAAAAGAATCGATCACCGAAGCGATCGACACCAACACGAATGCTGTGGTTGCGATTAAAAATGCGATACTTGCTCTGGGTGTAGCGGACAATGACATCAAAACTGATTATTACAACCTCTACAGTTCACAAATGAGTTATCGCGATGCATCAGCTCCGGCAGATGCCTACATTTATTCCATCTCTTATGGCTTTTCGATTGTGCTGCGCGATGTTAACCGGCTGAACGAAGTGTTGGATGCTGCTGTTCAGAACGGTGCGAATTCCATCCACTCTGTATCCTATGACTCCTCAGTCAAAGACAAGGTCATTGCGGATGCACGTAATCTGGCGATTGATGACGCGAAAATGCAGGCACAGGCAATTGCTGACAAGCTGGGTGTCACGCTGAAAGAAGTGGTTTCTTTCTCTGTCCCGGATTATCAGGATTACATGTATCCCGGAGGCGGAATGGGGTACGGCGGTGGCGGCGGGTCAGCTCCGATTTCCAGCGGCGACCTCTCCATCACGATGAAAGTCAACATGAGTTTTGCATACGAAATTCAGTAATCAGCTCCCTTTTCAGAAAGAACACCCGGAGGAAACCTTCGGGTGTTTTGTTGCCGGCAGAGTAAACTATAATTACCTGTTGGTAAAAGGAGGAGCTTATTGTCTGAAAGAATCAAAGCTTACGGGAAAGTTGGGTTCATTGCCATCCTGGTGGTGCTGATTGACCAGACTGCCAAACTGCTGGTGCGCACCAACCTGGCGATCACCGAAACCTGGATGCCTGTTGACTGGCTGAGACCTTTCCTGCGTATCATTCATTGGAAAAACACTGGCGTTGCCTTCGGGCTGTTTCAGGGCAGCGGCTGGATCTTTACCATCATCGGACTGGTGCTGATCCTGCTGGTGATCCTGTTTTACCGCCAGGTCTGGCAGGGACCTGCCTTCTGGCAGATTGCGCTGGGTCTGGAACTGGGCGGTGCATTGGGAAATTTTCTCGATCGGATCAATCCACAGGTCGGTTATGTGGTCGATTTCATCTGGGTCGGAAACTTCCCGGTTTTCAATCTGGCAGATGCGGCAATTGTCATTGGCGCAGTTGTTCTGATTATTGGCATCTGGAGCGATGATCATAATGAAAAAGAGCCCGAGCCGGTGATGGCTTCCTGTGATATGACCTCAGCGTTGCCAGAAAACAACACAGCCGAACCGGTTACTTCCACCTCAGATTTACCGGCTGAGTCGGTTGCAGAATTCCGTCTGCCGAAACAGTCACCAATTGAAGGCGACCGGATTCAATCTCATGAGCAATAAAGTTATCAAGCTGCGGTCGGAATTGCAGCAATCCCAACGGCTGGACAGTTTTCTGGCTGATCAGATGAGCGATTTCTCGCGTTCGCGGCTGCAGCAGTTCATCAAAAACGGGCTGGTGTCAGTGGATGGAAATGTGATCACCAGAAACGGCTTCAAAGTCAGCATGGACAATGAGATTACGGTAACTTTGCCGGAGGAAAACCCGACCGGGTTAATTCCGGAAGAAATTCCGATTGACATCCTGTATGAGGATGAACGCGTGCTGGTGATCAATAAACCGGCTGGCATGGTAGTTCATCCATCTGCCGGTCACAGCAGCGGTACGCTGGTTCATGCCGTGCTGGCACACTGCAGCGATCTAAAAGAGTTCAGTGGTGAGATTCGCCCGGGTGTGGTTCACCGCCTGGATCGTGACACTTCTGGCATCATCATCATGGCAAAGGATGAAAAAGCGCGTACCTTCCTGCAGAAACAGTTCAAGTCGCGAGAGCTGAATAAGCGTTATCTGGCATTGACCGACGGCAAGCCGCCGACTCCTACCGGTCGGATTGAGGCGCCGATTGGGCGCGATCCGCTGGTGCGCAAGCGTATGGCGGTACTGACCGATGAAAAAGGGCGCGAAGCCTTGACCGAGTACCGTGTGCTTGAGGACTTTCCACGTCATTCGCTGATTGAAGCACACCCGTTTACCGGCAGAACGCACCAGATTCGCGTGCACCTCGCTTTTTTGAAATGCCCGATTGTGGGAGATGAGCTGTATGGGCTGCGGAAGAAAACGATTGCTCTGGGGAGACACTTTTTGCACGCTTCCAGCCTTACGATCCTGCTGCCCGACCAAAAGCAGCCGATGACCTTCTCTGCGCCACTGCCGCCTGAATTGGAAACCGCGCTGAATGAGCTGCGCAGTTCCAGCTGAAGAGCATTCGTTTCTTCGGCGAGTTTTCAGCAATTTAAGTTGGGTAAAAACTCGATTTAATTATTTATTTCAAAAAACCTGGACAAATGATCAAATAATTAACAATAATTAATTTTTGCCAATAGATTTGAACGGAATTTGGCTCAAAAGAGAAGTTCGTTGATAGGTATTAATTCTGAATTAATACCTCCATCTTTCATCACATCAGTTATAATTTTTGCATAAACTTCAAGAAGGAGAAATACTCTTACCCCTGGGAATGAAACGCAAACCGGTTTTCGGGAACCTTATTATTTAATCCCGAATTTATGCTCGAGGTAGACTGTTTTTCCATCTTATATATTGGCTAAAGATAAGAAGGAGAGCATATGGATTTTTATGCGGAGGAAATTGGTGACGTTTATCGGAAATTAAACACTTCCGAGCAGGGGTTATCCCAGGAAGAAGCCTTAAAGCGGCAGCAGACCTACGGGAAAAACCAGTTAGTTCAGCCTGAAAAAGAATCATTGCTGCGACGATTCCTGAATCAATTAAATGATCCGATGGTAATTATTCTGCTAGTTGCGGCGGCGATCTCCGGTGTGCTGGGAATCATCCATGGTGAGGGAATGGCGGATGTGGTTATTATCCTGATCGTGGTTGTGATCAACTCAGTACTGGGGGTTTATCAGGAAAATAAGGCTGAGGAAGCGATTGAAGCGCTTAAAAAGATGACTGCGGCCACTTCCAAGGTTGAGCGGGATGGCAAGCGTATGATTCTCGAAAGCGCAGAGATCGTCCCGGGTGATATTATCTACCTGGAAGCAGGCGATGCCGTTCCGGCTGATGGACGAATCATTGAGAGCGCCAGCCTGAAAATTGAAGAAGCGTCGTTGACAGGAGAATCCGAACCGGTCAGCAAATTTATCGATATCCTGCATCTCAAAGATACCAGCGAGGCGATTCCGCTCGGTGATCGCAAAAACATGTGCTACATGGGCAGCACAGTGGTCTACGGTCATGGGAAAGCGGTCGTCACCAACACTGGCATGACCACCGAAATGGGGAAGATTGCCGGGGCATTGAGCGAAGCGGAGGATGAACAAACCCCGCTGCAGCGTAAGCTTGCCGAATTGAGTGTGATCCTGACAAAACTTGTCATCGGCGTGTGTGTGTTTATTTTTATCTTCGCGCTGATTCGAAATGGCAACTTCAGCGGGCCGGTTATATTGGATACCTTTATGGTCGCTGTCAGCCTGGCAGTTGCCGCGATTCCGGAAGGACTGGTGGCGGTTGTAACGATTGTGCTGTCGATTGGTGTGACCAACATGTCGAAGCGCAACGCTGTGATCCGCAAGTTAACTGCGGTGGAAACGTTGGGTTCGGCTCAGGTGATTTGCTCGGATAAGACCGGTACGCTCACCCAGAACAGAATGACTGTTGTTGAAACCTGGGGGGATGATGAACCATTGCTGATCAAGGCGATGGCACTGAGCAACGACGCGGTTGTCGATTCAATCGAAGGGGATCCGGTAACCGGGAAAATCAACGTGTTGGGTGAACCAACCGAAGCTGCGCTGGTTGTGTATGCGGAACGGAAAGGACAGCCGCATGAAGCGATGAAATCCGCTTACCTGAGAATAGGGGAAGCGCCGTTTGATTCGATGCGTAAGATGATGTCGACTGTTCATAACAACGAAGGCAAAATCATCCAGTTTACCAAAGGTGCGCCGGACGAGGTGCTGAAGAAATGCGTTTCCATTTATCGTAACGGAAAGGAAGTGCCTCTCACTGATGAAATCCGCGATGAAGTGAATGCTGCCAATGCAGCGATGGCTAGTCAGGCACTGCGCGTTTTGGCAGGTGCCTGTAAATTCCTGGACAGCGAACCCTCAGATTATAGTGCCGAGAGCCTGGAGCATGATCTGGTGTTCCTGGGTTTGATGGGAATGATTGACCCGATTCGTCCGGAAGTGATCCCGGCGATTGAAGAGTGCAGGGTGGCGGGCATCACACCGGTTATGATCACCGGCGATCATAAAGATACCGCTGTTGCTATTGCCAATCAACTGGGACTGCTGACCGAAGATACGCTCGCAATCACCGGCAGCCAGCTCGATAAAATTGATGATGATGAGCTGCAAAGAGACATTGCCAAATACCGCGTTTACGCCCGCGTCCAGCCTGAACATAAAGTTCGGATTGTGAAAGCCTGGAGAGCCAATGATAAAGTGACTGCCATGACCGGTGACGGCGTCAATGATGCACCATCGATCAAAAATGCTGACATTGGCGTGGGCATGGGCATCACTGGTACTGACGTCACCAAGAACGTTGCGGATATGGTGCTGGCGGATGACAACTTTGCTACCATCGTATCAGCGGTGGAAGAGGGACGCCGGATTTATGACAACATTCTCAAGGTGATTCAGTTCCTGCTTTCCTCGAACCTTTCTGAAGTAATTTCCATTTTCGTGGCGACCTTGCTGGGGTTCCAGATTTTGAAACCGGTCCATATCCTGTGGATCAACCTGATTACAGACTCAATCCCGGCGTTGGCACTGGGTGTTGAAAAGGCGGAAGGCGATCTGATGTTGCGCAAACCGCGTGATCCGAAAGCGGGGGTGTTCTCAGATGGGATGGGCTTCAACATCGCCTACCAGGGTATTATGGTTTCGATTCTGACAGTGGCGAGTTATTTTATTGGTCACTATCTTGAATCTGGTGTGTGGGAAATTGCTCAGAGTCCGGATGGGATTACGATGGCTTTCCTGACCATGTCAATGGCGGAAATTTTCCACTCTCTCAACATGCGCTCACAACATAATTCGATTTTCACAATGAAATCGTCTAACATCTACCTATTCTTTGCAATGATTCTGGCGTTGGTTTTGACAACTGTGGTGATTGAAGTGCCGTTCATTGCCAACCTGTTTGATTTTGAAGTGATTTCATTCAAGGAATACGCAGTTGCGATGGGTTTGGCAGTATCGGTGATTCCGATCGTGGAACTGGTGAAATGGATTCAGCGCAGATCTTCCAGTTCAAAGTACAACCAATAATAAAGCGTCTATTCTCCAAATCAGAAAGCGCGGGGTTAACCCCGCGCTTTCTCGTCCTCCAAACTGATCAAACCGTTGAGCGCCTGTCGATTCCTGTATAATTAAGCTGGAAGATAAGTGGAGGTTTATGAAAGAAATTGATTATTCGCATTACCTGGCTGCGGTGGATGCCATTCGCAGTTCCATTGACTTCCAACCTGAGATAGGGCTGGTGCTGGGTTCAGGACTCGGAGATCTGGCGGATGAAGTCGAAAATCCAATCATCCTCCCATATCAGTCGCTGCCCAACTGGCCGGTTTCAACTGTATCAGGGCATAAAGGACGGCTGGTGCTGGGTACCCTGTATAGCAGGAAGGTGCTGGTGCAGCAGGGACGGGTTCATTTTTACGAAGGCTATGCGCCTGCAGACCTGGCGTTTGCGGTGCGTGTGATGTTCCTGCTTGGCATTAAAAAGCTGATCGTAACCAACGCTGCCGGCGGCGTCAACCCAAACTTTAAAGCCGGCGATGTGATGCTGATCAGCGATCATATCGGTTTCCCTGCGATGGTGGGGTTTAACCCACTGGCTGGACTGAACGATGAGCGCTTTGGTGTACGTTTTCCGGATATGTCCCAGGCTTATGATCGGGCTTATGCGGCAAAAGTTCGTGAGATCACTGAGCGAAAGAACATTCCGCTGCAAAGCGGTACCTATGTGTGGCTAAGTGGGCCAACCTTTGAGACCCCGGCAGAAATTCGCTTCCTGCACAGCATTGGTGCAGACGCGGTTGGCATGTCAACCGTACCTGAAGTGATTGCTGCACGCCATGCCGGAATGCGCGTGATCGGGTTTTCCGGTATCACCAACGCCTGCAGCCATGATGGCGAGGTAAAGACCACTCATGAAGAAGTGTTGGAAACTGCGGACATGATTGGCCCGAAAATTATTGCGATTTTGAAAGATTTGCTGCCACAGATGGATTAACAGCGGGACTGTTTGCATGGAAGCGCTGCTGATTTTTCTGGTTACCTATAAAAACTGGATCTATGGGATACTGGCTCTGGTCGGTTTAATCTACCTGAAAAAGCTGGTTCAAGCCGTGATTGAGTGGCGATCGACAATCTTCGGGCTGGAAAGAGAAGCTGCGCAACGGCGGCTGAACAGCTCGCTGGTGATGGTGATCATCACCTTCCTGCTGTTCCTGATGGAATTTATCAGCGTTACCTTTATCATCAATGAATTCCCACAGGTACCGCAACTTGCCCCATTGAATAATCCTGCTGACGGTATGGTGGATGTCGGGATTGTCTTGCCGACCACCGTGAATCCGGAAAATGGCGCCAGCGGATTGCCTTCGGTAGCAGCAGCTGACCAGATTGTTTTGCCATTGCCAGCATCTGGCGGCTGTATTCCGGGCGAGATTGAGTGGATTGCGCCGAAACCGGGTGAGGAAATCTCAGGCGTGTATGAGCTGAAAGCGACCATCAATATTCCCGATCTTGGATTCTATAAGTATGAATACGCACCGGTTGGGGATCAACAAAACTGGAACGCAGTCTCCGCTGGCAGCACACCGATGATTGAAAATACGCTCGGGGTGCTGGCGACGACCGAAATTTTGAATGGCGATTACGTGCTGCGGCTGATTGTGATTGACAAATCCAATCAGGAAAAAGCCCCCTGTGACGTGGGGATCCGCATCATGAATCAGGTAGATTGAAGAAGGAAAGAGAACAAGAACTGATGGCAGAAATTGAAGTGAGAATGGCAAATCCGGATGATCTTCCGCTTTTAAAGGAAATACGGCTGAATTTTGACAGCGATTACGTTTGGAAATCTCAGATGCTGGAAGATTTGGATTCCTATTCGATCAGTTTGCAGTATATCAAGCTGCCAAAGACGATCCATGTATCCTTTCAGGAACCGGACGATGCACGGATGGAGCAGATGATCATGCGCCGTGAGGTATTGGTCGCTGAATATGATGGCAAAGTGGTCGGTTATCTGCGTCTGGAACAGGATGAAAATCCAAATCGGCTGATGCTGAAAACCGGTGGCATCCATGAGGATTACCGGCGGCGCGGGATCATGAAAGCGCTGCTGAATGTTGTACAGGAAACCGCAATGCGCAATCACTTCACACAGCTGGTAGTGACCGTACAGGCGAAAAATGATCCAGCCATCCGGCTGCTCACTTCACAGGGGTTTCAATTCTGCGGTTATCAGGAATTCTTCTTCGTCAATCTTGAAATCGCGCTTTTTTATTTCAAGAATATTCGTTAGGCTATGAACTCAATTGCTGACATTATCCTGGGAGCGTTACGACTCGGTTCAGATGTTCTTTCTGCAGCCGTCGCGATTGCTGCTTTCTCAATGCTGTTATTCACGCTCACCCATTTCCGCCGTAACCGGCTGGGTGCCATCTTCTCAGTCTTCATGCTGGTGCTGGCAGCTATCTTCTCTTCAGATTCGCTTACAATCACAACGAAGTCGCTGCAAACGCTGAATTTTCTGCAGAAGGTGCTGTGGACCGGCTTCATCCTGTTGCCGGCGGTGATCTGTCAGTTTTCCGAAATTCTGAACGAAATGACCGGTAACGCTGCTAATATCAGCAGACGTCTGTTCATTGCAGCCGCTTACCTGGGATCGGCGGTTTTCTCGCTGCTGCTGTGGACAAACCGGCTGTTCAGCGGGATGCGCGTGATCGAAGAGATCGGTATTGTGATGGTTCCTGCTCCCCCTGCCAACGCTTTCTGGATCTGGTTTGGGGCATTGATTGGCGTAGCGATGATTAATTTCTACCACGCATACAGCCGTACGCGCACTCCTACCAGTCGCCGGCGCATGAGCTATTTGATCATTGGCACGATTGGTATCCTGATTGGTACCTTTCCGCTGCTGATGTTCAGCGGCGGGATTTTTACGAAAAGCGTGACCTGGTTCTGGTTCCTCAGCTTCCTGATCAACCTGATGATGCTGGCGATGGTCTTTCTGCTGGGTTATTCGGTAACCTCGCTGTGTGTCTCCTGGTCGTCACGTGTGATCCGGATGCGCCTGATTGAATGGATGCTGCGTGGCCCGGTAGCTGCGATTTTGACGCTGGGTGCGGTGACGCTGATTCGACGTACTTCAGGGGTAATAAGAATTGATGCCAACGCGATTACCTCACTGGTGACCGTGGTTTCGATCGTGTTGATGCAGTTTCTGGTGACGCTCCTGATGCCATATCTTGAGCGCAACCAGTTTTCCGGCTATGGGTTTGAGGATTATCAACTGGTGTCCGGGCTGGAAACTATGATGATCTTTTCCAAAGAGCTGATCCCTTATTTTGAATCGTTGATCAGCGCACTCAACGATCAATTCCAGGCAAAAGGGGCGTTCATTGCCACCATTGACCCGCTTGGCAACCTTGAAGAGTATACAGAGGTTGGTGAAGCGCGCTGGGATAATCTGAAACAATTTGCCGACCAGTTTTCAGCAGACGCGAATGCAGAACATGCACCAATTTTGGATGACCAGGGGATTTTAGCGCCGGTTTATTATCAGGACCCGGAGTCCAGTCAGCATATTTTGCTGGCGGTGATTGGCTTAACCGGTTCAGCTGCTGAAAACCTGGATGCAGAAAACCAGTCCGCGCTGGATCAAACGGTTGAACGGGCGCGGGTAGTGCTCTGGCAGCGCTGGTATCTCTCACGAACGTATAGTGTGCTGCGCCAGATTTCCCAGATTGAGTCGCTGGACAGCTACCATCGTACCAGCCTGCTGAACCAGCAGGCGCTGTTAGGCGATCAGGAAGCACCGGAACTGGAAGAAGTGACTGGTTGGGTGCGCAATGCCCTTACACATTATTGGGGTGGGCCAAAATTAACTGAAAATCCGTTGATTCAGCTGGATATCGTTCAACAGGCGATGCAGGCAGACGCCACCAACAGCACACATGCGCTGCGCAGTGTACTGAGGCAGGCGATCAATCACATTCGTCCGAAGGGTGAACGCACTATATCAGGTGAGTGGACGCTTTATAACATTCTCAACCTGAAATTTATCGAAGGGATGCGCGTCAAAGAGGTCGCACAAAAGCTGGCAATGTCGGAAGCTGATCTGTACCGCAAGCAGAAAGTCGCTATTGAGGAAGTTGCCAAGACCATCATCCGCATGGAACAGGCAGGTAACGAATCACCAGCGGAGTCAAATGGGGACCATGCTGCGAAAGAGCAATCTTCAGCAAAGTCCAAACCAGCGGAATGATCGAACCAACGCAGGAAAACACCATCACACAACCTGAAGAACAGGGGAAAAGCCGCACGCGGTTACGACGCGATGTGGTAGCGTTAGCGCTGCTTATGACCGGCGTCTTGCTGTGGATTGGTTTTATGGATCTGTCGGAAGGCGCCTGGATTTTGGGTATCAGCCGCTTTTTCCGCACCTGGTTCGGGATTGGACGCTTTCTGTTTGCGCTGGTTCCACTGGCAGCCGGAATCAGCCTGATCGTGCGAAATCACAGCAGCTGGCGGATGAAGTTGCCAAGGCGTGTTTGGTTGCTGCTGCCGGTCACTATTGTGTTATTCCTGGCTGCTGCCTCCACTTTTTCACGCGATGCGGGTGGAAAAAGTGGCGAGCTGATTTACAATGGGCTGGTTGGTCTGCTGGGCGCAGTCCTCAGCCGTTGGCTTTTGCGAATTTTGGCGGTTGGCTGCTTTATTGCACTGTTTAACGTGAAAGCGATCTTTTTCTGGGGAAAAGCGAACTTGAATCTTATAATTGATCGCTGGTTTCCGCGCAATCCGGACGCTTTCAGTGAGGACGCACGCCTGTATCGCACTCGCAAAGCGATCGAAAAAATGGAAGGAAAGACACTTGACGAGTCGGAAGCTGATTCGCCAGGTGAGTATGAAAGGGACATGGAAAAAGGAATTAAATCGGGCGGCAAAGGGAAAAACCGACTGCCACCTTTAAATCTGCTTGAACCCGAAATGGGTTTGATCAATAAAAACATCGACTTACACAGCAGAATGGCTGAGATTGAGCAGGCGATGGATGAGTTCGGTACACCGGTTCATGTAACCGGTTACAGCATCGGCCCTGCTATCATTCAGTATCAGGTTACTCCGGGCGTGCTGGAAAACGGCTCAACTCAGAAGCTGATCCGTGTCAACCAGGTGGCTCAGATGGAGCGTGATCTGGCAGTACGGCTGGGGGTAGCCAACCTCACAATTCAGGCGCCGGTGCCGGGCAAATCCTACATCGGGATTGATGTGCCAAACCCGGACGCGCTTAAAGTCCGGCTGCGACCGTTGATTGACAGCCCTGAATTTCGCAAAAAAAAATCCCCGCTGAGTATTGCGCTTGGACGTGATATTTCCGGGACGCCGGTAGTCGTAGACCTGGAAAGCATGCCTCACTTGCTGGTAGCGGGGACAACCAACTCTGGTAAATCAATCTGCCTGCGTTCGATCGCTGTCTGTCTGATTATGAACAATACGCCTGAAACCCTGCGGCTGATTATGATTGATCCCAAGCGTGTGGAATTGTTCCGCTTTAATGGGTTGCCACACCTGTTGGGAAAAGTGGAAACGGAGTATGAGCGCAGCCTTGTTGTGCTTGGGTGGGCACTTGAGGAGATGAATACTCGCTACGCCCTGTTCCATTCGGTTGACGCGCGAAATTTCAGAGATTATAACGAATATGCGCGCCTTAACAAGCAGCAGCCTTTACCTTATATTGTGATTATCATTGACGAAGTTTCAGAGATTATGAAAGGGGTTGACAAGAGCGGCCAGGACTATATCGACAGTCTGGCATCGCTGGCGCGTGCGTCCGGAATACACCTGATCATTGCCACCCAACGACCGGATACATCGATCATAACCGGTAAAATTAAGACCAACATTCCAGCCAGAATTGCGATGAATGTTGCCTCAGGTGTTGACTCACGCGTGATCATGGGAAAACAGGGCGCTGAAAAGTTGCTGGGACGCGGTGACATGTATTTTATTGACCCGACAGTCAGCATTCCGGTGCGGGTGCAGGGACCTTATCTGTCTGACCAGGAAATCGACAGCGTGGTGGCTCTATGGAAGAAACTCGCACCAGTTTCTGAAAAAGAACAGGAACTGGCTCCCTGGGAAGAGATGATTGAGGAAAGTGCCCGCGAGGATCTTGATAAGGGCAGCAGGGAACTTAAGGAGGCAATTCGGCTGGTCTGCCGCACGGGCAAAGCAACCGCCAATTACCTTCAGGCCAAGATGCGGATCAGTTTTCCGAAAGCCAGCCGCTTGTTGGATCAAATGGAGAAACTCGGGGTGGTAGGCCCGATTCAGTTGGGCGGCCGATCACGTGAAGTGATCTGGTCGGAAGATGAAGCAGAATCATATGGCATGGATGCCGGATACAGGGAGGATGAATGAGCCAAAATCAGGATCAAAACGCATATAAAACTTTCTCAGATAATCTGAGGGTGGTTTTCAAGTCTTTTGGCGAAACATGTTCGCTTTTTTTGTTGCGGATTGGCTTTAGTCCGAATGCGGTTACGTTGATTGGCTGTGCCGGCCATATCTTTGTTGCCTACCTGTTGGCAACCGGCCAGTTCACCTGGGGCGGCATCCTGCTGGTGTTTTTCGCTGTCACTGACTTCTTTGATGGCACGATGTCACGTCTGCAAACAGATGGGAAAGGCACTAAATTTGGCGCGGTGCTGGATTCGACTACCGACAGATATGCGGAATTTTTCATCTTTGGAGGCATGATTTACTACTATGCCAGCCATGGAAACCTGCTGATGGTGATGGTGAGCTACCTTGCGGTGAGCGGTGCGATTCTGGTCTCTTATACGCGTGCCAAAGGTGAAATTGAAGGACTGAACATGAAGCTCGGCGTAATGTCACGCCTGGAACGCTATCTTTTTATGGTTCCCTGTTTTATTTTCAATATTCCACAAATTGCAATGTGGGGAATTCTGCTTGGCTCGCACTTTACGGCCATTCAGCGGATGGTTTACATGTATAAACGGCTCGGAGATAAGCGGAAAAGCGGGTAATACGCATGGAATTTTACACATTTGGTTTTAGAATTGGTCCTTTTGTAGTACGGTATTACAGCCTGGTGTTTTTGGCTGCGATCCTGATTGCCACCTGGCTCTCTGCCCGTCATGGAAAGAAGCGCGGAATTGCTCCTGAGACCGTGTGGGATGCTATGCTGTGGCCGGTGATTGGCGGGATCATTGGAGCGCGTCTTTGGCACGTCATATTGCCTTCGCAATCCTCAGGAATGACTTTTTTGAAATACCTGCAAAACCCGATTGAACTGATTTCAATCTGGCATGGGGGGCTGGGAATTCCCGGCGCGGTCATTGGCGGGTGTATCGGACTGTGGCTCTATTGCCGAAAATACGGTTTCAGGTTCATGCGCTTCGCCGATACCGTTGCGCCTTTTTTGGCGCTGGCACAGGCGATTGGCCGGCTGGGAAATTATTTCAACCAGGAACTCTATGGCGCGCCTTCCAATCTGCCATGGGCAATCACAATAGACCCGCCCTATCGGCTGCCGCAGTATGCTGAGCAGGCGACCTATCATCCGCTGTTCCTCTATGAGCTGATATACAACCTGTTCAATATGGCGCTGCTGCTGTGGGTGGACAAACGCTATTTCAAGCAACTGCGTGACGGCGATATCTTCTTTTTGTATCTTGTAATTTATCCGTTAGGACGCTTCTTCCTCGAATTCCTCCGTCTTGATACGGCGATGGTGGGGGGCTTGAATATGAATCAGGTGATCATGGCGATCGTAGCGATCACCTCTGCGGTAATCCTTTTGATTTGCCATCGACGGAAGCCTGCCGAGCGTTGAGCGCCTTCGAGGAAATTTCGACATCTCTGTCACTTTAGCGAAAGAACAATTTGACAAAAACTTCAAGCTGTTGGATAATAAGACCCGTTCTAAAGTTCCGAGCATACCCTCAAAAGATGAACTTTTGACAACCAGGTGGCATAAAAAGCCCAGTCAAAAAGCGTCTGATATTTAAAAGAACAAAATAAGGGAAGAAAAATGGCAAATATTAAGTCACAGATCAAACGAAACAGACAAAATGAGAAGCGTCGTCTTGCAAACCGTATCGTTCGAGGTTCAACCCGAACCGCAATTGCAAAAGCCCGGGTAGCCCTGGCTGGCGAAAATGAAGATTCGAAAGAACTGGTACTGAAAGCGATTAAAGCGTTAGACAAAGCTGCACAGAAAGGTGTTCTGCACAAAAACAACAGCGCGAGAAAAAAGAGTCGTCTGATGAAAAAACTCGCCATGATTGAGCAGAAGTAATTTCTTCCGGGAGTTCTCGGGGTCGCGATTTCATTGTTTGGCAGGTTTGGAAAGGGTTCGAATTTTCGTTCAACCCTTTTTTTATTCATAAAAAGGACGAGATGCAATGATGTTTGATGATGTACAAAACCAACTGGAAACTCAGATTCTGGCGCTTTGCCGTGAAGAAGGCATACCTCTTGGACAGGTGAACTGGAACTGGATCCCATTCAGCGGACACTGGGGGCTTTCGCTCTCGTTCTTTCAGGCTGCCGCAGAGGAAGCAAAACAAAAAGGGTTAAAACTGAACGTTGGCAAACGTGCTCAGGAAATTGCCCAGCTGATGAGTGAGCACGTTAAACTTTCGGATGCCTTTGATCAGATCGAAGCGGTACGCGGTTATCTCAATATCCGTTTTTCGAATGCGGTTTTCTCAAGGCGTGTCATTGATACCGTGCTTGAGGAAAAAGATGATTTCGGTCGGGCATCGCGCAACCACATTCGTACCATGGTGGAGTTTTCACAGCCGAATACTCATAAGGCGTTTCATGTTGGTCATCTGCGCAACGTGATCCTGGGGAACGCGATCTGCAATATCCTGGATTTTGGCGGCGACGACGTGATCCGGGCAAATTATCTTGGCGATATCGGGTTGCACGTGATTAAATGGCTGTGGTGCTACCGGAAATATCACGCTGGTGAGCAACCGACTGGCGACATCACGCGCTGGATGGGGGATATCTATGCGGAAGCAACCCGCCGCCATGAAGAAGAGCCGGATGCAGAAGCCGAAATTCGAGCGTTATTTGCCCGCTGGGACAATCGCGACCCGGAAATTGTCAGAGAATGGGAAGTTACCCGCCAATGGAGTTTGGATGGCTTTGAACAGATTTATAAAACGCTTAACGTTAAATTCGATCACCTTTATTTCGAAAGCGATGTCGAGGATTCCGGCAAAGTAATTGTTGACGAACTGATTGCGCGTGGCATGGCTACTGATGAAAGACCGGAAGGCGCTGTGGTGGTGAAATTGGATGAGCTCTGCGGAACCAGGGATAAATATCGCGTGCTGGTGGTGCTGCGTTCGGATGGTACATCGTTGTATTCGACCAAGGATCTGGCGCTCGGCATCCGGAAATTTGAGGAATTCAAGCTCAACCGCTCGATCTATGTGATTGATGTGCGTCAGTCACTGTATCTGCAGCAGATATTCAAGACACTTGACCTGTTGGGATATCCCTGGACAGATCAGCTTTACCATCTTGCTTATGAAATCGTCAACCTGCCCGGCAACGTCACCATGTCCTCCCGTGATGGTACAGTTGTGTTCCTGCAGGATCTGATTGACGAAGCGATAACCCGTGCCCGTGCGGTGGTGGAAGAGAAAAATCCATCGCTGACGGACGAGGAAAAATCTTCGATTGCGTCAATGGTTGCGATGGGAGCACTGAAATACGCGATGCTCTCACGCGACAATACCAAGATCGTTACTTTCGACTGGGAGGCAGCGCTGGATTTCAATGGGCAGGCTGCTCCCTATATCCAGTACGCTGCTGTACGCGCGAACAGTATCCTGCGCAAAAACGATATGGTGGTTCCGGATTCATTGCCACTGACTTATGAGCTCAGTGAGGTCGAAATCGAACTGATCGACCTGATCTCGCGCGTGCCGAAGGAAGTGCAGCGCGCTGCCAAAGAAATGAAACCGCTGTTCATCGCCAACCTGGCTTTTGACCTAGCGCAGACTTTCAACAATTTTTATCGTCAATGCCCGGTTTTGCAGGCAGAGCCCGATGTGCGTGACTATCGGTTGCGTCTGGCAGCGGCAGCAAGACAGGCGATCAGCAATTGTCTGGCTTTGCTGGGGATTGAAACGCCTGAAGTGATGTAAAAACATTTGAACTGATGGAAGGGGTCTGAATTATTTATCAGACCCTTTTTAAATTCTTTTGTTCCCTGCGTTTGTCCGTTTTCAATAAATATCACAATCAGAACGTTAGTTCCATGATGTGAAATGTGATTAATGACAGTTGTCCAGACACTGGTCAGTGTGGATACTTAAAGACAGTACTGGCGCTGTCTATATGTGTCCCTATATTAAAGGAGATTCTTATGAAGAGAAGCGTATTTGGTTTGCTGTCAGCCGTAATGATTCTGATTTTCGTATTAGCTACTGGTGCGCAGGCCGCACTTGAATTAACAGAAGCGGAAAGCGCATTCCTGGCGACCCTGGATTACGCCGAAGCGGAAAAAGACCTCCGGGTTTTGGTTGAAGAAATTGGCACGCGCGTTGCCGGGACTGAAGCGGAAAAGCCTGCAATCGCATATATCGAAGGGCGGTTGAAGGAAATTCCAGGTCTGGAGGTAACGCTTGAGGATTTTGTGGTGAATACCACCCCATCAGCAGATTTGATTCTGGATGGCAAAGCTTACTCCGCCGGAGCACCCGATAATAATCAGTATTATCTGGGCTGGGGATCTGCCGAAGGCGAGCCGATCCTGATTACTGATCCCGCCGGGCTTGATCCGCAAACAGATTTGAGCGGAAAAATTGCCTTCTTCCTGGGTAATACCCGCGTTGCTACAAACTGGGAGACCAAAGAAAAAACTGTCGTGCATCCTGCAACGTATGAGGCGATCACAAAATTAGCCGCGATGAAGCCGGAAGCGATTGTAGTTATCTTTGATTTCAACACGGAGGAAACCGAACGGTATCAACTCCGGGTCAGCCGACCATCACTTACCGACTTGACATTACCGGATGAGATTGCTGCTATTGGGGTTGATATTCCATTGATCTCAGTCAACCGTTTTGCCTATGAGGATATTTTAGCGATTGTCGGCGAAAAAACGGATGCGATCGTTCCGCTTGGAACAACCGCGGCAGTTGCAACCCGCCCCTATACCAAGACACAAAATATCATCGGTTTGAAAAAAGCTGCCGAGCCAACTGACCGGACAATTTATGTTACCAGTCACTATGACAGCGTGCTGGCTTCTCCAGGTGCGAATGATAACGGATCTGGCGTTGTCATGATGATAGCGATTGCCCGTGCGTTTGCGGAAGTTGAAACGGATTACAACATCGCCTTCATTGCCTTCGGTGCAGAAGAGATTGGGTTGAAGGGTGCCCGTCAGTATGTCAGTGATTTAACCAGCTCCGGGGAAATTGAAAATGCGGTTGCCAATTACAACATGGATATGATCGCCACATCGCAGGAGGATTGCCAATATATATTTATGAACTCCTCTGTGGATAAAGATGCGCCTGTGGACTCCATTAAATTGGAAACCTATGTGACTGCAATTTCACGGCTTGCTGCGAAAAAAGTCGATTTTGACCTTGATTATTATCATGTTATTTATGATACAACCACCGATCATTATGCCTTCCATGAAGCCGGCGTACCAGCGGTTGAGTATGACTGGCGTGCAAACCTGGAAGGGGATGCGTTTGAGGCTTACTATCATACCTACTATGATGATATAGAGCACAACTTCAGCCTTGACCGCTTGAAACTGCAGGGCGACATTATAGCGCTTGCGATTTATATGGATGCAACCGGCAATTAAATCAACTTAGTTCATCTGGTGATTGCTTAATTTAAATAAAGCGCCAGCAAGAGAGCAATCACGAAAGATGAGGTTCTTTTTGCGAGACGATATGCGCATGACATGTCGTCTCGCAATGTTTATGAAGGGCGACGCTCGGTCTTTCAGACCGCATTGTCTACAGTTTTCAATCAAATTCAAAGTTCATAGACGTTTTCATGCAAACAAATTAGTAAAGAATTGTACATGGTAGGGGCGACAATGCGCACAGATTTTTGGTGCGCGCGTTGCCCGATGTGCGTCAACCCGATATCCCGCCGATCAATTTGGGAATGCTGACATATGTAATCCGTTGTTTTCGTCCGCTGGACGAACGGGCGAAGCTCGGTCTTTCAGACCGCATTGTCGCCCCTACATGTATTTACCTAATTGCTACCCTTTACAGCTGTTGACCGATTCGTCATCACCCGGCTCGGCTGAATCCGAACCTTCTTCCTGCGATAACTCCCACACTTTTTCGGCGCGATCAATATAGCAGATACCGTCCAAATGATCGATCTCGTGCTGAAAGATACGTGCCAGCCAACCTGAAGCTGTAATTTCAGTCTTTCGACCACTGATTCCCTGCGCTTTGACCTTGATGGACTCCGCCCGTTCCACTTCTCCCACCACACCTGGGATCGACAGACAGCCTTCTACACCTTTCACCAGCGTCTCGGACTTCCACACGATTTCCGGATTGATCAGCTTATAAGTCGTCAGCGGGGAATCTTCGACCGTGTCATCTTGTGGGTATTCCACCACAATCAAGCGAATCGACTGACCGATCTGTGGTGCAGCCAGCCCAACGCCGCCCTCCTCATGCATCGTTTCCAGCATATTCGCTGCCAGGGCGCGTATTGTCTTATCTGCCTTGGTGATCGGCGCTGCTTTTCGTCGCAAGACTGGCGCCCCAATTGTCTTTACATCCAAAATCATCCGTTCACTCCCAGAAACGGGAACACCTTCCGTTCCGAACCATTTTTCCCTATTTTACATGATCTTATTCAAGCTCACGTGCATTCTGACGCAACGCGGTCACCAGATGATCGATGAACAGCTGTTGTTTTTCCTCTTCGCTCTGGCGCTGACGTTGATTGTAGGCTTCCACCCGATCCAGAATTACACGCTGCAGTTTTTCCGGGTTGGGAACATACTCGAAATCCATCGATGTTTCGCCTGCCTGAATGCGCAGTGTGCCATAATTCATCAACAGCTGCGCCAGACCGTTCTTTCTGAACTGGACACTTTCAATTTTGCTGATCGGAATCAGGTTGATCTCTTTGCGCGCAAAAGGATGGCGGGTGATATCCACCACGCTGTCCTGCTCAATCAGATAATAATCGTTCGCCCAGTCAATAAAGACATAGACTATCCGCAGGATCAACGGCACCATTGCCAGCATCAACCACACCTTTACCCCAGCCACCTCGAAAATCTGCCACCTTCCGGCACTGCCGGCGATCGCCATCGCACCCAGCAAACCCAGCAACACAAATACCAGCCAGCTGCGCTTTACAAACAGCATCCAGTGCGCCTGATAGGTTTCCCGACCCTCGAACTCAAACCGATCTTTGGACTCAGGCAGATCTTCCGGTTCAGGCTTTTTTTCACGAACATAGCTGAAGGAACTGGGGAGGTGTTCGCTGACGTAATATACCGCCGGTTTCATCGAAAGATTTGCGGAACGCGGTCGCCGCGGTGTGCGTTCTACCTTCCAGTCCATCAATATATAAATTGCCGCCACTACGAATATGAGAACAGCAACTATGATCACCAGCCACAAAACACTGGACCCTCCCAACAATTGTGAACTGAGGACAATCACCCATGCCAGCAACAAAACAGCGATGATCAGTTTGACCAGCCTGCGCTTGCGCTGTGGATCGTTCTCCTCGACTGGCTCCATGCTTTTATCCTGGGGATCACCCTCTGACATGCTTTATTCCTTCACAAACTCCAGCTCTTCTGCGCCTTCAATTTTCCGGATCAGGACTTTATCGCCTTCCTTTAATTCCCTTGCCAGGTATTTGGAAGAGATCGGGCTCTCAATGAACTTTTGCAGCGCCCGACGTAGCGGCCGCGCTCCGAAAGTCGGATCCGATCCGATTTGCGCCAGCCATTTGCGCGCTTCTTCATCCAGCCGGATGGCAATGCCATTCTGGATGAGGCGTCCCTGAATCTCGTTCATCTGAATATCGACGATCTTTTCCATGTCCTCAATCGTCAGTTTCGAGAACATGATGATTTCATCAATGCGGTTCAGGAACTCAGGACGGAAGGTTGATTTCAGTGCGTTGTCGATTTTCAGTTTTGATTCGCGTTCCGCGCTGCTCTCGGAAGTACCAATAAATCCCAGCGTACCGCTCTTGCTGATGTATTCGGTGCCAAGGTTACTGGTCATGATCAACACCGTGTTGCGGAAGTCAACCACCCGTCCCTGTCCATCGGTAAGCCGTCCATCATCCAGAATCTGGAGCATTGAGTTCCAAACCTCGGGATGCGCTTTTTCAATTTCGTCAAACAGAATCACACGGTAGGGGCGACGACGGACCGCCTCCGTCAACTGTCCACCCTCTTCATAGCCCACATATCCGGGAGGGGCTCCGAACAGGCGCGACGCGGTGTGGCGTTCGCGGTATTCGCTCATGTCTATACGAACCAGCGCGTCTTCATCATTGAACAGATATTCCGCCAGGCTCTTTGCCAGCTCAGTCTTGCCGACACCGGAGGGCCCGATGAAAATGAACGAACCGATCGGTCGTTTGGGATCATTCAAGCCGGAACGCGCCCGCCGGATCGCATCAGATATTGCGCTAACAGCCTCTTCCTGCCCGATGATGCGTTCCTGCAGCTTTTTCTCCATGTTCAACAACCGGTCTGCTTCATCCTCCATCATCTGGTTGACAGGGATACCGGTCCATTGAGCAACGACCGTGGCAATGTCATCCACTTCGATATATTCGTCCAGCTCATGTTCCTGCTCCCAGGCATCACGTTTTTCGGCGAATTCTTCTTCAATTCGCAACCGCTCAGCCTTGATTTTGGCGGCGTTTTCATAATTCCGTTCGTTGCCGGCGGTCTCTTCCTCTTCAATCAGCTTGTCGATCTGTTTTTTCAACGTACGCAGCTCGCTGGGCAGACTGAACAGCGCCACCCGCAATTTCGCAGCTGACTCGTCGATCAGGTCGATAGCCTTATCCGGCAGTTTTCGGTCGCTGACGTAGCGCGAGGACAACCGCACTGCCGCCTCGAGCGCGTCTTCGCGGAAGATAACTTTGTGATGCTGCTCATAACGGGATTTGAGCCCGCGCAGCATTTCCAGCGTCACTTCCTGCGATGGTTCCTCCACATAAACAGGAGCAAAACGCCGCTCCAGCGCTGAATCTTTTTCAATATATTTATGGTATTCGTCCACCGTTGTTGCGCCGATACACTGCAGTTCCCCGCGTGAGAGCGCCGGTTTCAGCATATTCGAAGCATCAATCGCTCCCTGTGATCCACCTGCGCCGACAACCGTATGGAGTTCATCGATGAAGACGATAATTTCGCCATTCGATTTCTGCACCTCATCAATCACCGATTTGAGCCGTTCCTCAAATTCACCGCGGAATTTGGAACCGGCAACCATTGCGCCGATGTCGAGCGAAACCAGTTTTTTGCCGGCCAACAGCTCGGGCACGTCATTCTCAGCGATCTTCTGCGCCAGCCCTTCGACAATTGCGGTTTTACCGACGCCTGCTTCGCCAATCAGCACCGGGTTGTTCTTGGTACGGCGGCACAGCACCTGCATCATGCGTAAAATTTCGACGTCACGACCGATGACTGGATCCAGTTTGTGTTCCCTTGCCTGCTGCGTCAGGTCGCGCGAATATTTTTGCAGCGTCTTGTACTGGGGATTGCCGGTCTTTTCCCGGGTAGCGCTGTCCTGATGCATGCGGACGACGATCTCATAGACTTTCGCCCGTGTGATTCCCGTCTCCTCCAGCATCTTGTAGACAGAACTGGTTTTCTCATTCAAGATCGCCAGGAAGAGATGTTCAGTCGAAATCTGATCTTCCTTTAACATGCTGGCCTCTTTGTAAGCCTGGTCGATGATCGCCTTGACGCTTGGAGTAATGAACAACAGACCTGATCCGCCGCTGTAAATATTGGATTTGGATGTCGTTCGAATCTGATAATCCAACCGGTTCACGCAAACCGAAATGGGCGCTCCCAACTCATCCAGAATTCTTGAAACATTGCCATTGGGCTGTTCAATCAGCGCCAACATAATATGTTCGGCATCGATCTGGTGCTGCCCATAACGCTGCATGATTTCAACAGCTCGTTGAACTGCGTCTTGCGCATCATCAGTAAATCGATCAAATCTCATCATATGGTCTAATCCTCCAAACCCCGCCTGATAAGTTGCACGCTCAAATGAACTTCATTCGATAGCGGAAGTTCGTACAACTATCTTACGTTGTCCTTATTAGAACCGCGTAAGATTTGCCTCAATTCACAGGGCTTATCGCAAGAAATATGCCAATGTGAATCGGCAGCGCGGAAGTTGCAACTATGATTTGTCGCCAAGCACATCCCAAGGCGTGATCATACCGAGCAGCTCCTGATTTGGATTGCCATCTCTGGTCACAAAGATGGCTGCCAGGCGGCTGCGATTGCGCTTATAGCTGACATCAAAGCGCTGAACAATTTCCTCTTTTGAAGTATCTTCGGCGGCGAATTCGTAATATTCGCTGCTGTGATTGCGGACCGGCAGCAGATCACGCATGGCTGCAAGCGTTATATCAGGTGAAAGACTATTGAATCCTTTGCTGATGGTGTAGGTAAAAAAAGTGCCTTTGCTGAAGACGCCCATCATCCTGTCATGGTTCATTACCGGAACATGCGAGAAACCTTTTGATTCCATTGTTCGCATCACATCATAGACGTTGCTGTCCAACGTGGCAGTGATCAGGTGCTCCGCCCAAGTGCTGAGATCAATCGCCGTTTTGCTGTTCTGGACTGAGTTAACAATCTCACGCAATTTTGCGTTCAAAGACGGAGAGGGCGTTACCGGGTTGGTGCCATCCATCAGGGGAACATGAACCAGCAGATTTCGCACAGCCCGGATTGTTTCGATTTCTTCACGATAGCGTTTCCCTTCAGCTGAATTCTGATAGCGCAAGACTGGGCTCTCATAACGGTCATTGTAATAGCTGCCCCTTCCTTTCAATACCTGTTCGAGCTTGTTGTAAAGGTCTAAAAACTCAATTACCTCGTTCATGAAAATCTCTCCTGGGTTTGATCTCTGTTTTGATTATAAAGCTGTTAAATTTTTGTTTTCACCCTGATTTTTAAAGGAGTCGTAAATTTTCAGGCAACCTCTAACAGGCTGGCAATTTCGATTAAAATAAAGGGCGAGGTATATTTGTGGATTCAATGATCGTTATCGGCATCTTTTTTCTGATATTAATTGTTATTGCCGGTTTTTTTATCAGAAAGAGCAAATAAACTGATGGCATACAAAGACCTTAACCTAAGAGGAGAACTATGAACGCAGCAGCGAGTCGTTCCGCACGACGTGCTTACATTAACATGCTGAGAACCAAACAGAAAATTCTTCTCAGCATATTTTTCCTGGCGGTTCTTTTCCCAGTAATTCTCATCGCCATCTCCAATACCACCAACGGTACCTGGCGCAGCTGGCCGCGTGAACTGGGCTCTTTCGCAGGATTGTTGGGCTTGTCGCTGATGATTTTGGCGTCGGTTCCGATCAACAGGCTTCCACCGGTCACCAAAGCTTTCAACCAGGATGTAGTTTATACCTTCCATCACAAATACACCACGGCAGGGTTCTTTCTTTCAACATTTCACCTGGCTGCACTCTGGATTAATAACCCCGGAATCGGTCGTTATCTGAATGTATTCAAAAACTATCCGTTCTACATGAAGAGCGCAGTCTTTACATTGGTAATTGCAGGTTTGATGGTGTGCTTTGCCCATTTCCGAAAGGAATTCCATATTGACTACGACGTCTGGAAGTTTTTCCATTCCATCTTCGCAATCGCGGTGGTAGTATTTGGGCTGATCCACGTATTCGGCGTGAATTATTACACTGCCTTGCCCTGGATTCGCTGGTACTACATTATCATCACCGCCTTCAGCGGGTTCAGCATCCTGTGGCTACGCATCGTCAGTCCTGTCCGCCAGCTCGGCAAACCGTACCGGATTATCGAGGTGAATGTGATGAACAACGATGCCACGGAAATCGTGTTGGAATTTGCCGGGAAGCCTGACCAACGCCCAATTCCCTATCAGTCCGGTCAGGTCGCATGGATTTCTGTACGCCAATCGCCATTTTCATTCTCGAAGCATCCCTTCTCAATCACGTCTGATGACACCAATCAGAATCGGCTCAGCTTTGCCATCCGTGACCTGGGGAATTTCACCTCAACTGTCAAAGACCTGAACGTCGGAGAAACGGTTTATGTGGAGGGTTGGTTTGGAATATTCGACCCTTACAAACTGGGTAACGAAGGGATTGTAATGATCGCCGGCGGTATTGGTATCGCACCGGTAATGGGTATGCTGCGCTCGCTGGCTTCACGAAAGGACAAGCGTCGTTTTGTAGTATTTTTCGGTAGCCGCGACCGCGATAGCATCCTTTTTTATGACGAATTGAATGAAATTTCCAAGGTTCTCAATCTGGATGTCATTCACATCCTCGAACAAACGGACGATCCAGCCTTTGAAAAGGGGACCATTACTGAAGAGGCCCTGCGTAACCACTTCCCAAAAAGCAAAGATGCCTTTGATGTGTTCGTTTGCGGGCCGTTGCCAATGGTCACCATTGTCAATAAATCGCTTGAGCGCATGGGGATCGATAAAAAGAACCGCTGGCCTGAATTTTACGAAATGGCTTAAGCAACAGTAAACAAGATAAAACGGTTTTTACCGTCTGCACCGGTTCAGCTTTGCTGGCGGTAACCGGCCTGATAGATGGAAACCACGCTACTACGAACAAGCATGTTTTTGATTGGGTAACTTCCCTCAACAAAAATGTGAAGTGGGTTCGTCAGGCACGCTGGCAGAAAGAGAGAAAATTCTATACTTCTTCCGGAGTTTCCGCGGGAATGAATATGACGCTTGATTTTATCGCTGACCGTTTCAGTGAAGAAAAAGCGCAGGCAATCGCTGCCTACGCTGAATATCGCTGGAATCGGGATATGAACGATGATCCGTTTGCGTGATTAATCCGCGGATAAGGAAGCCAATCCTTCAACGCGCGCCAGTGGCAGAACGAATAACAAGCCCTGCCCTCTGATATTGAGATCCATTTCCCGGTAAATCGCTTTGCTGATTTTGGCGATCTCGGCTTCTTCCGCGACGATCATCACAATCTCGCGCTCTGGTTCCACTTCAATAGCAAGGAATGAGCTTGCTACCTCTCCCCGCCCACGCGCGTGGATGATCGTACCACCGCTGGAACCGGCAGATTCGGCAGCCTGAATTACTGTTTCCGCTTTTCCACCCGGAACAATGACAAATATCGCCTGCTTAGCCATTGGTTTTCCCCTTTTTTGAATTGTACAACCCGACCACCCGTCTGATATCAACCGAAAACACAATGCCGCTGTTGGGTTGGTTCAGCTCAAGTGCAGCGGTAATTAGATTAACCAACATATCCGACCTGGATTTTTCTGTGACCATCATCACCACATCCTTTTGGGGCTCAATCTCCATGTCAAAGAAGCGTTTGGCTGCGCTTGGCGCTCCCCTGGCGTCGATAATCGTTGCCCCGGTATATCCGGCCTTTTTTGCCAGAGCCATCACTTCATCGCCAATGCCCAGATCTACCACAGTCATTACAACTGCATAATCCGGCGACTCTTTTGGCTCACCAATTTCCTTATCGATATAGATATCATCGGGCGTTTTGGAGAACCCCAGTACCGCTGCCAGTTCCATCGAAAACAAAATTCCCTGATTGGGGTCTTCCATGTTGAATTTGGCGGTCAATTGATCCATCATCGATTCTTCAGATTCTTTCGGCAGAACAATCAGCACAATTTCGCGGGTGATGTCATCCAGTCGAAGCAATTTGAGCATGCGGCTGGTGATTGTCCCCACGCCACGAAAACAGGTGGCGCCAGTTGCCCCCTGTTTAATGGCAAATTTCATCAGATTACTGCCCTGATGGTTATCGACGACCGCGCACAGCAGGATAAACTGTTTATGAACAGCAGATTCAATATTGATCATGAGCGACTCTCCTTTTGCGCGGGATGTAACCGTTTTAACTGAACCTTATAAATTAACCCTAACAACTGCAACGCAATCAGCGGCGTTGTTGCCACCAGAGCAATCACACCGAAACCATCTGTTAATACATCCGCTGTAGCAATATCCTGCGCTGCACCCTGGGCGAACGGCAAGATGAAAGCCGCTGTCATCGTACCCGAGGCGACACCTCCAGAATCAAACGCAATCCCGACAAAAATGTCCGGGATGATATACATAAGAGAGATAGCGATGATCATCGCCGGTAGCAGGATATGCCATAATTCCAAATTCGGTATCAGGATGCGCATCAGCGATAACACCACCGCCAGAGCCACCCCAATCGCCAGTGTTACCATTACCCGCAATGCCTTGATGGAACCGGCCGTCTCACTTTCAATCTGTTGCGTCAGAATATGCACCGACGGTTCAGCAGGGATCGTCACCAGCCCAAATCCAAGTCCTACCAGAAACAATACCCAGTATTGCCCGTTGACTGCCAGTTGGGCGCCGATAGCGCGGCTGGCTTCCATAAAGCCGGTGTTGACCCCTGCCATGAAAAGCACCAATCCGAAAACCGTATAAACCACGCCAAGCGCGATGCGCACCATTTCTTCACGATATAGTTTCAGGCTGAAGTAATTGACAATCAGGAAGATCACCAGGATCGGTGTCAACGCAAACAGGATATCTCCCAGCGTGGTCGGAATGGCATATAAAAAATTGAGAATCGCATTGGGGTGCGCAGGTTCCACCACAGGCAAAATACCGCCCGTAGTTTGCGATTCGCTGAACAGCCCCATCACCAGCACAGCCACGATAGCTCCGGCTGATGCGATGCCCAGCAATCCAAAGCTGTCACTCTCGCTTTTTCGGCGGCTGCGCGTCATCGCGGATGCGCCGCTCGCCATTGCCAAAAGGAATGGAACTGTGAGCGAACCAGTTGTAGTGCCGGAGGCGTCAAAAGCAATTGCCAGGAAGTTGCTGTCAGAAAACAACCCCAGCGCAAAAATCAGCAAATAAATGGCAGTGAAAAAATATTTCAGTTTAATACGGCGAATGATGCGATAAATCG
>JAAZKE010000036.1 GCA_012799995.1 Chloroflexota bacterium | reverse complement strand
GAAAGAGATTGGCGAGATTGAGCTTTTGTCCACGGATGACGAGTTCCGATTGGCAAGCTGCGTCGCAGCTGTTAAGCACCTGGATCAGCTTGAGTCTGAAATGCCTGAAAGCTCTGAGGACGAATTTGCCAGGACGTTGTTTGAACGGATCATTTCCCATCTTGTGGAGAGCTTTGGCCTTTTTACAGATGCGCTCACTGAAACCGAAAAGGAGCATCCCTTACCTGATCTGGTGAGAATCGTTCAGGAAGCGAGCATGATCCTGAAAACCTGCAATTATCCAGAGCCATCCTATCTGCGTTCTTATTTGGACAATGGCGTCTGGGGCAGCGATCAGACCTGGTACAGTGTTGTCAATCCACTGTATGACTTTTTTCTTGATGTATATCTGATTCCGGAGTCGATGCAGAATATGCTCATCAACTGGTTCCACGATCATCCGCGATCACTGCCAATACAGACGGAATTGCAGTGCATGCTGCCACAGACTTTTGACTGCCTGGCTCACTTGAATCGTGTGCAACTTCAGGGCGAAATTGCCAACCAGGTATTGACCCGGTCCAATCTGCGGCTGGTGGTGAGCGTTGCCAAACATTTTCTGAATCGGGGAATCTCATTTCTGGATCTGATTCAGGAAGGAAATATCGGGCTGATGCGTGCTGTCAGTAAGTTCGATCCACGGAAAGGATTCAAGTTCAGCACCTATGCAACCTGGTGGATTCGGCAGGCGATCAGCCGCAACATTGCCGAGCACTCCAATCTGATTCGGATTCCGGCACATATGTACGATCAAGTCACTAAACTATACAAAATACAGCGAAAGCTTGTGCAGAAGCTCTCCCGCGACCCATTGCCGGAAGAACTGGCGGTGGAGATGGGTTTCATCACCAGAAAAGAGTACAATCATTATCGCGAATTGAAAGATGCCAAACAGGAGATCAATCCCGAACTGCAAAAGAAAATTACCCAGGCAGTTACCAAGGTTCAGCGCTTGCGGCAGTCCACTGACGAGCCCATATCCCTTGAACATCCGATAGGGAAAGAGGATAACAGTATGCTGGGAGATTTCATAGAGGATGAGGAAACAGAAGGTCCGCGCGATTCTGCTGCCCGGGAACAACTGAAGGAGCAGATTCAAAAGGCGATGGACGTGCTGACCGAGCGGGAGCGGCTGGTGCTTGAATATCGCTTTGGACTGGCTGATGGTGATGAGCAGACGCTGGAAGAAGTGAGCAAACGCTTTGATATCACGCGCGAACGTGTTCGCCAGATTGAGGCGAAAGCACTGCGAAAACTACGTCATCCGGTGCGCAGCCGCGTGTTGAGGGAGTTTTTCTCGTAAATGTCGGAATACATTCGCAATTTTCATCGCCTGGTTGGCAGTTTTCCAGTGGTCGAATGTTCAGCGCTGACCTTTCTCACTGACTTGCAGGGTAACCTGCTGCTGATACGCGCCCCGGAAGAACCTTACTGGAAACTCCCCGGAGGAGCGCTTGAACCGGATGAGAAGCTGATCCATTGCCTGCAACGTCATGTGATGAACCAGACAGGAGTCTTTATTGAGAATGGTGTGCTGTTACAGGTTTTTACCGGAACTGAAATGAGCTATATTTCGATCGATAATGCCAACATTTCGCCGGTTTATGCGGCATTTATCCCCGGGAATGTGCGCGGAACGTTAAAAAGAAATGCAGAATTCCCGATGGAATTCCGATTTTTTGCCAGTTGGAACATCCCGATGACAGAAGTTTTTCCGCCGATGCTGGCTTGTATGGATTACTACAGAGAATATTTCCCCGAAGGTATTCCGCTCCAACCGCTGGACCTGGATCGGTTTGCGAAATACGAATGATCGGATCAGTTGCTACGGGTCTTGATCAGGACTGCAAGGTCTTCGATCGTATCGAAGTAATCTGCGTTTAACTCCCAATCTTCCAGTTTTACGTGGAAAACTTCTTCGATCATCAGCGCCAGATCAACCAGATGGAAGGAATCGATCAATCCGCTACGAATGAGTGAATCTGAAGAGGAGAGCTTTCTTCCCGGTTGATCCAGAACATCATTTTTGATCTTGTCGATCAGTACTTCTTCAATATCAAGCATGTTAATCCTCACTTATGGCAACCAGGGTTTGGTTGCGTTCATTAATGTCTCGAGCATCTGCAATGCGGTGAAATTACGATAGGTCCAGGCATAATTCCAGGCATAAGGGTCAGAAAAATCATTTTTATAAAAGGTCAGGTGAATTCCGTCTTCCACCAGCCCACCATTTGGCAGGGATTGAATCGCTGCCCAGTAATTCCAAAGCGGAATCTCGTATTCAGCTGCCAACGCTGCGATATCACGGTTGATCGCATAGGTACCTTCGACATTATCGGCTTTGGTCATCAGCACCGGAAGTCGTTTCTGCTCCAGGGTGGCAGTAATAATTGCGCGCAGGTTTTCTTTGAATACCGGCGGGTTGTAACCGTCGTTGGTTCCCATGGAAATCAGTACAACCAGTGGATTGTGCTGATTATATTCGCAGGTCAATGGCAGTTCACCGGCTGCACAGTTGGAGTAATCAATCCAATAACTGGAAAGTACTGACGCAGCTGAAAAGCCCGGTTTGGCAGCCAGACTGCGGCGAAGGAATGACCCTTTGTAGAATGCCAACACTGGTTCGAATTCTTCTTTATATTCCCCGAGGTTGTAATAACGGTCATCCAAGTCAAAATCATGAAGATACCAGTCGGTGCTGGTCTCGCAATCACCCACTTTGGAGAAGGCGTGCGGATTGTTGCCAGCGGCGATTCCCTCCTGCAACAGCTTTTTGCTGAACTCGCTCAATTCAGGGATGACCGGCAACGTCTGCCAGGCGTTATCTTGCTGTGCAGCGACAACCGGCTGTGCGATCAGCCACAAGATAATAAGAACAACGAAAAGAATCAGCTTTTTTGAAAGGGGTAAAGGAGGTTGGTCAGAATCCATAAAAATCGTTATTGTTCGAGCAGTTTCGGAATCGTCTCCATCAGCTTCTCCGAGAGTACTACCGCTCCTTCCAAATTATAATGGATCGCGCTGTTTGTGAACACAATGTTCGGAAGGATATCCCAATAATCCTGACAATGCCATTGATTGGACTTGCAGCGATTGAGAAATTCGCGGTGCCAATAGTCGTATGCCTCTACCGGGTAGTAGAAGTTGTAGCGGATGTCGCTGTTTTCACCATTGCTGATCAGCATTGGCTCATTGATGAACAGAATCGGTGTGTCACCGGCAGTCTTCAACCCGGCTTCAAGCACGTCCCAGGCCATCAATTCATCCGGATACACCCCGGAGATGGAATGGAAGGTATCATCTGCCTGAAAATCAATGGTCGGTTTTGGATAATCCTGTGGGTAGTCCTGATCGATCCCGGTTCCTGCCCACAGAAATCCGTAGAGTTGTAATCGAATCAGATCCCAAAGCGCTCTGCGCTGTGAAAACAATGACCTGGACCACCAGGATTCAGTTCCCTTTTCCGATTCAAACCATTGCGGGCTTATACTTGCTTTCTGGAAGGTCGTCGAAAGTTCTTTCAGGTTGTCTGCAACCAACGCTGTGGCCAACTGCTTATCGATTGGAAAAGATTCCATGGTCAAGGGCCACAGGATGAGATCCGGTTGATATTCCATGGCGCGATTTAACAACAGCAGGTCTTTGGATAACGACAGGGTTGGGTAGCCGAGATTGAATACCTGCAATGTCTGCTCTGTTCCATTCAGCTCAATTATCTTCCCATCCAACTGACCAGCCAGGGTTTCTTCCGGCTTGAGCAGCGTTCCCCAAGTGGAGGAATCGCCAAGGACAACAACGCGGATTTCCTCACTAACTAATTTGCCGGCGCCGCTGATTTTATGACTGCTAAACATCGCATTCAGATTGGAAAGGCTGAAATTGTAAGCGGTGCGCGGTGTCTCCCCAAATGGCAGTCTCTCCCGACCCGGGAAAAGACCGTTGTAGAAACTGATCTTCCCCAACATCGGTTCAGGTTGGAGCGGCGTATATCCTGCCAGCAGAATCGCCAGTATCAGAAGCGTTTTCAACAGGATGCGCAGCAACCGTCTCATGGGATTCTCCCCATCAGCAACATTCGATAGAAAGCCATCGCATCACCTGGCTCAGCAAGCACGAACCACACCCAGCCGAGCGCGACAAACAGGAAAGTCAGCAGCCATGAAAGGAGTAAATAAAGCTGATAGATCTGCGGGCGCTGCTGCAAAGCCAACAACCGATCCTTCATCCGGTCGTTGTAGAGTTGATGAATAAACAGCCCAAAGGCATGCCACGCCCCCCAGATTAAAAAGTTGAATGTGACACCATGCCAGGCACCAATCAATCCCATGGTGACGAATTGTGCGAGTAAAACGATTAGCCATTGTGGCAATGGCCGTTGCTTATTGGAACGCAGCTTGCGCGTCAGCGGGTTAAAAACGTAGGAACGAATCCATTGCGTAAGTGTCATATGCCAGTTGTTCCAGAATCTGGCAATGTCCGGTTTCAGATAGGGATGGTTGAAGTTTTCCGGCAGTCGAATGCCCACCAGTAGCCCGAGCCCGATGGCGATATCCGTGTAACCGGAAAAATCAAAATAGATTTGCAGGCTGTATGCGATCAATGCAGACCAGGTCCAACAGGAAGATTGAAATTGGGCATGATTTTGTTGAGAAAGCGCAATGAACGCTAGTCCATCAGCCAGGATGAACTTCTTAAATGCACCGATTGCAAGACGCTGAAATGCATCATCATAAGGGATCGAGGCTAAAAAATTTCCCGCGAGGCTTTTTGCGAACCGGTCCAGCCTGTCAATAGGACCTGCTGCCAACGCGGGAGGAAAGCAGACATAGCTGACAAATTGTCCGGGCGAGACAAAAAGTTTTCTGCCTTTTTTGCGGTCAATCACTACCGAAAGCAGCCGAAATGCGATATAGGAATATCCCAGCCAGCGGATATCGGATGCCAGGGCGGAGTCGATCTGCTGGCCGCTGATGCTGCGCAAAAATTCTGAAGCCTTGAGTGCCAGGCAGGGCATCTTAATGATCACCAGCAGACTGATCAACAAGGTGATCAGCACACTGTAAAGAACCGTCAGATTTTTTTTCAGCAGTTGAACGCTGCCTGTCAAAAGAATAAACAGGAATGCAATCGCCGGCAACGAGAGCCAGAGCGCCGGTGGTCGGGATGCCGTAAACAGCGTATTGAACGGGGTGTGACGCGACAATGCCACAATCAGCATGGGAAACAGGATCAGCGCAAGTTCATCCCGATTGGCTTGAATCGGCAGGTCAGGGTCACGGGCACAAAACGCCCAGGTTAACAGCGTGAAAGACAATGTGAGGAAAGGGAACCAGTAATCGAAGTTGCGGATCGGAACGAGCGGTTGCAGATAAAAAACAAACAGGACTGATGCAACCGTGATCAGCGCAGTGCGCAGTTTAGGATTTCGGATCAGTCCAATGATGAAAAAAGCTGCCAGCAGAATGACAATGTCCAGCAGGAACATTCAGAACCCCTGATAAATCCAAGTGGGTGAATCACCGGCTGTAAAAATGACGAACAGAATGACCAGCCAGGCGATCAGAAACGCGATCACCCACTCATTGGTCAGGAGGCTGCGGAATCGGTCCATACTAAAAACCGCACAAACGCCACTCTCCGTTTTCTTTTACGACTTTATGAATGCGGTTTTCAATTGGAAAATCGGTGATTTCGTTGCCGTATGAAGCTGCGATTTTTCCCTTGCAAACCACTTCAGCTGCGTCAGCAGTGCTGTTCTGAACGGTGCAGCTGAAATCCTTCATCTCTGATTTAACGCCCATAAACGCATCCACCTCGCGGTAAGCGTCTTTTTCCCAGGAAGCGCAGGCGATCGTGCCGATTTGATCGCGCTGTTGAGAGACGATGGTGTTGTAAAAGGATTCAACCGGTTTAATTTGAGCGTCTGAGGCGTTATCACCAGATTTACAGCCAGTCACCAGAAGCAGGATCAGCATAAAAAAGAAGAAGATTTTCGATAGTTTCATGGATGCTCCAATCAGAAGATTTTATAGATTTCAAAAAAGATTCAGGTCATGTCCGATCTTATAGAGGACTTTCAATGCCCAATAACTGCGGATCGGCCAGCTTTCGGCAGCGAGATGAATGTTATCACGGGTTGCGTCCAAACCACCATTCGGAAGTTTTTGAGCCTCTGCCCAAAAATTGAACACCGGCAGGTCGTATTTTTGCGCGATCGCCACCGTGATCTGATTGAGCATGTTGTTTCCTTCAATATTGTCAGCTTTGGTCGTCAGAATGGGAAGGACTCCATTTTGTATCAACTTGAAAACGATTTCATCCAGATAGTCTTCATAGACAGCTGTATCGGTGCCGACCACCCAGTTCGTGCCTAAGTTGATGAAAATAAGCGATGGGTTATGGATTCGAACTTCGCACAGCAACGCGGATTCGCCATAATTGCAGGCATAAGGATCCGACCAGATTGTTGTCAGCGCGGAAGCGGCGCTCATTCCGTTTGAAACCGCATAACTCATGCTGTTAAAGGCGCCCTGAAAGTAGTTGATGGCATGCTCCAGATAGAGATCGGAATCGCTGAGGGTATAGGATCCCACCTGGTAGTCATATTCTCCCAAAAAAACATTCTCGAAGGAATGACAATCGCCGATCTTGGAGAAGAATCTGCCATTTCTGCCCATTTTTTCTACACCATATCGGTAAATGTCCATTGCGGTTTTCGAAATATGTTCAGGAACAACCGGCAATGTCCGCCAGTTTGCGCCATCGGCTTTCGGGTTGACAACAACAGGGGTATACAGTGGTGCGTTCTCAACGGCTGTTGCGGTTGCGGGTGCGGCAGGATCTGCAGGTTGGGCAGCTGGCGCTTCTACAGGGCTCTCAACGAAGGGATTGGGTTCCGCTTCCGGGAAGCCGAACTTGGGGATGGAGGTCGCAACCTGACCCGAAACCGGTATGGAAGCGCTGACGGAATAGCTTTCCGGGCTGTCTGGCTGTTGGGTAGGGACGATCACGATTGGGATTAACTCCTGCGTGGGTTCAACTGGATTGACGTGTGCGATTTGCAGCGGCACCGTAGGTTGGATCACAACCGGTTGTGCTGTTGGTTGCGGTGGAAGCGTTGGCAAATACCCATCCGGGTAGGGCGTCGGGTCATTTTCATTGCTGAGGCCCGAAAACGAGAGCGGTTGGAAAGATACAGACTGTGCTGAACTCTCCCTGGTCGTGCGCGCAGTCGCAACCAGTGCGAGCGCCTGCTGCTCTGTATTCTTTTCCGTTGCGTTCGATTTGTTACAGCCGGTAAAAACAATGCTGAAAGCCATCGCCAGTATGAGCAGGCATACAAATTTCAGCAATGGAGAATGTTTCATTAAGGTCCTTTCAATACAGCCTTTCACTTGCTGGATTCGTGCAAGATCTATGCCGAAAAATGGATGAACGATCAATATTAATGATACATAAGAAAGCGTTAATTGATCTGAAAGAGGGATTTTACGTGGAGGTATTGACCAGCTTTGCCAGGTACTCTTTGAGAGACACAAAGCCGGGAAACGCAGTTTCGCGGGTTGGGATGACAAGCTGTATTGCGGAGGGAATCAGCTCAACTTTCAATGGGGACGTACCTATAATATCGCCGTCTGACTGAACCAGCATCACCTTATCCGGATACACTTCGAGATGTTTACGAAACTCATAACGTCTGATAATATCAATGCCGCGTTTTTCTCCCTTGATGGCCTTACGGATGATTCCCATTAAGCCGGAAACTGATGAGGGGCGGGTGACGAACACGGAAACGACCCCGTCACTGGGGTTGAGCAGCTCTTTGATGGGCTTCATATTAAGTCCCAGCCCGGCGTTTGCTACGAAAACATCTGCGCCGCGGATTGTTTCGGTCATTTCGCCGTCGATTTTCAAGAGAAAATTGACCTGCGACGTGCGCTTGAGTGCTTCACCAACTTTGAGAAAATAAGCCAGAAATCCGTAGCGCTTTTTAACATCCTGGGTGGTGTCACGCATCAGCCGGCTGTTGAACCCCACCCCTGCATTTAACATGCGATAGCTACCGTTGACCTTCATCAAATCAACTGAACCGATTTCACTGTTCTCAATCAACAGATCCAGGCTTTTGAGTGGGGCGAGTGGAATATTGAAATTTTTTGCAGCCAGGTTGCCGGTACCGGTCGGAATGATCAGCAGCGGAAGCGAAAGCCTCAATTTGTGGATTGCTTCCATCACCAGAGAAACGGTGCCATCCCCGCCGGAAGCGGCGATGAAGTCAAACGAATCAAGCGGTTGTTCCTTCAAAACCTCGCTGTAATCATCATATTTTTCGGTAACATGAGTGGTTACTTTCCAGTTGTGATCACTCTGCCATTTTTCAATGATCGGCTGGAGTTCATTCTTGTAATATCCTCCGGCAGATGGATTATAAAAAACGAAGAGATTCCCGTTCTCCGACATTTATTCCTTAAGATTATCCTTAAGGTTATTATAAGTCAATCTTTATTTGCCGGAAGGCAAAGATACTGTTTGATTCTTTTAAAGAGCTTAAACCCCTGAGGCAAGCTCCTGAAAAGCTTCCCACATAATCATGTAATTCTCCGGAGAAACGTCACTTTGAACGTTGTGAACGGTGGTAAACACGAATCCGCCATCTTTGGAGAGTGCTTCGACGTTGCGTTTGACGTTGTCGCGAATCTGCTGGAGAGTGCCATGCGGCAGAACCTGCTGCGTATCCACGCCACCGCCCCAGAAAGTCAGATCTTTGCCGAATTCCTGTTTCAGGCTGAACGGATCCATTCCGTCAGCGCTGATCTGAACCGGATTGAGAATATTGACACCCTCATCGATTAAATACGGAATCAGCTTTTTGCAGGCGCCGCAGGAATGATAGAAGAGAAAGACTTCCTGTTTGGCGTAAGAGTGAATGAACTGATAGAGCTCCTTATGATAGGGATGAACCATTTCGCGATACATGCGCGGTGAAATCAGCGTGTTTTTCTGAGTTGCCAGATCATCCGCTTCCTGAACGATCAGTACATTCTCGCCTGCGATATCCAGCACCTTTTTCCAATAGGCCAGCTTGTAATCAGTAATCTTCCGCATCATGGCATGGGCAAAGGATTTGTTGGATGCCATTTCTGTAAAGAATTTTTCAAAGCCGTTGATCCAAAGCGACATCTCCCAGATCCCGGCGCAATCCGCGTTGATGATGGTCGCTTTTCCCTCAGCAATAAGCGCATCGTTGCGTTGTTTCATGGTTGCGAACATCGCATCATCGCCCGGATCAGGCAGTTGATACTGTTCAAGCTGCTGAACAGTGGTAATTTCCTTGAGCGGATTGGCAACCATATCGAAATAATGGCCATTTTTGACTGGCATTTTCCACTGGATTCCCCATTTATCCGTTCGTTTGTAATAGGCACCATCAAGCTCAATATCGGTTTCATAATTTCGGTCATGCGGATCTGACGGAGCGACACTGAAGACGTCCACTTTCAGCCGATCCTGCAGGTCGCGATGGATCACGGCGGTTTGTTGCGTGATGTCAACGATTTCGCGTGGCTTTTTCTCCAAACCAAGATAATTACGCAACCTGGTATAGGTGGAAATATTCATGCCTGAACAGGTGGATGCTCCCAGATCGAATGGGATTTTATCGGGCTGTTTATGATGCAGGGTCGTTTTGACCCTTTCAAGACTTGTGAGATTCTCAGTACCCATATCCCTTCCTCATTGATGATTCGGACGATTGAATTGATTATATGCTGTTTGGATTAACTTATTCGTTGCATTGCAGCATGATTTTGTTTCATTTAAAAGAAATCTATTTGACGCGTTTGTAGGAATTACGGAGAATGTGCTGAATTTGATCCTGTGATTGCGCTGAAAACTGCGGCAGTAACCTCCGGCAAATCCTTGTCAGCTCGCGGGATGGATTTTTCTCCAGCTGTTGTCGCATGAAATAGGAGGTTTCGATGTTCGACTTATCGAGCGACAGTTCGATGATGCGGGTTACTTCGGGTATCTCGTCTAACGCCAGATCGCTGAAGAGATCTTCAAGAACGTTGAAAACCGTTGGCAGATTGATGAATCCGGGATCTTCGAGCAGAAAGATCAGCGAACGTAAGCCGATCAAGCGGGTTGATTTTATAGGGGAACGAGACCAGTCAGCTGCTGCCTGCAACAGCACCTCAACATCCACACTGCGCAGTTGCGAGGCTGCGTTTTCGAATAACACGCTCACTTCTTCAGGGTCCAACCCGGTCTGAGCCCATTCTAACAACCGTGCCAGGATCTGATCAGCGTACGTAAGCGGAATTTGCCCTAACAAAATGGAAGCGATCCGGCGAACCGCTTCATCGGATTCCACCCATAACGTATCAGCGAGCGCCAACGCTGCTTCCGGTTGCGCCAGCACTACCGGATAAAATGCCAGCTCAAGTTCGCGATAGACCAACAGTGGCACCTGGGAGCGTTGGCTCAATCCGGTAATATGGACGGCTTGAGAGCTGCGAAACGGCAGGGTCTCATACTGCGAAAGAATTTGAATCAGATCCGCCTTGAATCCTTCCGGATCGGTGAATTTCCAGAGCAGACTGTTGATTTCTTTTCTCAGTTTGAGCAGATTTACCGCTGCCATTGATTCCTCTTTAACCTGTTAGAAATATACCTGCATATTGACAAATAAAACCCGAATTCGGGTTTTATTGTTTACTGCAATGGGATCCTACTTTTCGCTGTTAATATGCTTTGGAAAAATAGATTTTCTGCTGGGCATCGTTGCCACAATAAATACATTTTCCATGCTCGCTGTTCTCCTGATTGAGCGGGATACAGCGCGTAGTGGCTTTGGTCTCTTCTTTGATTTTGGCTTCGCATTCGCGTGATCCGCACCACCAGGCTTCCGCCCAGCCATTCTCAACGATCTGTTTCAATTCGTCGTAATTATTCGCCCAGTGGATGTTGGCGTCACGGAATTCGGTGGCACGCTTCAGCATGGCCGCTTGAATGGTGTCGAGCAGCGCACCGACTTGCGGGCCCAGATTTTCCTGTGACAGGATCGTCTTTCCTGCTTTTCCAGGCATGTCCCGGCGGGCAGCCATCACTGAGTTCTTTTCAACATCTTTCGGCCCAATTTCCAGCCGCAGCGGTACGCCGCGCAGTTCCCATTCGTGGTATTTGAACCCAGGCGTCAGTTCGGTGCGATCGTCAACTTTGACCCGGAAAGCTTCCAGTTGCCTGGTAACATTCTGTACCGTTTCCATAACTCGAGAGCGCTCTTCATCGTTTTTATAAATCGGCACAATCACTACCTGATAAGGAGCGATCCTTGGCGGAAGCATCAGGCCGTTGTCATCGCCATGAGTCATCACGATAGCGCCAATGAAGCGGGTTGAAACGCCCCAGGAGGTTGTCCAGCAGTATTGCAGCTCGTTGTTGTTGTCCAGATATTTGATGTCAAAGGCTTTTGCGAAATTTTGGCCAAGATGATGGCTGGTGCCTGCCTGCAGCGCTTTAGTGTCTCCCATCATGGCTTCAATCGAGTAGGTTTCCATGGCACCGGCGAACTTTTCGGACTCACTTTTGATCCCTTTAATCACGGGCACGGCAGCCTCATTGATTGCAAAATCAGCATAAAGGTCAAGAATTCGCAGCGTTTCTTCCTTTGCCTCAGCTTCAGAAGAATGGGCTGTGTGCCCCTCCTGCCAGTAGAATTCAAGCGTCCGCAGGAACAGGCGCGTACGCATCTCCCAGCGAACTACATTTGCCCACTGGTTGATCAGCAATGGCAAATCGCGATAACTCTTGATCCATTTTGAGAACATATAACCGATGATTGTTTCAGAAGTCGGTCGAATAACCAGCGGTTCTTCCAGTTCCTGACCGCCACCGATTGTAACCACAGCCAATTCCGGTGCGAAGCCTTCCACGTGATCCTTTTCTTTTTCAAAGAAGGACTTGGGGATCAACATCGGAAATGCAGCATTCACATGACCGGTCGCTTTGAAACGGCGATCCAGCTCGTGTTGAATGTTTTCCCAGAGTGTCCAGCCATACGGCTTGATTACCATACAACCACGTACCGGAGAGTAATCCGCCATATCAGCGCGCAGGATTACCTGGTTGTACCAATCGGAATAGTTTTCACTTCGCGGGGTTAATTTCTCATCAGCCATAATTGTCTTTCAAACTCCCTTTTCTACGGGTTATCGTTTTTCGTTAATTGATTCAGCGCAAATTGGGCTGAACGGATCTGAGCTTCATGCCAGCCCTCTTCCGTGGTCATTTTCTGCAGATGGGTCAGGCAGGCTTGTTGCTCCTCTTCAGAAACTGAGTTGAACGCATTCAGAACTTCTTCTGAATTTTCAGAAAGAATTCCATCCCAAAACAGTTGGAGTTCATCCATAGTCATTGTCATCTCATCCTTCGGTCTCAGATTAGCGTCAATTTTACCATTGCTTGTTTTTTATTCATGCTGATATAACTTTTATAAAAAAGCAGCGCGTTTGTTGTCCAGCGCGCTGCTTTATCTTCAGATGAATCTGTGGAGGAGTCTTTACTTCTCCGATTCTTTCTTTTCTTTTTCTCGAGCAGCGATCACTTCCTGTGTGATGTGCGGAGGGACGTTTTCATAGTTGCTGAAGTCCATGGTGAAGACACCGCGGCCACCAGTCATCGAGCGCAGTTGGGTTGTGTAACGCTGCATTTCAGCCAGCGGAACGGTTGCTGTGATCGTGCTTTCGCCTTTTTCACTTGCCATTCCCATGATTCTGGCACGACGGGTATTGAGGTCGCCCATGATATCGCCCATATTCTCTTCAGGAACGGTGATTTTCACAGTGTAAATCGGTTCTTCGAGAACCGGACCGGCGTCGCTGAAGGCCAGCTTGAAAGCTTCACGGCCGGCGGTTTCAAAAGCGATTGGTTTTGAGTCGACCGGATGCTCTTTTCCATCGAAGACCGAAACGTAAATGCCATGAACCGGGAATCCGGCGAGGATGCCTTCCTTCATGACGTTGCGAATCCCTTTTTCAATTGCAGGGATGTAGCTCGCGCTGATTGCCCCACCGAAGATGTCGTTGTGAATCTCAAATTCTGCATCCGGATTGGGCTTTACGCGCAGATGCACTTCACCGAACTGACCGGATCCGCCGGACTGTTTCTTGTGGCGATACATGGCGGAAGCTTCTTTGGTGATCGTTTCCTGGTAAGGAACTTTCGGTTCGCGGATGTTCAGGTTTACCTGGAATTTATTCTCTGCGCGGCGAATGGCGATATCGATATGCTGATCGCCCATCCCCTGTAGCACGGTCTGGTTTGTGGCCATTTCGTTATACCAGGAGAGCGTCATATCCTCTTCGCATAGTCTGCTGAGGGTCGGGCTGATTTTAGTGGAATCAGCCTGGGTCTTCGGGAACACTGCCACGCGATACAGCGCATGGGGGAATTCCGGAATTTCAATGGTAAACGGGTGTCCTTTTTCGCAGAAGGTATCGCCAGTGACGGTTTCGTTCAGCTTTGAAACACAGCAGATATCGCCGGCAGAGGCAATTTTTATGCTGATGGTTTCTCTTCCCATCGGAATATACAGCGTGCCGATGCGCTCTTCTGTTTCTTTGGTCTGGTTCCAGATACGTGAATCAGCGCTGATCGTTCCCTGGAAAATGCGAATGAAGGTCTGCTTGCCAACGAACGGGTCAGCCGTGGTTTTCCAAACATAAGCCACCAGCGGTTGTTTGTCGTTACAGACCAGCTGAACTTCTTCTCCGGCTTTGTCTTTGGCAGTAAACGGCTTTCTTTCGGCGGGATTTGGCATCAACGATACGAAAGCGTCCAAAATCGGTTCCAACCCGATCTCAGCACCGCCAGCAGCACAGTAGACCGGGACGAACCCGCCGGCTTTTACAGCTTTGGAGAAGCCTAACCTGATCTCATCTTCCGATAATTCCATCGTCTCGAAGAATTTTTCCATCAGTTCTTCATCCCCTTCAGCTGCAGCTTCGGTGAGCTCAGCATGAAGGCGATTGGCCTCGTCCAGGTATTCCGCTGGAATATCTGTAGCCTTGTTTTTACCATCATAGGCTTTCATCGAGAGAATATCTATCACGCCGTGGAAATCGAGTTTTTCGCCCCAGGGAATCTGAACGGTGATAAGACGCTTATCGGTATATTCCTGCAGCGATGCCAGGGCTTTTTTGAAATCGGAGTTTTCCCGATTCATCTTGTTGACTACAACCAGCCGTGGCAGATCGAATTTATCCGCGTACTTCCAGGCTATTTCAGTTCCGACTTCACGACCGGAGACCGCATCCAGCAGAATGCAGGCGCTGTCTGCGACGTGCATGGCGGAGATCACTTCACCGACAAAGTCGTTGTATCCCGGTGTGTCCAGCAGATTGATTTTTGTGTCTTTGTATTCGACAGGGATCACTGTGCTGTAAATGGAGATATTGCGCCGTTTTTCTTCGTCGTCAAAATCAGATACGGTTGAGCCGTCTTCAATTTTTCCCAGGCGGTTGATTGCGCCAGTGTAATGGAGAATGGCTTCTGCCAATGTGGTTTTTCCCGCGCTGCTGTGCGAAACTAACGCAATATTGCGGATCGATTCGGTTAAATATTCTTTCATCCTTGGTTCCTTCTGAAAAGATCAATTGTCTGCATGACAATAAAAAATTCAATACAGCTTTTCAATTTTAGTAGCTTATAGCAATCTTGTCAAAAAGAAAATCCAAATGAACCCGCCAAAAAACGGTCAAATTCATCCCGGATTAAGCATGAATGTTTTCCCGAGCATTGAAGCTGGTCAGTGATTCAAGCAAAGCGCGATTCGAACGATAAGCTTCTTTGAACAGTGAGAAGAGCTCCAGGTAGATGTTGTGATTCATTTGGTTTGGTTGGTACACCTGATCCTGGTACCGGATCACACGGTCGCAGCCCTCTTCCAGACTTCGGTAAATTCCTGCACCGGTCGCAGCGATAATGGCAGCGCCCAGGCTGGCCTGTTCTTCGTTAACTGTGACGCGGATCGGCAGATTGAAAACGTCCGCCTGAATTTGCAGCCACTGCGGGCTGCGCGCGCCTCCACCCGAAGCAACCAGCGTCTTGCTCTCGAAACCCAGATTGCGGCAGATTTCCATGCACTCATATAGCGAAAAAGTTATGCCTTCCATCACAGCCTGGGTCATATGCGCTTGGGTGGTGTTCTGATTGATGCCCACAAACAGGCTGCGCAGCGACGGGTTGAGGTGCGGAGTGCGTTCACCGTTCAAATAAGGAAGAAAAATCAGCCCGCCGCTGCCAATCGGAATCTGATCTACTTCTTTATTAAGTTCGGAATAAGGGCGTTTGCCGATCACGCTGTTCCACCATTTCAGGCACAGCCCTGCGCTCATTGTTGCGCCATAAAGTAACCAACGGTCTTTGCTGTATCCGCAGAATATGTTGGTGTTCATGTCGGGATTGATCACCGGTCGATCGATTTGGAAACAGACCTGACCGGCACTGCCAATATTGACAGTGGTATCAAGCGGGTTGATCATCCCGTTGCCCAGAGACTGCATCGCCTGGTCACCGCCACCGGCGATCACCAGCGTATGTTCACTCAATCCCAGTTGCTCTGCAGCGATTCGGCTGACCCTTCCAACAATGGCAGTGGTTTCCACGGTTTTTGGGAACAAAGTTATTGGCAGATCAACCCGTCTTAAAATCGCTTCTGACCAGCGCAACCCGGGAATGTCGAATGCGAGTGTGGCACCAGCATCCGAATAATCGGAACTTACCTCGCCGGTCATTTTCATCTTGATGTAGTCCTTGGGAAGGCAGACCGACTTGATCTTCGTGAAATTCTGTGGCTCAAGCTCGCGTACCCACATCAGCGAGGGCAGCAGAAAGCCAGTGTAAACAGGGTTCATCATCAAACTGCGAATCTCATCCTGCAAAAACAGTTCTTTTAACTCATTTACCTGCGCACCTGAGCGGGTATCACAGTGCAGAATTGCCGGACGAACCGGATTCAGATCCTTATCAAGCGTTACCAGCCCATGCATCTGCCCGGAAAAACTGACGGATTTAATATCGTGCGGATCGACTGCACTTTTCTGTATCGTTTCCCGTACCGTAGCAACGCACGCACGCCACCAGATTTCAGGATCCTGTTCAGCGAACCCCGGATGGGGGGTGTCAAATTGATAGTCCCGGGCAGCTGATGCCAGGATTTCCCCTGTTTCTTTCACCAGCAGCGTTTTCAAACTGGATGTACCCAAATCAATTCCAATGAAGTGGCTCATATTCCCTCTGTCGTGTCGTATTGATGAGGATTGAATTGTGCTAATTGTAGCAAATCGAGATTGAATTTGAAAGAATTCCATCGTTGGGGGGTGATTTCTCTATCGTTCTTTTAAATTTGAAGTACTTTCGTGATTTAAACCGTTTATTTTAATTAACAGCATGTTTTCGAAAGGAACTGGCAAAGTATGAAAGATCACACGATCGCACAGAAAATATCGATTGCAGGCTGCCATGACTGAACAATGGCTGTCTCAGCAGCTCTCCGCTGATACGGTGGACCCATTCACTGCGCTGATCCTGTCGCATCAAAAATATCTGATGAAAATAATCTCAGGGTTTTTCAGCGATCAGGCAGATGTGGAGGAAGTTTATCAGGAGGTCAGCTCCAGACTGTTGCAATCCCAAAGCGCGTACAGCGGCGATGGTTTCAAGTTCTGGGCGGCACGAATCACAGTCAATTACTGCATTGATCTCGTTCGCAAGCCGAAAATCAAGATGGAAGCGCTGGATGATGAGCGCGCGAAGTTCGAAATCTCTTTGTCCCATCCATCTCCTGAAGAAAAACTGATCTCAGATCAGGAAAAGCAGCAGCTGCAGAAGATCATCAACCAGCTGCCAAAAGACTATCAACAGGTGATTTTCGACCATTACTTTTCCGAAAATTCCTATCGGGAAATCGGTGAAAAGTTGAACCTGAGCGAACGGACAGTTGAAACACGGATTTATCGCGCGCGGAAGATGATCAAAGAGCTTTGGAGGAAAAATGCACTATGAAGAATTCGAATGGCGCCTTTTTCGTGAAGGCAGCCTGTCAACCAGGATGAAAAAGGAGATGATGGATCATCTGCGAATCTGCGATGTGTGTCTGGCTGCTTATCTGGCAGCAATGGAGCAACAAGTGGAAATGCAGAATGTGATACAGGTAAAATCAACTCCTGCTCAAAAAAGAAAACTTTTTCGCAATCAACCTCGCGTTCTCTGGAGACCGGTAGGTTTGATTGCGATGGTCGTGGCGGTTTTCGCTCTGATGTTGTTCACGCCGCAGGGGAAAACAGCCTGGGCTCAGATTCGTACTTCCCTCCAAGAAATTGGCATCACTTTTTTGCAGCGGTTCGGCTTGGAAGAAGATTCTCCGTATGTCTCGAAAATCGAACAACCAGCGGTTTATGATACTGAAATTCCCATGTTAGAAGGGATCGAAGTCAAGCTGGATCAGGTGATTGTTGAAGCCTACAACCTGAGTTATTCAATTCTGGTCAGCGGAAATCTGCCGGAAGAAGTGGAACATGTCCGATTTTTTGAGAGGATTGAAATTGATGGGGAAATGCCGCTCACATCGGGAGGGGGAACCAGCTACCGTCTGAAAGATAAACCCAATGTAATACTCTACACCATGACCTACAATTCGGAAATCAATCTGTTTGAAAAGGAAACGCACCATGTGAAAATCACTTCCAATGATTTGGATATGACTGGAGAGGCGATTAATCGCCGTATCAGCGGATCATGGGTGTTTGAATTTGATGTGAACGCCAAAGCACTGGCTCCTGATACACGGATTATTCAGTTGTCAGAGATGATCACGCTGGGAAAAACAAATTATGAAATTGAGCAGCTTGAAGTCAGCCCGGTCCGGCAGCGATTTGTCGTGCGCAAGCGCTTTGCTGGTGTGAAAGAAGGGAACTCTGCGGCAGAAATCAGCACCAGCAGAGGGAATCTGGCAGGTTTTTTGCTGGGGGCAGAAAGCGATGTATCGATCGCTTTCATATACAGCGGGGGGCATACAGATGAACAGGGTGTGGTTCTTTATTATGAGCCTGATCAAAACAAGTATGAGCTGATGTCGCTCACCAATACCTGGCATGTTACTCCCTATATAAGCGGAAAAAAATTTATGCCCAATGAAACCCCTTTCAACGGATATACGCCCATGGAAAGTGCATCCTTTGACGTTTATCAAACCATCCCTGTGCAGGAATAAAGAGGAGGAAAGATGTCATTCCCAAATAACAGGAAATTCCGGCTTTTGCTAAGCATTTGTCTGGTGAGCATGCTGCATTTGTTTATGATCAGCGGTCTGGGGTACGCGGAGAATGTTGCTCCAGGTTCGCTCTCCGAATTGTATAACCTGCCGGCGGATAACCCCTATATTAACCAGATTCAGCTCACACAGCAGGTTGATGAAGGAATTGAGCTGACGCTTGCTGAAGTTGTTCTCAATCAGGATCATCTGATCTATACGCTGGTTTTAAGCGGTTATATCCCTGCGAACAGCACCAATTTTTATCTGAATGGTGAGATCCTATGCGATGGCGAACCTTGCAGTTATGATTTTGGACCAAACTGGATTGTGCCGTCCGAAGGGATTCCTCCAGCATTGATGGGTGTGGCAGATTCTGAAATCTTCTCTTTTGAAGCCAATCCAGTGGGCGACCAATTCCAGGTGAAAATGACGATCAATGAAATTGAAATCATCAGCCAGGTTGACCCGGAAAACCAGGAGTTCTCTATTCGATCCTATTTTATTCAAGGGCCATGGGTTTTTGAGTTTGCAGTTGATGGAAATGCGGTTAATGAAAAAACCGTCCACTATCAACTTGACAGTCAATTCAGCGTCAATGGAAGCGATTACGAGATTAAGGAGCTGGTGATCAGTCCGCTCAGCCAGCGAATCTGGCTGACATCCAGCGATGAGATGAACTTAATCGAATATATAACCATTCAGCCGGATGACGGGGAGGAAATACCATTGTTCCTGCGCTCTACCCAAAGAGACTATCAGGACACCGTCAGCACGTCTATATATGAAATCACTCAGTCGATGGATAACGAGCGTCCGTTGGGAAAATATTACGCGGAAATGGATCAGGCTGAAAAGTTGACGATTACACCCTGGCTGGGAGATCGCTCATCCTATCCGGAAAAAACCTATCTCGACACACAACCGTTGCGGGAATTCCAAATTGAGGTGTTGAAAAAGCCCTGAGGGCAACCCAACAAAAAACATCCTGATTTTTCAGGATGTTTTTTGTTGTTGGTATGAAATTTACTCTTTATTCAACTCGTCAGCGACGACCGCCTGTTCAGCAGGTCCGCCAATGTTCATGATCAGATTGAGGATGATGCCAAAAATGGCAGCGCCGGCGATGCATGGCACGTTCATACCGAAGAACGGGATTGCGCCACCGAAGGCATATTGACCGCCCACACCTATCATCATGATTGTCGCAATCAGCGCGATACTCTTAGCGTCAAAGAAGTTGACCTTCTTATCGACCATAATCGCGATTCCCTGGGCAGCGATTGCACCGAAGAGGTAGATTTCAAGACCGCCAATGACTGCCTGCGGAATTGCGTAGATCGCGTTGATCAATGGAGTGAAGCAGGAAATCAGCATGGCGATGATCGCGGCTGTGATCAGTACCGGCACTGAGAAGACGCGCGTAATCGTCATTGCGCTGATGTTTTCGCCATAGTTTGTTCCGGCAGGGCCGCCAATCATGGCGGAGACGATGTCACCGATCCCGTCACCGATCAGGTTCAGACCGAGCTTGTCAGCGATGGCGTAATGTTTGTTGGATTTCTTCATTTTTGCCAGATTATTAACGTAAATATCCAGCTGATAGATGTGCGCGGTGGATTCCGGGATGGTCGCAATCGCGATTGGCATGATCGCTGCGACGGCAGCCCAGGATGGCACCGGAAGTGTAAAGATCGGCCATGCAAATAAGCCGGAAGCATTTCCCTCATTCAGTGTGCGGAAGAAGGTGATCCCGGTAATCTGTTCGACAATGAAAGCAGTCAGACAGCCAAGCAGAGGTCCAAACAGTAATGTCAGCTGACCGAGGAAACCTTTCAGATAGACGGAGAACAGAATTGTGGAAATCAGCGTCACCAGTGAGATCACCCAGGCGAGGTTTCTTCCCAGTTGTACAGCCTCTTCAGCGATCCCTGCCGGAGCAGAGGATGCATCAGAGATCGCAGTTGCAGCCAGCGTCAGACCAATTGCCATGGCGACTGGGCCGGTGACAGTTGCCGGCAGCACTTTTTCGATCGCATCCTTGCCAAAGCGGTTGACGATCAAACCGGCGACGATTGAAACCAGACCGGACATGATGATTCCGAATTGGGCGGTTTGAATCTGCAGATTGAGATCCGCACCTTCGGCAGCCTTGGCTGCCATGATCCCGGCGATTGCCGAAATATACGAGAAACTTGATCCATAGTAAAGCGGGATTTCGCGGTTTGTCACCAAAAGGAAGCATAAGGTTGCCAAGCCACTGGCGAAGATCGTCGTGGAGATATGGAAACCGGTGATGATTGCCACTGCAACAGTAGCGGGGAACATGACCACCACCTGCTGCAAGCCGTACAGGATCATTTTGAAAAATGGCGGTTGTTCGTCTGGTAAATATCCTAAGGTCTGATTCTCGTGTTTCGACATTTTGTCTCCTTTTATTTTCTCAATGAAGCGGAGGAATCTCCGGCTTTATGGATTTCCACAGAAAATTTCCCGTCATACTCCGGGAGGTTGACAGCAATCAACTCAGATTTTGAGGTGGGAATGTTTTTTCCGACGAAATCAGGGCGAATCGGCAGCTCGCGGTGACCGCGATCGATCAGAACTGCCAATTGAATCGCGGAAGGGCGTCCCAGCGTGAAAATCCCTTCAATGGCCGCACGCACTGTCCGTCCGGTATAGATCACATCATCGACCAGTATCACAATTTTGTTTGTGACCGGGAAATTGATTTCGCTGGCGTTGACTGTGGGCATATCGCTGATTGAACTCAGATCATCACGGTAGAGCGTGATGTCCAGACTGCCGACGGGCACAGCAGTTTTTTCAATCTGCTGGATGTTATCGGCGATAATCTTCGCCAGCGGAATGCCTCCGCGGCGAATACCAACCAGACATACCGAATCGCAGCCATGGTTGCGCTCAATAATCTCATGAGCGATGCGCATTAAGGCGCGTTTTATCGCTGTTTCATCGAGGATGGAAGCTTTATAGATACTCATAGTGCCGATATAAAAAATCTTGCGGAACACCGGTTGGTTGCGCAAGATCAGAAACAGTTTTCGATGGAATGTTTTTCATAATTCACCTTGGCGACATCACAGTATCGCACTTAAAGATTGACTGGCGGAAGTATATCACGAAGCTGTTCCCATCGTTCAAAGATGCTTTTAATCCTGAATTTTTCATGACAAGTAAAGGATTTATGGAAGAAAATCAGAGGTTCGGGGTGGTGAAAATCTACTGAAATGGGAAAACTGATTTATCATTAGGGGACAATTCCACGCTCTGAGGGTTGATAGCTCAGAAATCCGGTTGCAAAAATTGTTTTGATAATGCTGCCGGAAGAAATTCCGATCAATTCAGCTGTTATTTGCGGATGAAAAGGGAGAAGAAATGACGCAACCCAATCAGACGACAAAAGGGAATGGAAATGAGGAGATTCATGGAAACAATGTGGGCTCCCTGGCGCAGCAGCTATGTAACAAATATTGCCAGTAAAGAAGAAGGAAAAACGAAACGCGGTTGTGTTTTCTGTTCCGCTCTGGAAGCTGAAAACGACTTGGACCGTTTCATTATCCATCGCAGTGAAAACGCCTTTGTGATATTAAATCTTTATCCATACAACAATGGGCATATGTTGGTGATCCCGAATCAGCATGTCAGCACGCTGGATGAACTCGACAGAAGCGTTCTGCATGAATTGATGGATCTTGTTGTCAAAGCGCAGCATGTATTGTTACAGACCTATTCGCCTCAGGGTATCAATGTCGGATTGAATATGGGGTCTGCAGCCGGTGCAGGGATTGATCAACATTTACACTTCCACGTTTTACCGCGCTGGTCAGCTGATTCCAACTTCATGACCACCGTCGGAAAGACACGTGTCATCCCTGAATCATTGGACGAATCCTGGAGAAAAATCCGCGAAAACTGGGATAAATCCTGAGCTTATCGTTGAGATTAATTGTCATCAAAATTAATGACGAAAAACAATTGACATTCAGCAAAGTTTTTGTATAGTGAAGTTAAAGACACTAATAGAATATGAAAATGGGGGAATTCAATATGGACTATTCGATGATCAGTAAAATGGAAAAAGCCAAGCAGTACGCAAAAGAAAGAAATCGCTACACATTCAATTCTTTTCGAGTGACCATGGACGGAGCAAACGATTCTCACGTCGTTGTTTATGAAAACGGTCAATGGCATTGCGATTGCAGCTTCTTCCAAGCACGGGGACGATGCAGCCATACAATGTCTTTGGAAATACTGCTTGAAGATATGGTTGAAATTGCCTACGAAAAAACCGAATAATCGGTCTTAGACCATATAATCCTATAAAAAATAATTCAAGGAACAGGAGAAACCTCCTGTTCCTTGATAACGACTGCCTCTGTATGATGATAATTCTGTTCAGGGGTCGTTTTTTTTAAATCCCCTTCTCCGTGTTATCGATTGAATATCAGCGCAGGTTTGCGCTCCATTTCAGATAACCGCTCATCGCTCTTATATCCCAGCGTCAAGGTTGCAACCAGGTCATAGTGCTCAGGAACGTTGTAACTTGCCTTGAATTCCGGTGTGTTAAGGGTTTCAAAG
>JAAZKE010000035.1 GCA_012799995.1 Chloroflexota bacterium | reverse complement strand
TGATGGTAGGTCGCTCGGTGACACTTAATATTGACCGGCCTGACCCGGTCAATCCACGAGAAAGCCTGATCGTAAGCAACCTGACAGTGAAAGATATCAACGGCGTTACCAAGTTGCAGAATGTTTCATTCACCGCATACACAGGTGAAATACTGGGAATCGCAGGAATTTCAAATTCCGGGCAAAAAGAACTGCTGGAGGCGATTGCCGGCCTGCAGAAGTTGGAGAGCGGCAGCAGTATTCGCTTCAGTGCGCAGGGTGGCATGGAAGGGATGGAAGAGCTGGCTGGACTTTCCCCAATTGACATCAAAAGGAAGGGTGTTCACCTGGCATTTGTCCCTGAAGATCGTCTCGGCATGGGACTGGTCGGTGATATGAACATTCCTGAAAACCTGATGCTGAAAAATTACGATAAAGGAAAATCGTTCTTCACGGACCAGAAATCACCAAAGTTGCTGGCGGATAAAATCATTTCTGAGCTCGAAGTCTTTACACCCGGTCTGAAAACACCTGTTCGCAGACTATCTGGAGGAAATATCCAGAAAGTGTTAGTCGGGCGTGAAATTGCTTCTGAGCCAGCCCTGCTGATGACAGCTTATGCGGTTCGCGGACTGGATATCAACACTTCCTTTACCATTTACCGCTTGCTCAATGAACAAAAGTTGAAATCAACTGCGGTAATCTATGTTGGCGAAGATCTGGATGTCCTGCTTGAACTTTGCGACCGGATTTTAGTACTGTGCGCAGGACAGGTCAGTGGAATTGTGGATGCACGGACAACGCGAAAAGAAGAGGTGGGATTACTGATGACGCAGCTTATTAAGGAGAGATCTTCATAATGCAAAAAGAACATAAAGAACCATTATTTCGCATCTCCAAACGAGGGCTGATGTCCCGCCGCAAAGCGTGGGGGATTCGCCTGCTGGCCCTCATTTGTGCACTGATTGTTTGCGCCTTTCTTATTTATTCGATCGTGAAATTGAATCCATTAAAAGTATATCAGGCAATGTACCAGGGTGCTTTTGGAACAAACAAGCGAACCTGGGTAACAATCCGTGATACCATGATGCTCCTTTGTATCGGACTGGGTCTGGCGCCGGCATTCAAAATGAAATTCTGGAACATTGGTGCAGAAGGTCAGGTGCTGGTGGGCGGGATCGCATCCGCAGCCTGTATGATCTACCTGCAGGGGAAAGTTTCTACACTCTTAATTCTCCCAATCATGTTTATCTGCAGCGCTGTTGCAGGAGGAATATGGGGGTTTTTCCCTGGCTATTTCAAAGCAAGATTTGGTACCAATGAGACTTTATTCACATTGATGATGAACTATATCGCGATTCAAACAACCTCTTATTGTGTCGCGCTTTGGGAAAACCCTTATGGCTCGAATACGGTCGGAATCATCAACGCCCGCACCAAATTTGGCTGGTTCCCACCCATTTTCGGTCAGATGTATACCTTAAATGTCATTCTTGTGTTTATTCTGGTAATTTTGATTTACATCTATCTGAACTACAGCAAACAGGGATTTGAGATCGCAGTCGTGGGTGACAGTGAGAACACCGCCCGATACAGTGGCATCAATGTCAGCAAGGTCATCATCCGAACAATGATCATCTCTGGAGCAATCTGTGGTCTGGCAGGATTTCTGGCTGTGGCTGGCGCTGGACACACGATTTCGGTAAGTACGGCAGGGGGACGCGGTTTTACGACCATTATTGTAGCCTGGATGGCGAAATTCAATTCCTTTGTTATGGTGCTGTTTTCCGTTTTGCTGGTTTTCCTGGAAAAAGGCGCGATGGAAATTGCCTCCCGTTATCAGCTCTCAGACTATGTATCCAATATGGTCACCGGCATCATCATCATCTTCCTGTTGGGAAGTGAATTCTTCATCAATTACAAAGTCTGGTTCAAGAACCGAAAATATAAGGAGATCCTTCCATGACACAATTTATTTCATTGATTCAGTCATCAATCGTTTTCGGGACGGTTATCCTTTTTGGCTCCATTGGTGAAATTCTCACCGAAAAATCCGGCAACCTGAACCTGGGTGTTCCCGGCATCATGTATCTCGGTGGGATCGGTAGTTTGATTAGTGTTTTCTTTTATGAATTGGACAACCCCAACCCAGTGCCGATACTCTGTATCCTGATCGCCCTGGTTTCTGCAATCATTTTTTCCATGCTCGGTGGATTAATCTTCAGTTTCCTGACGATCACCTTGCGCTGCAATCAAAATGTAACCGGTCTGGCATTCAATATTTTCGCAGGTGGTTTTGCCAATTTCTTCGGCGGCTCACTGAACAAACTGGCCGGCGGAGTTGGTCAGATCAACGTGCTCGCGACCAGCGCAGCTTTTAGAACCAAGATTCGGGGTGTATCCACTGCCGGGCCGATCGTCCAGATGTTCTTCAATTATGGCTTCCTGGTTTATCTGGCTATTCTCGCTGCCATCGCACTCAAATGGTTCCTAAACCGGACTACAGTTGGGCTGAACCTGCGTGCTGTCGGTGAAAACCCGGCGACAGCAGATGCAGCTGGTATCAACGTAGGCAAATACAAATACCTCGCGACCTGCATCGGCGCTGCAATCAACGGTCTTGGCGGACTCTACTACGTGATGGACTATATGAAAGGCACCTGGGACAGTGATGGCTCAATTGAAGGCCTTGGATGGCTGGCAGTCGCCCTGGTTATCTTCGCTTCCTGGAAACCTACCCGAGCGATTTGGGGTTCCTACCTGTTTGGACTGCTCTCCTGGGCATATTTCTATATACCAAACCTCACTCGTCGCTCGCAGGAATTGTTCAAGATGTTGCCTTATATAGTGACGATTTTTGTGCTGGTTGCGGTTGCAATGCAGCATAAAGTGGAGAATCAGCCACCCAAAGCACTTGGGTTGCCCTACTTCCGGGAAGAACGTTAGCGACTATTTAATCTTGCGCTAAGGATCATTAAAAGGAGACTTATCATGTCACCAAACGTTTACTGTCCAAAAAATTATTCATCCGTCACCGCCGACCTGGCTGCAGTGGCCATGGGGAAGCTTCCTGCTGACCTGATTATTCGGAACGGGAAACTGGTCAACGTCAACGTTGGCTGTATCCAGGATGGAATGGACGTAGCTGTCAAGCATGGTTTCATCGTTTACGTTGGCAAAGACAGCGAACAGAAAATCAAAACCGATGCGAATACTACGATCGTAGATGCAAAGGGACGCTACCTTGTTCCCGGGCTGATTGACAGCCACATGCATATCGAAAGTTCGATGGTTGATCCACGGAATCTCGTCAAAGGGTTGATTCCGCATGGATCGACTACCATCTGCCCGGATAATCATGAAATCACCAATGTGCTGGGGTTAGAAGCTGTTGAACTGTTCCATAAAGCGCTGGCTGACCTGCCTGTAAAATCATTTCTGGCGATGCCAGTGTGCGTTCCGGCAGTGAAGGGATTCGAGGATACCGGCGCAGAGATCTATGCTGAAGACGTCCAGAAAGCCTATGATGAAGGCTGGGCACAGCTTCAAGGCGAACAGATGAACTTCATTGGTGTGATCCATGGAGATGAGCAGGTTCACAAAATCATCAAAACTTCACTGGATGCTGGCATGATACTGACCGGACATTACTCAAGCGGAGACCTGGATCAGGGATTGAACGCGTTTGCAGCGACTGGAATCAACTGCTGCCATGAAGTGACAACGGGCGATGCGGTACGAAAACGGGCGGAACTTGGATTCTACAGTCAACTTCGGTACGGAACCGCCTGGTTGGATCTGCCAAACACAATTCAGGCATATACAGATAATCCGGGAATGGATTCCCGCTATCTGACGATCTGCACAGATGATATCAACGCTGCGACAATCGTCAGGGAGGGCCATCTTGATCGCGCTGTACGCGCAGCAATTCGTAATGGCGTTCCACCGGTAATTGCCATTCAAATGGCGACGCTCAATCCAGCTCAATTGCTCGAAAAGGCACGCTTTATCGGTTCTATATCTCCCGGACGGATTGCTGACATCCTGATTGTCAGTAATCTGGCTGAATTCGTGATCGATGAGGTTTACTGTGATGGAATTTTAGTTGCAGCTGATGGAAAGCTGCTCATTGACATTCCACCATTTGATTATCCGGAAGATTCCCTCAAAACAATGCACCTTCCGCAATTAAAAGAATCTGATTTCAAAATTGAAGCGCCAGATCGGACGTCAGTTGAGGTGCGTGCTATTGAGATTTTCCCGGGAATGGTGCATTCCAAAGAACGAATTGTAACGCTTCATCCTCAAGGGGGAGTGTTAGCCGCCGATCCGGAACGTGACATTGCCAAAGCATTGATATTTTATCGCCATCAGCCCAAGGAAGGTATAACCGGATCAAAAGGGGTTGGTTTTGTCATTGGAACGCACTTTAAGAAAAATTGTGCATTTGCTTCAACCGTTTCCCATGACTGCCATAATCTACAAGTCATCGGCACCGATGATGCAGCCATGGTTCTCGCTGCCAACACCGTAATTGAGAGTAACGGCGGCATTGCTGTGGTGATTGATGGCAAAGTTGCAGCCAGTCTGGCACTGCCATTAGGTGGATTAATGGCGGTGGAATCGGTGGACAAGGTTGCTGAGAAAATTACAGCAGTGGAAAATGCACTGCTTCAAGCCGGAGCAAGTTCGCATACACTGGAAATGACGCTCAGCTTGTTGGGATTGATTGTGATTGAGGAGCTGCATTTGAGCAATCGCGGACTGGTTGAGCTGAAAGATAATCAGCCACTGAAATTTGTTGATCTCATAGTCAAATAAGATTTTGCAATTAACACATAAATCCCTCGATTCTCATCGAGGGATTTTCTTTTTATTCAGGTTGGATTTCTATCGAATACCCCCCGAAAAGGGATCAGATCCATCCGCGCAATCGATACATAAAAATACCCAGATACTCTTTCAATGCAGTTTCAAAGGCTCGGATGTTTCCACTCTGCGGGATGATCCAGGTATGAAACCGCTTCAAATTGAATTCTGTGAGTGCAGCCCATTCCTTGTCGGTGATTGCGTAATCCACTGGTGCTGGAATCACTTTAATGCCCTGCTTCTCAAAACAGGCAACAGCCCTGCGCATGTGGGTAGCGGAGGTTACCAGAATAATCTGTTCCTCCCCCATTTTTTTTAAAATCTGACTGTCGGCAACGGCTTCCTCATAACTGTTTAAGGAGCCTTCCTGCAACAGAATTTTATCTTCAGAGACACCAATTTCCTCAGCGATTGCAGCCATTTCAGCCGCCACCGATTGTTCAGCTCCATCCAATACTGTATAATAGGAACCGCCAAAGAGCAGCAGATCTCCTTTCCCCTCTTTCAACAACTTAGAGGCATAGAGAATGCGGTCACCCGCACCACTGAGCTCCACCATCTGCCTTGGATATTCCCAGGAATCAGTTCCACCTCCCATCACAACAATTACTTTGGCCGTTTCACTGCCATTGTAGGGAGGGTAGGTCGATTCCAGATTGCGAATCATCAGGTTAGAAAGCAGCGGTGTACCCGTTATCCAGATTATGATCAGCGAAAGGATGATGATGATTCGGCTCAGTTTCGGCCTGGAATTTATAAATGCCAACGCCGCTATCAGACAGAGGAACATAAATCCAGTCGGATAGACAAGCGTTGGCAATACTTTAGACAGATAAACGAACACGTCCTGCTTTGCTATCTTCCAAACAACCCCGTGATCGGGCTGAACAGCCAGCGGAAGAACTGTGTAATAAATGAAGGCTTCTTCACCGGTCGTTCAAACGATCCTGCCGGGGTAGCAACTGGCGCAGGCGTCCGTTGTCCTGAAACCTGCAACCCTATCGGGTCGCTCTGGTATATCCGCCCATTGTTATCACGCGCTTGCAGTTGGATGTAGAACGTGCCACTCTGCAGCAGCGGTTCCGGGATCGACTTGATATCAAAGCGACAGGTTGCGGTATCGCATACCTTTGAAGCAGGTGTCCATTCCATCGCAAATCCTGGGTAGAGATTACGGTTGGAGTTTAGATAGTTAATCATGTATTCCTTCATACCAGTGTTCTTCCAGGTCATTGGAATGTTATCGGCAGTCATGCGCTCCAGCACATAATTGAATTCAAACAGGCTGGCCGGATTGACGGTTGGTCGGACAGTTGCAGTGGATGCCGGGACATAGGTAGACCATATCGGCGGATTGATGCCGGAAAGTGTCGCCCGTCTGGTTGGTTGAACCGGAGGATAGTAAGGTGAAGTTGGATAGACATATCCCGGCGTATAAGGAGTTACCTGCGTTGCTACTGGATACCAGATTGGCGGTGTATACGGCTGTGGGGTCGGCTGGTAATACTTCCAGTAGGGTGTCGCAGTATACCATCGAATCGGAGTGACGGTCACCCAACGATAGGGTGTGGTTGTTGGCCAAACCGGTCTCGGCGTAGCAGTCATTACTACGATAATCAGTGGATACGGCGTCGGAGATGCGGGAATCAACGTAGCAGTAGACGGAACCGGTGTCCAGGTTGCAGTCGGTGTAAAGGTAGCCGTTGAAGTGTAAGTCATGGTCGCACTTGGTGGAACGGCAGTATCCGTAGGGATCGGTGTTTCCGTAGGCGGAATGGCGGTGTCTGTAGGAATCGGTGTCTCAGTCGGTGGAATTGGCGTTTCCGTAGGCGGAACAGGAGTATCCGTAGGAATCGGTGTTTCGGTTGGCGGAATCGGCGTCTCAGTCGGCGGGATTGGTGTTTCCGTCGGCGGGATTGGTGTTTCCGTCGGTGGAACAGCTGTATCCGTGGGAATCGGTGTTTCCGTAGGCGGTATAGGTGTCTCTGTTGGAGGAGCAGGCATAACCACACCGCTCAGATTGCTGTATGTGATGCCCTGAAGACGATCAGCCAGTGAAAAATCGGTGATTGTCAGAGGGTTCGGATTGGTGTTGTTGGACAAGTCCAACTTGGATAACCCGTACAAATGGAGAAATTCACTGGGGACAACGCCGCCAAGTGTGTTCCCTGACAGATCCAGTGTACTCAACGACGGCAAGTACATGATCGTGTTCGGAATTGATCCATCGAGGCCAGGCGTCATGTCAACAGCGATCATCCGCCTTTGCTGATCAACCTGGCTACATAGTGCATTTTCCATGCTGGCATTCATTTTCTGTTGTTTGGCATCGGTCCACACATTATTCGACAAGTTCAGCGTGACCAGTTGCGTTGAGTTCATTCCCTGTGGAATCGGACCAGACAACAGGTTCCCTGAGAGGTTCAGCGTCTGCAACGTTGGATGCGCAAGCAACCCAGCCGGAATCTGACCGCGCAGATTCATGTTCGTCAGCGACAGCTCGACCAAATTCGGCAATTGCGCGAATTCATCCGGAATCCTGCAGAAAAATTCTGTTTCGTTCAGGTTGATCCTGGTCAGCATACCATTTTCACAGGTGATACCGGTCCATTCACACGGTCGATAGGTGGTAAACCAGCCGGAACTTGATTTCCCGGTAGGCGTCATCTGATTGAAAATTGCATAAAGAATCTGCAG
>JAAZKE010000034.1 GCA_012799995.1 Chloroflexota bacterium | reverse complement strand
GAGGCGTTTTTTCGTGCTGCTCCTCTCAGTGATACTGAAATATGAAAATGATATTGTTGTAAAAGAATCTTTAGACGCAGACATGCTGACGATACTAATATAGCTGTCACTAAAAAGACACAACAGATACAGTCGGATGGGTGACAACTGTGCCGGACAAAAAGACTTTTTTGCCTGAGGCAAGATTCTCATTCAGATTTCCGATAAACGATTAATTCATCAGATTACTACAGAATTTACAGCCGTCCTGTTTGACTCTGACGGGCAAGTTATGTCAGGGAACTTCCACGGAAAAGTCTCCAGCTGATCCCTTTCCGGTAGAATAACCTGCAACTGCGATCCGTAGTGACTTATCTTATTGGGAGTTTGTTGTGGAAGAGATTTTTACAATCAGGAATGCAGATCGGAAGGATATTCCGCTGATCCTGGCTTTGATTCGGGAGCTGGCAAGTTATGAACGACTGGCGGATCAAGTGGTAGCAACTGAAGCATTGTTGGAGGAATGGATTTTCGATAAGCAAAAAGCTGAAGTGCTGATAGCGGAAGAGGCTGGCGTACCGGTCGGTTTTGCACTTTTCTTTCATAATTTTTCCACTTTTCTTGGCAGGGCTGGGATCTACCTTGAAGACCTGCTTATTTTGCCAGCTCATCGCGGCAAGGGCTATGGGAAGCGGTTGTTAACACATCTGGCAGGGATCGCGGTTGAGCGTGGCTGCGGACGGTTGGAGTGGTCGTGCCTGGACTGGAATGAGCCAAGCATTGCCTTCTATCTGTCACTGGGGGCTGTTCCCATGGATGAATGGACGACCTATCGGGTCACCGGTGAGCATTTGGAAGCGTTGGCAGGCTCCAAAGAGAAGTAGTTTTACGGGCGGGGCGATAGAAGTCCATCCCCACATGACCAATAATTACCTGGTTTCGCGATCAGGGATACCTGCATTGGGATTATGATTGGCCTGATATGGTACACAGATTTGTGGATACAGGCGCAACGCAGAAATTCATATCTGTATATGAATGATTGTCTCTGTTAAGTCTGAACGCGTATATTGTGACAGATACTGCCCATGCTCAACTTTCACTGCCGGAAGAACCATACACCCAGGTGGCATTCCGGAGACTCTCATTGTTTATACCAATACTGAGCATTACTGCCTGCTCCTGCGTACCGGAATAATACACAGTATTCAATGAGCTACAGCTGAAGAAGGCACCATCACCAATGCTCGTCACGCTATTCGGGATGGTGATGCTTGTCAGTGAGCTACAACCAGAGAAGGCACCGTCACCAATGCTCGTCACGTCGGATGGTATTGTAAAGCTTGTCTGATTTTTCCCGGCTGGGTAACAAACCAACCTGGTCTTGTTCTTGTTATAAAGAATGCCGTCCACGCTCGTGTAGTATTCATTTAAGATATTGACTGTTATGTTTGTCATTAAGACACAACCCTGAAAGGCAAATTCACCGATGCTTGTCACGCTTTTCGGAATGGTGATACCTGTCAGTGATCTACAGTCGAAGAAGGCATCGTCACCGATGCTCTTTACGTTGTCTGGGATGTTGATCCTTGTCAGTGAGCTACAACCAGAGAAGGCACCGTCACCGATGCTCGTCATGTTGTTCGGGATATTGATACTCGTCAGTGAGCTACAGCCAGAGAAAGCACCATTACTAATGCTTGTCACGTCGGACGGTATTTCGAAACTTGTCTGATTTTTCCCAGCTGGGTAACAAACCAGACTGGTCTTGTTCTTGTTATAAAGAATGCCGTCCACACTCGTGTAGAATTCATTTGAACGATTGACTGTTATGTTTGTCAGTGAGCTACAGCTGGAGAAGGCACCGTCACCGATGTTTCTCACGCTAGACGGTATTGCGAAGCTTGTCAGTTTACTACAGCTGGCGAAAGCCCAGTCACCGATGCTCGTCACACTGTTCGGAATGTTGATGCTTGTCAGTGAGCTACAGCTGGCGAAAGCCCAGTCACCGATGCTCGTCACACTGTTCGGAATGTTGATGCTTGTCAGTGAGCTACAGCTGGCGAAAGCCCAGTCACCGATGCTCGTCACACTGTCCGGGATGGTGATGTTTGTCAGTGAGCTGCAACGGTTGAAGGCCGCGTCACCGATGCTCGTGACACTGTCTGGGACGATGATACTTGACAGTGAGCTGCAACGGTTGAAGGCCCAGTCACCGATGCTCGTCACGCTGTCCGGAATGGTGACTCTTTTCAGTGAGCTACAGTTGGAGAAGGCGCGTTTATCTATGCTCGTGACGCTGTCCGGGATGTTGATGCTTTTCAGTGAGCTACAGCTGAAGAAGGCACCATCACAGATGCTCATCACACTGCCCGGAATATAGACCCTTTTCAGTGAGCTACAACCGGAGAAGGCACCGTCACCGATGCTTGTCACATCGGACGGTATTGCGAAGCTTGTCTGTTTTTTCCCAGCCGGGTAACAGACCAACCTGGTCTTGTTCTTGTTATAAAGAATGTCGCCCACAATCGTGTAGTATTCATTTGAATTATTGACTGTAATGTTAGTCAGGGAGCTACAGTTGGAGAAGGCTCCGTTACCAATGCTCATCACGCTGTCTGGGATGGTGATACCTGTCAGTGAGCTACAGTCGGAGAAGGCACCGTCACCGATGCTCGTCACGCTGTCCGGGATGGCGATGCTTGTCAGTGAGCTACATCTGGAGAAGGCAAAATCACCGATGCTCGTCACGCTGTCCGGGATGGTGATACTTGTCATCGATCTACACCAGAAGAAGGCAAACGCGCCAATCGCAGACGCTCCTTCAGGGATCGTGTATTCTCCTTCAATTTCTTCCTTTTCGCCGGCGTTATAGCCCTCTATGTAGTCAAGAACAGGATCTTCATCTAACACCTTTTTGCAGCTGGAGATGTTCTCATACTCCATTATGAATCTTGGAGCGGTAAGCTTAAACCGGTGGGACAGTCTGGCGCAATAATCGGTTATGGTTTTTCTGACTTGGTACGGAGTTCCCATGGTGGGGAATACGTAGTTGTTGCCAAGACCCGATGCATAGACAGATTTACAGGAGAAATATTTGATGCCGACGACCGCATCCTCATCTTCTGAACGCACCCATTGGGTAAACAGCTGCGGGATGATATATTCAGCTGAATAGGGATCATCGCGCTTAGCGCGTATATAGGAACAGGCAGCTATAAGCGGATACCACTTAATATATTTTTCAACACCCTTATCATTATTGCACAGCGTCTCTATCGCTTTATCCGGTTTTATTGATACATCGAATATTTTGAACTCATCGTTGTCAAATACTGGCCTCTGATTGTCTTCATTTGAACGGTTATTCATACGTTTGTCGGTTTGCAGTTCATAGCGCGACACACAAACAAAATCGCGCTGCGGGTCTTTGCCTGATTCCATACAACACAAATCAACCGATGTGCCGAGATAAAGACTGGGGAATCCCGGGATGCTGTACCGCTGGGTTGCCATTTTTGAGCGCATGCTGAATGGAACATGAAAGACCCTTTTACGGTCCGGTACGGTAGCGTTTCCAACATCAACGACACGATATAATCGTTCTTCGTTGATTTTTTCCTTTTCGATCAGCAACGGATCTTCGTTGAGAATCTCCATTACCCCTTCAAAACGCTCGTACGCTTTCCCCGGATACCCTCTTAAACTGGCGTCTACGGCGGCGCATATGCCGCGGCAAACAGTTTTCACCGCAGCACACAGGTCGTTATCGTTACGATAAAAATTCTCCATGTCTTCACGGTACTTTTTCAGATGGCTGTACAGTGTTGCATAGAAATCCTTGCCGTCCCAGCGTTTAGGCAGCTGGTATAGCTGGTATGTCTCTTTCGAAGAAAAAATTGTTTCAAACTTTTTTGCGTCCATTGTTCCCCTTGAGCTGCTCTTTTCGGATACCATTTCTGAAACCATACAGTGAATTAATATCCCATTTCCAGGAGAAATTCTTTTATAGCCATAGCCATTTCATTACTCTTGGAATGGTGAAGATAATGTCCAGAATCGTAAGCTATCAAATCCGCATCGGTTTCTTCAGCAAATTTCTTCAGCGAAGAAACCCAAGAGTCTCCGACTTCGCTTCCATCAGAAGCAAACAACAGTATCGGACAGAAAATTTCCCCACCTTGTTTTACCGTTTGAGCATTTTCAAAGATATATTCTCCCTCAGAGATGAAAACAGGATTAAGTGCATTCCTGTGCATTAATAATACTTGCTGCTCTGTTTCTTTATCGGTTAAAGACAATTTGGAAAGGGGATACAATCCAGGTATTCTTGTCAAGCCCAGTTTTGTAGAAAGTTTTCCCAGGAATTTCATTCGATCAATTTGCTTAAAGTCAAAATCATCATAGCTGTCTGGAACAGCCATATCAATCCCTATAATTCCCTTTACTTCATCCGGATATTTTTGTGCCCAATAGAGTGCTTCCAAACCAGACATGGAGTGAGGGATCAAAATATAAGGTCCTTGAATGCCCGCTTTAGTCAGCGCGCTTCTCAGCTCACTGAGCACAGAATTAATATCACGTTCTACAACAACGATATCCGAATATCCGTACCCCACTTTTTCCACAACAGCTGTTCTATATTCATCAGTTAATAAACTGTAAAGAACCTTAAAATCATATACAGGCGCAACAGTGCCTGACCCGGATAAAAAAACCAAAGTCAGCTCTTTTGATTCATCTCCTTCGGAATAAACATGCACTTTGTAATCGCCTAAATCCACCATTTCTCCATTCGGGATAATTCGGTCAGCTTCTGACTTAAGAGCGATCGTATTATATACAGCTACTATCCCAACAAGAACAGCAAATATGATCAAACCATAACCATTGATCTTTAAGAATTTCTTGAAAAGTTTCATTGGCAAACCTCCTTTTGGATTTGCAATCTTTCTTCCCTTTATCGCCTGATATCAGTGACTTGTGACGATTTTAGCACACCCTCAACGGTGTTCCCCTTATCCCGAAAATTACCGATTGGAAAGCATTTTTTTATCTGTCCGGATTGACAGTGGGTGTAGATGAATATGATGAATGGTAATCAAGGCGCTGTGCGTAATTGCGACGCAGAGTGCATTTTACAGGTTCACGATTCCAATCGATTGAAAATCAGGTAGCAAAGATAAGTCAAATAAGGAGACGGCACTTTCTTTTGCCCAAAATCCCAGCCCTTCATTTTCTGGTATGCTGATTCGGGCGTGAAGAGACCCTCCTTATCCTGTTTGCCTTTTATAAGGTTAATCATTTCAAGAAAACGCGGGTCTTCCCGCACAAACTCGTATTTACTAAGAGTTCCGGCTACGCTGACAACATCATACCAGCACGAAGGCGCTTTCATTTTACGGAAGTCCGTGCCCATAAAGAACATATAAGGATGCTGAGTAAGGCTGTTTTCCCATAAGCCAAGCAGCGCATTGACGGAAACAACCGCAGCCTGTGAATTCCGATACTCCGGTATATATGACAGCAAATCAGCCGTTATCAGTGTCGCATATGGGCAGCAGTCGTCCTTTTTCCCCGGTCCGCGAAACTTGCCCAGCTCAGGTGAGACGGCGCAAGGGAATCCGTTATCGCGGCAAAAGGATACCAGATGGTCAACACCGGGTTTGATATATTCACGATAATCCATATCCGCCTTTAACAGGGCGAGCAAAAGCAAAGGCGCGTCGCACAGACACCAGCTGAATACATTTTCCCCAGTGCCGCCAAAATGCTTTGGCACATTGGTCATAGATTGATAAAACCCGTGCTCGTCCCGGTGTTTTAGAATTTCATCAACGGCTGCTTTGATTTCCGGAACTTCTGTATCAAATCCGAGGTCAAGCAGAAACAACAGTTTGTGTATCGGTAAATCGGGATTCTTATGATTTGTTACCAGGGTGTTATGAAAGTTTGCAATATCTGAAAGGTATCTTTTTATGCGGCTATCCGCCAGCGCCGCATTCCTGATTTCAACAAGATTTTCCTGAGGTTCATGCCCCAGGTTAAGACGGATTGCGTATTTCAGCCAGTCATCGCTAATATCCAACAGCTTTTGATAAACCGTTTTCTCCATCAGATTCCTTTCTCCCATGCCCCGAAATCAGCATATGCGCCCCGCCAACACACTATAAAATCGCTACAGTTTTCAGGAATTTGTCCTTTTCATTAATTATATTTACTGCCAGCGTCCTGATTATCAATCCTGCACTCCCGACCAGGAAGATTAAAGAAATCCCGAAATGATTCTTTCTGTTATCAAGAACACGGCTTCCCGTTTGTTCCAAAATAATGCGATACCGCTTCCCGATATCGGTGTAATTCATATCGAAAACAATATCTGTTCCTTTGTACGCTGCCGGATTGTAAAGTTCGAATAAAAATCTCTTAAAAGATTTATGATTCAGAAAAACTGGAATACCTTATAGACCTGAATGGAAACAATATGAGTGCAAAAAAACTCAGCATGAATACACTCAGATATTCTTAATTCAGCTTATGGCTTATTCAATAATGATTTTTAACCATCCACATGCGACAGAAGTTTCTGCCATTTTCGTTGTCGATGATTGTAGAAGGCTTTTGCCCAGAGAGCTACAAAGGGCGTCTTCCACCCGGCACCGATTTCCACCTCATCTGTGTAGCGTGTTGTTTTCTGATCGACAGATTCCAGATAAATCCGGTGATTCCAGATGGGAACATGTTTATTGTGCTCGCTGGTACTGAGCCCGGAATCTTCGCTGAAAGAAAGGACATTAATAGTATGAATGCCAAAAGGAATTATGCCAAACAAGTAGAGGCGGAAGGAAAATGACGAACCTTCTTTCCATTCAATGCTTTGATCATTATGTATAGAAGTGAACCTGGCATACGGTGCAGCAATGTATTGCAGGGTTTTCAAACTTTTCAGCTTTTCAAATACCTCTTTCTTTTCGGCTTGGAACAGGGAAGTTATGACAACCGTTTTCTTTCTCATAAAAACCTCTTTAAAAAATCAGCCTTGATAGTTGATCCGTAATAATATACTCATTGTATCCTTTCTAAATTTTGTCTATTCTGGAAAATCTTAGCAAGAGCATGAATATCCTCCAAAAGCGCTTGGTTTACGGGAGCAGCGATACCGTGCTTTTGTCCTGATTTGACGATGGTCCCCGGCAAAGAGATCAACTTGCTAACTATATACCGATGTGACCATTGAAATTCTTCTTACCCGTTTTTATCTCAGACTGTCATTTGTCTAAGGTTTTCCCAGTTGTTCGGGAATCCGTTAATTTAGAATATAAGGAGAAAGAGGCAATCATGAAAATAATAACGAAAATTTTATACTATACCACCCTTGTATTAAGTATGCTTGTGGGACTTTGGCATTTTTTCGTACCGAATCTTTACAATTGGTACGATTATTTGCCTATGCAATATGAAAATCTGATAGTGGGTATAGACTATACCAATTATTGCTTCTCGGCTCTGCTGTTCGGCAGCAGTGCTGTACTGATTTTTCTCGGTAAAAGTGCATTCTCTTTAAATTACGAAACTATTGTATTTTATACATTTTTAACAGCAGTTTGGGTATTCAGAGCTTGCTTAGCCGCATTTATAGAGCCATGGCCTTTGGAACCCGTTCCTGCCGCAGCTATAGGCCAGCTTATAGGTTCCGTTACACTGGCAGGGCTTATGACGTTTGTTTCTGTAAGATTGTGGATATTAAGACGAATAGCATGAAAATGCCTTTTTAGGCTCTTGTAAATTTCAAATAGATTTTGAATCAGTTAAATTTGAAGGCTGACTATAGGGTTTTGAGAATAAAAACTCCTGTCAAACATTGAAACTCCATCTTAAAAGTCTTTAGAGTTGCTAAAAGGCTTAAATTAGAATAGCTCCACAAACCTGAGTTGAATTTAGACCGTGGGGCAAACTTTGCACTCTCTTTACCCTATCAATCGGCAGCCAAAATGCGATGCTGGCTAGCCAGCCGGGCTTGAGGATGATCAGCAACTTCAGAGCAGGAATCAGATCTCAGATATAAACCGACAAATATTCATGTGCCAGAACTGGGCCTTCTTATAGTCTGATGGAATACTGGCAGGCTGATGGTGACACCTTAAAAGAAAACAACCGGGAAACCGGCTGTTTTCATAACAAACAAAAATGAGATCAGAGGAGTCCAACCTGTTCATTGAAAGCGATGATCAACTTGTCTATGTCGCCAACCTGATCTGCGATTTCTGTCCAGTAATTCGGATCATACCACTGGTCGTTGAGTTCCTCTGAGGTGCGACCCTGCTGTTCGATCCAGGTGTAATACTTCAGATTGTGGATGCGTTTGCGGGATTCGTAGGTGAGCTCGAGCATATCGTGGGTGTTTTCACCCATCAGGTAGCGGCCAAAGACATAGGCTGCATCTTCACGGGTTAATTCGCCGAAGTCCTGACGGTACTCTTCAAGGCGGGTGCTGTAGAGGTCGAGCGAGTCAGTGAAGAGCGTCATTACGACATCATTGGAAGTCAACTCGTTGTATTTCGCAAATTTGATTGCTGACAGCAGGTTAGCAACACCGGAAATTCCCATCAGATCAAGGTTGTTTACCATTTCTTCCGGAACACCCTTGTCGATCAAATATTTTCGCCCTTCCGGTTCATTGAACAGGCGCAGCAGATGGACGCAGGCATTGTCATCAATGGCAGTGATGAAGTCGGTATTGCGTACGTTATGGACCCACGGAACGTGCTTGTCACCAATACCTTCGATACGGTGAGCGCCAAAACCGTTGTTCAGCAGGGTCGGGCACTGCAGTGCTTCACTGGCAACGATTTTCATATGCGGATGGAGCAACTTCAGATAATCACCGCAGGCGATGGTACCACCCGAACCGGTGTTGGAGCACATACCGGTGAATCGGGTATTCTTATTCTTAATCATGTTGAAGACTTCTTCCATGGCTTTACCGGTAACGTGATAGTGCCACAGGTAATTGCCCATTTCATCGAACTGATTGAAGATCATCAAAGCATCGCCGCTCTTTCGTAATTCCCAGCACTTGTCGAAAATTTCCTTGACGTTGGATTCGGTGCCCGGGGTTGCAATCACTTCGTCAGCTATATGTTCCAGCCATTCGAACCGCTCCCGGCTCATGCCTTCGGGCAGAATTGCTACGGATTTGCAGCCCAATAATGCCGAGTCAAAGGCGCCGCCACGGCAATAATTTCCGGTTGATGGCCAAACCGCTTTTTCAACGGTGGGGTCAAACTGACCAGTGACGAGTCGCGGAACCAGGCAGGAGTAAGCTGCGCCGACTTTGTGGGCGCCAGTTGGGAACCATCTTCCGACAAGTGCAACGATGCGTGCATCTACGCCGGTCAGACTGGAAGGCAACTCAACGTAATTGGTCTTACCAAAACCACCACCGCTCTCAACCGGTTCGTTTTTCCATGTGATTCGGAACAGGTTTCGTGGATTAATATCCCACAGACCGATTGATTTCAGTTCGTTTTTGATTTTCGCAGGGATTTTTTCCGGATGAATCTGTTCCTCATAGGTTGGGATGATGATATTCTTTTCCCGTGCCCGTTCAACTGCGTTCTTCAATCGCGCTTTCTTAATTGATAAATCAATTTTCGCCATTTTCTACCTCTTTTTCTCCTTTGGATGATTGATCAAAATTTCTCGGATTCCCGGAATCCGGATCATAAACAGATTTGGTAATATCCGCCGCCACGTACAGCGGACGGTCCTTCACTTCATCATAAATTCTGCCGACATACTCGCCTAAAATCCCAAGACAGATCAGCTGCACACCGCCCAGAAACAGCGTGGAGATCAGCGTGGTTGCCTGACCCAGCAATTCGTTTCCTGAGGATAATCGCACGATGATCACAATCGGGATCATGACGATGCTGAGTAAAGCGACGATGAATCCCAATACCATCGCCAACTGAAGTGGCACGTAGGAAAATCCGGTGATCGCATTCCACGCCAGTTTGATCATCTTTTTGAACGGATACTTGGTTGACCCCGCGAACCGTTTGGCACGGTTATAGGGAACACCGATCTGGCGGTAGCCTACCCACGATGACATTCCACGCAGGAAGCGGTGTTTCTCGCGCATCTTTTTCATCACATCGACGACTTTGCGGTCATATAACCGGAAGTCGCCGGTGTCAAGCGGAATCTTCACATCGGTGATCTTGTAGATCAGGCGATAAAACAGGCTGGCGGTGGTCTTCTTGAACCAGGTCTCGCCTTCCCGTTCCTGTCTGACTGCAAAGACAACTTCGTATCCCTCACGCCATTTTTCAATCAGCTCAGGGATGACTTCCGGTGGGTCCTGCAGATCAGCATCGATGACTACGATTGCATCACCCAAAGCGTGATCCATTCCAGCGGTCACCGCAATTTGATGACCGAAATTGCGCGAGAAGAAAATCACCCGAATCCGCGGATCCCGTTCAGACAGGTTGCGCATGGTCTCGGAAGAACCGTCGCTGGACCCGTCATCGATCAGGATGATTTCCCAGGGTTCGTTAAGCTTCTCCAACATTGTTGTCATCCGACTGTAGAGCGTATCTAATACCTCGATTTCATTAAAAACCGGAATGACAATTGAATAAACAGGTTTCATTTTTTTAGCCCTTTATTTCTTCTTTTTTCTGGAGGTATTGCTCCAATGATGCCATATCGGGATGGATGACAACTGCTTCACCAGTCGCTTTCATGGCTGAGCGGATGTCTTTCAGTCCGGATCCGGTATTAACAACCAACACATCGCTTGAGGAATCGATCAGTCCTTCGCGAAGCGCTTTGCACATACCGGCATAAGCCGTTGCTCCGGCAGGTTCGGCGAAGACTCCTACTTTCCCTAATGCTGAAATCCCATCATAAATAGCGTTTTCTTCAATCTGAAGATAAGCTCCACCGGTTTGGGTTGCAGCCCTGACAGCACGCACGCCGTCACGCGGTAAATCCACTGAAATCGAATCAGCAAAAGTGGTAGCCTGGACTGGTTGAATGTCCTCGTCTCCACGCTGCCATGCCTGGTACACAGCGTTTGATAATTCAGATTGAACCCCGAAAATGCGTGGCATTACCGGCAGCCAGCCGAGCCGTTGCAGATCGATGAATCCTTTGTGAATTCCGGAAATGATGTTGCCATCTCCAACCGATACGAAAATATTGAGCGGTGCATCGGATTTTCCGAATGGTTCAATCACCTGTTCCCAAATCTCAAAGGCAGCTGTCTTCTTCCCCTCGGCCGTGAATGCGTTGTAGCCGGTGTTACGGCAGTACCAGCCATAAGCCTCTGCGGCCTTCACCGAAAGGTCAAAAGCAGAATCATAATTGCCGTCCACAAGAATGACTTCGGCTCCGAATACCAGCAGCTGCGCGATTTTGGCTGGAGGAGCTGACTTCGGGGCAAAGATGATTGCATGCCATCCCGAAGCTGCTGCCATGCCTGCCAATGCAGCACCGGCATTACCGGTGGAGGCAGTGACGATGGTTTTGGCGCCGATTTCTTTTGCCCGGGCGATCAGCACTGCGCTGGCACGGTCTTTGAAAGAAGCGGTTGGATTTCTGCCTTCATCTTTCACCCACAGATTTTGCACTCCCAGTGATTCCGCCATTTTTTGGAAGTAATATACAGGGGTCCAGCCGGCAGAATGCAGCGCCGTCTGTTGGAACCCGGGATCAACAACCGGCAAAAGCGGTTCATAGCGCCACAGCGAAGATTCGCGCGAATCTTTAATCTGTTGCGGATGGACAGTTGCTTTTATGGCATCATAATCCAGCAGAACGTTTAAATTGCCGCTATCATCCGGGCAGACATACCCCTGAAAATCAGCTGGAAGTTTTTTCCCACAAAGTGAACACTCATATCCCATCATTTTTTTCATAACTATCTCTCTCCGGTTTCGAATTTGCATATTTCTGCAAATTCAGCTTGGAATTGCGCCTTATTTTGCTCCTCAATATATTCGAGTGCTTTTTTACAGAGGAAATCACTTGTCCGCTCTGAATTCTTTGCAGCGCTGAGAACAGGCTCCAGACGGTTGAAATCCCCACTCTCCGCTAAAACGCGGATCACCGGATACCAATCCAGTTGGTCATTCGGTGCAAGCTGCTGATCCAGGAGTTGGGTCGTCAAGGCATGTTCAGTTTCCAGATCACCCAGTTGGTGGGCACGCTCGATTTGCTGATAATAGTAACAATAACCACGGGCGGGCTCTTCGCCAAGCGAAGCGGGCGGAACAGCGCTGCCGTTTTGTGGGTTGAGTTGGATCAGCGCCGGGTTTGACTGTTTTGCCATGGTGATCAGGTTTTGCGGTAAATCAGGATAAAACCTGGTTTCATTGGTGATGACCCTGAGGCAGCCATCTTCCTGATAGAACAATGCCAATACTTTGTCGCTGCTGGACTCAAACTGGTGGCTGCGATAGGCATGACTGATGGGAGTTCCTGCTTCCTGGCCCTCAAAGTAGAGCTGATAGCGCAGGTCCAAATCAAAATATTTATAATCGTAGGCATATCCCTTGAGGTCAGGCGAATACTGCCAGTTCACCACTGGCGTCAGGTCGCTATCACTGTAGCGATTGAGCGGGATCGCTTCTGAAACCAGGATAGTGCCTTTTTCCAATCCGGGCGCACGCCAGGCCAACTGCCAGAAATAATCAGCCATTTTTTGGTTTTCATCGCGATAGATCAAATTGTTTTGGTAGTGGAACCCGATTGACAGCGCAATCAGCACAGCAATTGCGATCGACTGGAACCCGTGACTGAGCGTAATATTCAGTAGTGCGCTCAGAAAAAGCGCTGCCCCAAAACTGAATGCAATCGTTGGTCGATCCCAGGGAAACGCCAGCTCAATGTCCAGTTGGGTGATCCAGAACGGGATACCGGCAGTCAGCAAGGCTGCAATCCCGAGCGTGAACATCTGGAGTGCCGAATTTACGGGGGCTTTCGATTTGTCTGAATCCTGATTGGAGAGACATTTTCTTGTCCTGAGAAATCCAAAAACCATCAGGAACGAAATTATGATCAAGCCAGTCCAGGCGATCCATTGCGTCTGATCAGCAGGGATGCGCGCAGTCTGTCGCCAGGCAGAACAGGAAACCGTGATCAGATCGCGGATGACTCTCTTGCCCATATCAACCAGCGCAGTTACAAATTGCTCGCCCAATTTGTCAAGAAACTTGGGTTGGTAGGTTTGAAACGAAAAAACAAAAACTCGCCAGTAAACGAAGCTGAATAACGGCGCCAGATACAGCAGCCAGTTTTTCAGCAGTTGTTTTAATGGCGAGGCTGCTCTCTTTTCCTGCGGATGGTTGCAAATCGCTATCCAGAGAATCAACGGGCGAATCAGTTCCAAACCGAAGAAGTATTCGCAGGAGAACAGGGCTACTGCGGAAGCTGCCAACCCCAGACCGTTCCAGATAAACCAGGAACGGTTCACACGATCACCGTCTGTTTCCTGCCAGGCTTTGAGCATGGCAAAGATCGAAAACAGGCATAAATCGAGCGATGCGAAATGCAGGATGTACTGGACTGCGATCGGTTGCTGTTGAAATCCCGGATAAATGGCGAAAAAGAGCACTGCTGCAGCTACCAGGCGGTGGGCCTCAAGCCAGAGGATCCGCAGGATCTTCCAGACCAGCCAGACTGCCAGCCAACGTTCTGCCAGCAGTAACAAATGGTATGGAAGCGGATTGTCGCCAAACAGGTAGCCAGTCAGCATATAAATCCAGGCTGAATGCGGCCGGTCCCAGGCGACAAATGCCGGGAAGCTCTGCGGTCCAGCCATACGGTTGTTGATGATATAGATCCAGTCGTCTACATAGAAACCAAACCATCCCAGAACAATCGGAATTCCATAAGCCAGGAATACGATCGCTGAGATCAGGACAGTAGGCAGGAGATCTCGCTTGGAGGAACTGCTGTTACCCATTGCCAGGATTCTGATTCCCGATTGATCGAATCACCTGAAAACGGAAAAATCCTGGGATGAAGTAGCTTTCAGAATAGTCAATCATCGCCCCATCTTTGGTATAGAGGTAAGCTTCCATTTTCAACAACACGTCATCTCGCTGCAACTGCAATTTCTTCGCGATCGCTGGCGATGCCGGTGTGGCAGAGACAGTCGTTTTCGAAAACGACAGCTCAGGAGAGTTGCGTCGTAAGATCTTATCCAACACGGATCCGGTAAAGGTATCGTCCAGTTCTTCAAGGCTGATAACCTGTGGAATCACATTGTCGATCAGGTATGCAACTGGTCGCTCAGAAATCCAGATCACACGCGCAATTCGGTTGACAGGGCTTTTCAGCGACAGGTCGAATTTCGCTGCCATAGCTTCATCCGCTGCCAGCTGATTGACTTCCAAAAAGCCCATACGGACTTCCAGCCCCAGCCGTGATGCCAGTGTCTCAATCGACTCCAGCACTTCCAGACCGGTCTCAATATTCTGGTTGCGGTCGAGCACAAACGTGCCTACGCCCTGACGGCGACGGATCAATCCCTGACCTTCAAAACTGCGCATTGCTTCGCGCAGCGTCGCCCGCGAGACACCCAGGTCAGCGGAAAGTTCCGGTTCTGACTTCAGACGTTCCCCGGGTGGGGTCTCGTTGATGATCCTGCTTAAATCATTTTGCAGTTTTTGGAACAGATTGACCTTCTCTTTTTTCTGGTTATTATTTTTCATATCTGTTGTTTCCCTTGTCTCTTAATCAATCGAAGTAAGCCTTGAGGCTGCCCGGTTATGTTGTTTGACGAGGTCAGTCAGGTTAATGGTGGTTAATTCGCCGTTGCGTACAATTGCCTGACCATGGACAAAGTTGTAGTCCACCCATCCCGGATTACAAAATACCAATGCTGCCAGAGGATCGTGCAAACCGCCGGCATAACGCAGCCGGTTCATATTCACTGCGATAAAATCGGCACATTTTCCCGGTTCAAGAGAACCGATATCTTTTCTGCCCAAAACTGCTGCTCCGCCGCGGGTGGCGATTTCCAGCGCTTCCCGGGCAGTGATCAATTTGGGTGCATCCTTGCCGCTCAGAGAGGCGCCCCGCATTCCTGCGCGCAGCCTTGCCATCAGCAAAGCCTGACGGACTTCACCGAGCATATGGGAACCGTCATTGCTGGCTGAGCCATCCACCCCAATGCTCAGCTTGATCCCCTCCCGCAGGTATTCTTCTATCGGCGCGAAGCCTGATCCGAGGCGCATATTGGAACTTGGGCAGTGTGCCACACCGCAGCCACAGCGTTGATAGGCTTTGATATCCTGCATGGAAACATGGATGGAGTGGGCAAACCATACGTCATCGCCCAGCCAGTCAAGCGTTGCCATGTAGTCTACTGGGCGGTAACCAAATTTTTCCAGCGTGAAGGCTTCTTCATCTTCTGTTTCAGCCAGGTGGGTATGCAGATGCACACCATAGTGCCGTGCCAGTTTTGCACTCTGTTTCATCAATTCACCAGTAACGGAAAAGGGTGAGCAGGGGGCAAAAACGATCTGCAGTTTTGAGCCCGGATTTGGATCGTGAAATTGTTCAACGACGCGTGCGCAGTCTTTCAGAATGGCATCTTCGTCTTCAACAACGCTGTCCGGTGGCAGGCCGCCTTTGGACTCACCCAGGCTCATTGACCCGCGCGAGGCGTGAAAGCGCAGTCCGACCTGACTGACACCGGCGATCTCGTCATCCAGTTTTGAATCATTGGGGAAAATATACAAATGGTCAGAGGCCGTGGTGCAACCTGAAAGCGCCAGCTCGGCTGCTGCAGTTTGAGCAGAGATATAAATGTCCTCACTGGTCATCCTTCCCCAAATGGGATAAAGGGTCTTCAACCAATTGAATAAATTGGAATTTTGTGCGCCGGGAACTGCTCGTGTGAGGGTCTGATAAAAGTGATGGTGGGTGTTGATCAAACCGGGCAACACCACATGACCAGAAAGATCAATAATTTCGTCTGCTTCGGTTGGCAGCTCTTCTGTTTTACCGACCTTTTCAACAAATCCATTGCGGATAAACAGTCCTCCGTTGGGTATTTCCTGCCGCTTGTCATCCATTGTCGCAAGCAGTAAGGCATTCTTGATTAATTGCGTTCCCATATGTCCTCCGAGTATTAGTCTGAACAACTGAAGCACCTAATGTTATACTCGAAAATCATTTGTCTGACAATAGGCTATTCATCATAACCTTTATGGTTGAATGTATTACCTCACGTGAGGTATCGTGCAGGCGGTGGATAAATTTTATAAAAAAGAGGGGTTGCTATTAGAGAGGTTTTTCGCGGCGCGCTGCTGCCAGGGTGTTTCGCATCAGGATGGCGATGGTCATCGGTCCGACACCGCCGGGAACCGGAGTTATTGCGCTCGCGACATTTACGATCTCATCGAAATCGGTATCACCGGTCAGGATGGTTTTGGATGGGTCAGCTGGATCCGGGATACGATTGATTCCGACGTCAATCACGACAGCACCGGGTTTAACCCACGAGCTCTTCACCATCCGGCTGTTCCCAACCGCTACCACCAGAATGTCAGCCCGACGACAGATTTTTGGCAGTTCCTGCGTTTGACGGTGGCAGATAGTGACCGTAGCATTATTCCGGCACAACAGCTGGGCGGTTGGCATACCTACAATCGATGACCGACCGATTACTACCACTTCTTTACCGGCAATATCGGAAACGATACTCTGGACCAGGATCAGGATTCCTGAAGGGGTGCAGGGAATGAACCACGGATCGCTCTCTTTTCGTGAGAGCATGCCGGCGTTGATCGGGTGAAAGCCATCTACATCTTTCTGAGGAGCGATCAGTGAAAGGATCTGATATTCGTCAATTTGTGGCGGCAGCGGCAGCTGCACCAGAATTCCGTGAATTTCAGGATTTTCGTTAAGCGTGCGGATCAGCTGTTCCAGCTCAGCTTGTTCTGCGTCAGCGGGCAGCGTATAGGAAAACGAGCGAATCCCCAGTTGTTCACAGGTGCGAATCTTATTGCGCAGGTAAATCTGGGAGGCTGGATCATCTCCGACCAAAACGGTGGCGAGCCCAGGCGCGGGCATGCCAAACTGATTGCGGACTTTTATTTCTTCGGCAATTTCATCTTTAATTCGCTTGGCAATGGCTTTGCCATCAATGATGGTTGCAGTCAACAGGTATCTTCCTCTTTATCCGTTAATCGAAAATCAGCGCTTTCCAGACTTCCCAGTTCTGGTAGACCACAGGCTGGGTGGTAGGAATGGGCGTGGGCGTCGGTGTAGTGTTGCCGACAGGAATCGGAATAATGACGTTGTCGCCCTCCTGCATCATCATCCCCTGCTGACGTGCCCAGGCTTCTACGGCAGCATCGGATTCTGCATAACCGATTTTCTCTTCCACCAGCACTTTGGTAATCTGCAACTTTGCGACATCGGTTTCGAGGATCGATTTCTGTTGCTGCAGCGCTTTTAAGGTAATGATACGACTGTTCAGATCGATCAGAAATGCGATGATAAAGAGAATGGCAATGATCAACCAGAATTGTTTCTTTGTTACCGGCAATTTTTTCATCGCGTTAAGTTTACCGCGAAACATGACTGCCGGATGCATTGAAAGACAGCGCGCCTTATTGAATTCGCTATAATCCATTCATTGTTTCAAGCTGTCGCTCTGACATGGCGGGGCAAACGCCACCCATTTGTTGTAAATTGCCAATAACTCATCGTCCAGATACGCGAGCGCCTCTTCTTTGATGTCTTCGGGAACGCCGTAGTGCGCTTCGGCGATGCTACCGGTTATGGCAGCGACGGTGTCGCTGTCTCCGCCAATCGAGATTGCATTACGGATGGCATCTTCAAAAGAGACCGATTCCAGAAAACACTGAATCGCCTGCGGGACGGTTTCCTGACAGGTCTCGTTGAAGTGGTAGGTCTCACGAATTTCATCGATTTTGAAGTTCAGGGGGTAATATTTTTCGCTGATTTCTTTGCCAATCTGACTTTTGGATGCCCCTGCGCGCGCCATAAAAATGGCTGTAGTCGTTGCATTTGCGCCTTTGATCCCCTCGGGATGATTGTGCGTAACCCTGGTTACCGCCTCAGATCGGGCAATGGCGTCTTCCAGACTGTTTGCTGAAAATGCGGCCGGGCTGACGCGCATGGCTGCCCCGTTGCCAAAACTGTTGTAAGGTTGTGGGTCATCACTAAAGACCCATCCGTAAAATCTGCCCCCGAAACCACAGTTTGGATATTTGCGTCCGAGCTGCTGCATGTTCTCCACAGTAAGTCGGGAAAGCTCCCTGTAGAATCCGGCATGATCATTAGCAGACTTAACCAGAGAGGTTGCTTCCATGATCGCTTTTGCGATTGCCAATGTCATTATGCTGTCATCCGTGGCGAAACATCCACTACCGAACAGCTCGAAATCTTTACTGCGGTGATTGTTGAATTCAAATCTGGAACCGACAATATCCCCGATGATAGCCCCAAGCATAAATACCTCCTGTTTACGAAACAATCGAAAAGTCAGTACAGTTCATTAAAGAACTCCTGTTGAATAAGCGTGCTGTTAGAAACAAATTAATCCCCTGGAAAGTCAGGCGGATTAAAAAACATCATCCCTGAAAGGGAAGCTTATGAAAAACAGTGTAGCTTATATTTCCAAAAACTGATTGATTAATACTATGCCGAAGGAGGGATTTGAACCCTCATGAGAGTACACTCACTACGCCCTGAACGTAGCGCGTCTGCCAGTTCCGCCACTTCGGCTTAAAATGCACTGCTTATTTTAAACGATCCCCTGTTTTTGTCAAGTCAAAATAATTCAATATCTATATAAATAATATAAATAGTATTTTGTGGGTTCTGTAAAGTTCTCATAATTTTTATAGAAGCATTTGTTTTAGCCGGATTCAAGGTTGAAATGATGGATCGTATGGTGGTTCTGGGAAAAAGTTGAGCAAGTCCAGAAACATGTGAGCCTGTGTTCCTGAGAGAAAGCGATTCAGGAGGGCGCTCCCGAAACTTGTAAAGCTGGATGTGGCTGACTTTGAACCGTCCTGGCGGGAAATGAGGTCAGGCGCTTTATATTGAAATAATGAAGATAATCTTCTATAATCTAATTAATGAGCAAAGGAGTCGACTATGAAGCGTTTCTTGTTGATTTGCTTACTTATGTGCGCGGTTTGCTTATGGGGCAGCGCAATGGCACAATTGTCGGATGGCAGAGTTCATCCAATCACAACTGAGGAAATCCCTTTAGACTTTCAACAAACCATAGCGGAAGGCATCCGGTCCAGCCGGATCTCAACTGATGAGGGGGATTATTACCATCTCGATCAGTTTATCGGTGAATACAATCAATATAACCGGCAGAGCAAGCTGTTTCGACTGTTTGACAACGAGGTTGAGAATTTTGTTGTCAGCGCGGACATCACGTTCAACGCGGCTCACATGTATTCGGACCAGCTGTACACCGGCTGCGGGTTTATCTTCCGCAATAACGATGACGCGCGGACGGAAGAGCCGGACAGTTTTCTGCATACTCAACTGGTAACCGAAGGGAAAGATTTCCTGTGGGGGCTGAAGGAGGGAAAATTTGTCTCGTATGGAAGGAAATATTTTGCCAACCCGTTTGCAAGCCAACGGACCTTCAAAGTAGCGGTCTTTGCCAACGGAGCGGATATATCCGTACTGGTGGATGGGAAAGAGCTGCGGCGGAACAAGGACGTTGCGGTGGTGACGCCCGGATTAATCCATTACACGGTGCAAAGCGGGAACGTGGTTGATTATGGCATGCGCTGTACCTTTGACAATGTCAACCTGTTCATCCCGGCTGACGAAACGACGTTGCTGGCGGTCGTCAGGGAAGAGGGGAACCTGTTGGATGTGCCTGGGGGCGACAGCGAACAAATTCCGCCCGGAGGTGTGCCGGAGGATGGCAATAAACAAATTCCGCCCGGGGATGCGCCGGGAGAAGAAGAGGACAAGGGGGGTGTGCCGAGCGCAACGCCGACGCCTACACTGTCCGCATTCTTACCAATATTTCCATGGCCAGGAGGAGAAGAGGACAAGGGCGGTGTGCCATCCGCAACACCTACATCGCCTGCCGCATCGCCACCTGTTCCAGGGCCGGGGGGAGAAGGGGACAAGGGAGGTGTGCCGTCCGCAACACCGGAATTTAAGATTTTCCCTACGTTGCAAACTCCAAAGCCGACAACCGTTTATCCGCCTTATGATGAAAACTGGAAGCCTCAGCGTCGGGAATGTCCCGATATGATGAAAGTAGCGTTCAAGTGGGGAATTGCAATAGAGGACTTCAGCATTTGCAGCAATTCTCCATTGGCACAACCAGAAGACAGACAAAAAGAAATCGATGCATATTGCTCGATCATGTATGAATTTCGACAGGCCTGCAGCGATGGCCGCATCCCAACCTTTTTTCACAAGTATTGCATCAATTTCGAATTGGATTTGCAGAAAAGGGGACTTTATCCTCCCTATGGTTCTGAGTTCTGGAAAAAAGTTCCTGATAAAGTCGGTGATTTTTACGATCCTTACGGACAAATGCTCAATCAGACCTATGCTGGCTGTACATGGGATTCTGCCTATACGGAATCGATCTGCCGCGGATATCTTCTCAATCCTCCCAAAAAACCTTCTGATTATCAGAAGACCATTATGAGCTTGTGTGGAGTCTGCCGCGACGTATCCACGATTACGAAATATTGTGAAAACCCATACAAGAATACCATTCCAGCCAATTGCTCGGATATCACCCGCCGCTGCTGGAATAACATCGATTATATGGTCTGTAAAAATATAGATCAATTGAAACAATCAAAGGGCGCGAATCTCAAGGAAATCGAGAAAATTAAAGAGTATTGTTGGCGATATGGCATCAACCCGGTAGAGCCGGCTCCACCAAAAGCTGAACCGATGATGCTTCCAGGTGGCGGGGATGATGGTACGAAAGGGCGTCCGGAGACCAGCCCCGTGAAACCGCCTGAGGAAGAGGAAGAAAAGCCTGAACCTAAACCTACGTGCGTACCGTGGATTGGTGGCCCAGGTTGTCCGTGATAGTGGTTTCCGGATAACCTTGACAGACAGGGCTTGAATTATCATTCCCCGCCGGTACCTCATGCCGGCGGGGAATGATTGCGTATTGGAGCCCTGATTTCCATTCGAAGTCGCAGGGATGCTTTTTGCGCAAAGAAGATGGAGAACACACTGTCTGTGTCCCTGAGCAAAAAGCGATTCGGAAGGGCGCGTCAGGAGAACCGTTGAGAATGTTATAGAAGTCTGTTCTCAGTTGATACCGCAATTGTCTTATAATCAAGTACCCATATAAAAGTTTGATGAAAAAGATTAATTCGCATATAATAATGTTTCCGATTAAAACTTAAAAGCAGACTCTATATAATCGGATGAGAACGTTTTAGTGAGGTTGAAAGATTGCTATGAACGAAGATTCAACTGTCCCAGGTTTTATTACCCCTGAAACTACCTTTCCTGCTGCGTTGCATGCATGGGAACTGCATTTGAAGAATGAAGGAAGAACAACCAATACACTGAAGGCCTTTATCAGTGACCTGCAGTTGCTGGCTTCTTACCTGCCGCCAGACCGTACCATCGGTTTTGTGACCACTGCGGATATCAATTCGTTCCTTTCCTGGATGGAAAATGAGCGTAAGGCGCCATGCAGTCCGAAAACTTACTCACGGCGGGTCACGTCAATCAAGTCGTTTTATAAATGGCTCAAGGGGAATGGCGTGATTTCTGAAGATCCGGCAGATAAAGTGATTCAAAAATCAGTGATCAGTCCGCTGCCGGAAATCCTCACAACCGTTGAATATCAGAAGGTGCTTGAGACCGCAAACGCCTATCGCACTTTTTCAAAGCCCGATGCCCGGCCGATGGCGCTTTTACAACTGCTGCTCTCCACCGGGATTAAGAAGAATGAGACGTTGGGAATCTCTCCCAATCATATCGATTTGGAAGATCCCGATCATCCGGTGCTGTATATTCGCTACGACTCGCCGAGCAATCGCTATAAGGAGCGAAAAATTGATCTGCCGTTGGATTGGATTACGGTATATCATGAGTATATGGCGCAATACCCGGTTACCAAAACGCTGTTCAATTATTCAGCGCGTCGACTGGAATATATTCTTGAAGAGATTGGCGCCGGTGCAGGGCTGACCAAGCATTTGTCGTTTAATATGTGCCGTTGGACCAGTGCAGTGCATGATGCAACTATAGGCATGTCTAATGAGGAACTGCGCACGAAGATGGGCGTTTCCAACATCCAGTGGCGCGAGATTTCTGCCAAGTTGCTCCAATTGAAGGAAATTTACATGCCGATGAATGTCGAGGAGCGGGCGAGCTGAGTTGTTCAAACTCATGAAAATAGTTTTTGGATCAGGTCGGATTGGAACTGGCAGTAATGGGTTCAAATCCGGCTTCTTTTTTTGTCATTCGGATTTCAATTAGATCTTTTGATTTCATCGAAATGCTTGCCGTATCAGCTGCCTGGAACAGCGGCAGCCAGATAATTTCACGCTGGTCAGAGATCACAGGATATCTGGCGCGTTGTGAACGCGGCAGTTTGCGGTTTATCCAAAAATCCGACATTTTTTGTGATTGTCCATCCATCCCCTGCGGGCTGAATCGCTCGCCGACCATTGCACAGCGAATTTTCAACGGAAAGACCAGGCTGGCGCGATCCAGATAGATAATCGAGGAATCCTGCTTCATGACGGCGATCAGTTCATCAATTGGCGCTTCGTCTGATTCGAGCGATTTGACGTTGATCAACCATTCCTCAAGGTCAATTGTTCCGTCAGTCGGTAACAGCTTTTGAAAGCCTATATCTGGCAGCTGAGGCCACGCTCCTGCTGCCGGGTCAAAAGCGGACTCCGCGATGAGAAGGCTGTTCCCTTCAACAAACAAGCGTAAATGATGAGGAAAATCCAGCCCATTTCCCGGTTTTGCGGACGAAAAAAAGGTATCCCCTCTCAGTAACGATTGCTGATCAAAATCTCTGGCGTCAGGTCTCAGTAGGAAGGCGGCTTTGCGCAGGATACAAATTCGCTGCGCTTCAGACAAACTCCGATAAACAGATTTTTTCAAGTGGAGCGCATCTGTCGTGCATTTTTCCTCAACTAAAACCGATTGCCAGGCTTTTTCACGTTCAGCAGCAATCCAGTCCGCATCAATCTGCATGGCTTTGGCATTGCGCACCAGTGTTTGTCGTATAGCTGGGTTGTATTGCTGCTCCAGCAGCGGCAACAATTCAAGGCGAATGCGGTTGCGCAGGAAAGTTGGATCGTCGTTGCTGTCATCTTCAATCCACGGTAGCGCTTCCTCTGCACATTGCTCAGAAATTTCCGCCCGTGAAATCAATAACAGCGGGCGAACCAATGGAATCCGATGCGACCATTCATTAGGGACCTGATGCACGCGCATACCTGCAAGCCCGGAGATCCCGGCGCCGCGCAGAAAGTGCATCAACACTGTTTCAGCCTGATCGTCCGCATGATGAGCGGTGCAAACTGCCTGGCAGCTGCGCTCGGCAGCAACCGCAAATAAAAACTGGTATCTGCAAATTCTGGCAGCTTCTTCCAGAGAGATGTGCTTTTGCTGTGCGTAAAAAGGGACGTCTGCGCTGCCCTCTGTGATTTCAATCCGCCAGTCCGCGCAAAGTTGCCTGACGAACAGGGCTTCCTGGTCGGCAGACGGGCGGATTTTATGATTAAAGTGGGCGGCAATTACTGCAAAGCCAGCCTGCTGCATCTTTCGCAATAAAAAGATGCTGTCTTTCCCACCGGAGACGCCTGTTACAATCGGAATATCCGGTTGCAGCTGGCAATCAGTTACCAGGAATTGGGCGAACTTTTCCAGTGAAAAGCGATTTTGATCATCGTTGAACATGCCGAAATTATAACAAACGGGCTGTTCTGAACTGGACAGCCCGTTGTTTTTTGATCTTTTTATTCTATCTTAGATCAGGTTGGAAAAAACAGCCATCGGCCCGATGACGATTCCAACCAGCGTTGGTCCGGTGTGTGCACCCAACACCGGTGCGACCGGCACCACATCTTCAAAGAAGACGTTCATTTTCTCCTGAATTTTGGAGCGCAGCATTTCAATGCTATCCATGTTGGATCCATGGACCAGTTGAACGCGCACTTTGGCATCGGCGAATTTTTCGACGTTCATCGACACAATCTGATTGATCGCATTTTTCAATGAGATAGCCTGCCCGGCGGATTGATAAATCCCTTTCACTTTCTCCACGAAGATGATCGGTTTGATGTTCAGAACCTGTGCCATCAACCCTTTGATATGGCTGATCCGTCCACCATGAACCAGGTAGCGCATTTCTTTTAAGGTGAAAAAGCCATCGATCTGATCACGGATGATTTCCAACCGTTCGAGAATTTTTTCCATTGGCCAGTTTTTGGTGGCAGCGATCGCTGCGGCCTGCACCTGCCAGCTTGGCTGAGTTAAGTGTTCCGCTTAATCCGGAGGAAATATGAATTGAAAGGATTTGCTGACCGGTTTTGGCAATTTCACGATAGATCCGTTCAAAATCCCCGACAGTCGGCTGCGAAGTGATCGGATATTCGGAAGTCTCTTTCAGTTCTTCATAGAATTGCGCGGGTGTAATCGAATTGATCTCATCATAATGTTTGTCGCCTAAGGTGATGCGAAGAGGGGCGAAATGTATCGGCAATCCTTTTTTCTGATCTTCAGATAAATCTGCTCCGCTGTCTGTCACAATTTGAATCATCTGTCCTCCTGAAATAACATGAAAATCCCACATATTTTACTTTAAACATGGAATCGTTAAATTTTACCCTTTCTTCCAAATTGTTGTTCAAGTAAGTGAATACTCAGGTGAATCATGGTTGGGCGTCCGTGTGGGCAGGTGCGTGGATTTGTGCAATTTTCCAAATCGCGGATCAGTGCTTTTTGTTCTTCAGCTGTCAGCGTCTGCCCGGCTTTGACTGCCATTCGTTTGCAAACCCGCGCTGCGATTCGTTTTTCAAGCTCGTTTTTCAGCGGTTCTTCATCCTCCTCAAAATCCTCCAGCACCGATTGAACTGCGGATACAGGATTCCCTTTGGTAAAGATTGCGGGGATCGCGAGGATGCGCCAGGTGGTTGGGCCAAAGGACTCAATCACAAAGCCCAAATCAGCCAGCGTTGGCAGGTTCTGCTCCATCAGATCCACCTGCCATGGGGAGACATGCAGGATTTCCGGATCCAGTAAGGTTTGAACCGGTAATTTTCCGGTTTGAGCTGCCAGCAGCTGCTCGAAAAGGATCCGTTCATGGGCGGCATGCTGGTCGATCAGGTACAGCCCGTCCGGCCCTTCCGCCAACACATAGGTACCCCCGATCTGACCGATCCAGCGCAGTATTGGAAATCCCGGAATTTGCGCCTGGACAGGCAAAGGCACCGGTTCCCTGCTGTTCAGGTGTGGTTCGGCGGCTGGACTGAACCCTTCCGTTTGGGGAGGTGTGCCTGATGGGGAATCTCCGCCGGATGAGGGCGAGGCAGTGGCAATAGCGCCCAGGGTTTCCTGCCAGGTTTGCCAGCGAACGGGTTCATTAAGATCGGGTACAGGTGATTGCATCATCAGTGTGCGTCGGACAGCATGATGAATGGCACTGAACACTTTGTCTCCCGAGCGAAAACGGATTTCCGCTTTGGAGGGATGAACGTTGACGTCAATTTCTTCCGGATCGATCGAGATGAACAGGGAAGTGATCGGGAATCTGCCGACCATAATCAGGGATTGATATGCACGAACAACAGCTGCCGAGAGATGAGTGTCCTGAATCCAGCGACCGTTGACGAAGAAAATGATCTCGCTGCGGTTCGAACGTGTCAGCGCAACCGGACTGATGAAGCCGTGAATTGCCAGCCCATCGACCTCATAGTTGGTCTCAAGCATTTTTTTTGCAGTTTCCAGCCCGTAGATCGCCGCCAGCACCTCACGTTGATCTCCATTACCGGAGGTGACCAGTACCTGTCTCCCATCCTGGGTCAGTTTCCAGCGAATTTGTGGATACGCTGCAGCGTAGCGTGACAGCAGTTGATCAATTTGTTTTCGTTCCGTGATATCGGTTTTCAGAAATTTGAAACGCGCAGGAACGTTATAGAATAGATCTTCTACCCTGATCAGGGTTCCCTCCGGGATATT
>JAAZKE010000033.1 GCA_012799995.1 Chloroflexota bacterium | reverse complement strand
TTTTGCGGATGTCCGTAGAAGAACCTGTTCTCGCGCGATTTTGGCGAAGGGAAAGAACCGAGAATCAGCACCCGTGAGTGCTCATTGTAGAGTGGCGGGATTGGATGGGTGTGTAACTTGTGTTCAGCCATTGGCACGCTTCTATATCAACGATGGTATGATGCGGATTCCCGGGTTGAATTCTATGTTTGAAGACATAATGCTACCTGTTCTCAATATGCGGTTATTTTAGCATGCCTGGAGGATTGGGCGCCAGGAGATTCTTACGGATAATAGAAAGGGATTAATCGAAAATAGTGGATATATTATGAATCAAGAGTAAAATTAATCCGTTCAAATCATTTTTCATTGTAATTTGAATTCTTTACAGATGTTTACTTTTTTAAGAAATAAGCAAGAAATGGTAAGAATTTGCCTTAAGATTCATTAAGAACAAAGGGATTAAAACACGTCTTATGTCTAATTTCATTACAAACGACAAAATTAAAAATCTACGTGAGAGACTTCTGGAATTAATTAAAAACTGTAAAGAGATGAAATTTCTGGTTGGGTACTTTTATTTTTCCGGAATAAAAGAATTATACGAATCATTAATCAAAAAACCGAATGTAACAATGAAAATTCTTGTTGGTATGAATACTGACAATACAATCGAAACAATCAGTAAAACCGATTTTACGCTTGCTCCTTCAATCGATGACAAACGAAACGCTTATCTTTCTGATTTGAAGAAAACCCTGTCAAATGAAGCGTTAGACACCAGTGACTATTATGAACAGGTTCCTTTTTTTATAGATATGATAATGAAGGATCGGCTGCTAATTCGAAAAACCAGGGAACCAAATCATTCTAAGTTGTATTTTTTTCGATCTGATTCGGGATTCAAGACAGAGGCATTTATCACAGGCAGCAGTAATCTGACTTTTCCCGGTTTGACTAAACAGGCTGAATTTAATGTAGAAATCAGCGATTATGGAACAAAAGAAGCAGAAGATTATTTTGACGACTTATGGGAATCATCCATTGAAATTACAGAAAAGGATGATATTAAAACAAAAGTAGTTGAAACAATCAAAATAGAAACTATGGTTCGCAGGATAACACCATTTGAAGCGTATGTTCTTTCCCTTAAAACTTATTTAGATGCTTTTAAAGCAGGAGTAGTAGGCGATTCATTAATTGATCTAATGCGGATTGCAAATTATACCCCTTATAAATATCAATTAGATGCTGTCAGTCAGGCGAAATCAATTATTGAGCAGAACAATGGGGTAATTATTTCAGATGTGGTAGGGCTTGGAAAAACGATCATAGCCTGTGCAATCGGACATGAACTAAAGAAGCGAGGTATTGTAATATGTCCACCAGGTTTGGTTGGGGATCAGAACCGGAACAGTGGTTGGAGAATGTACCTCGGACAATTTAATATGCCTGGATGGGAAGTTCGCTCTTTGGGAGATCTCGAAAGAACAGCAGAGTTTGTTCGCAAAACGAACGATATTGAAATTGTCATTATAGATGAGGCGCACCGATTTCGAAATCAAAACACACAGGATTACGAACATCTTCGCAATATCTGCAGAGATAAAATCGTTATCCTATTAACAGCGACACCATTCAACAACCGACCAGGCGATTTCCTTTCTCTGCTAAAGCTGTTCATTTCACCTAAAAAATCGGCAATCACGTTACAAAATAATTTGGAGAGAAAATTTAAAGAATACCAATCTGTATTTGACAAACTGGCTTATATAAAAAAGAACTATAAGTCATTAGACTCAAACAAGAAAACCAAAGCTGAAGATTCTTACGTAGCTTTGATAGGATCTCTGCCAATAGATATTAATAAAGTCAATCAGAGAACCAGAATTCTTGCCAATGAAATTCGGGATGTAATCGAACCGGTAACGATCCGGCGAAACCGGCTTGATCTTCAAAAGAATCCTGCTTACAGTAAAGAAGTAAATAATTTGTCGAAAGTTGATGATCCTGTTGAATGGTTTTTTGAATTAACCTCGGATCAGCTTGACTTCTATGACAAAATCCTATCTGTATATTTTGCAAACCCTGATGAGGATGGCCGATTTACAGGAGCAATCTATCGACCATTTGTATATGAAAAAGACATCGATCGTGATTTGACCGAAGAAGAAAACTTTGAATACATCATGCAACAGAACCTGTCCAATTTTATGAGACGGTTGTTGGTGAAACGTTTTGAGAGTTCGTTCAGCGCATTTGAAAAGTCAATTGTCCGTTTCAAAGGAATAACCGAAAAATGTTTGGCTTTCATAGAGAAAACAGGTAAATATATTTTGAACAGAAAGCTACTGGAAAATATTGAGGATAGGGATGCAGATGAAATTGAAGAAATCCTCGATGAAATTTACAGCCAGTACAGTACAGAGAAGCCATCAAATCGAAATCGTGTTTTCGATGTAAACGAGTTCGAAAAAAAGAAAAAGTTTATTAAACATATTAGAAGTGATATAAGACTTTTTGAAGAAATTCTTTTGAAGTTGGAAGAAGAGAAACTGGTTGAAAATGATCCAAAAGGTGAATGTTTAGTAAATAATGCCAAAAAAGTTTTGTCATCCCGTGTTCTACCCGGAGAACCCAAAAGGAAAATCGTTGTATTTACCGAGTATCGTGATACTTTGGAGCATTTGGCGAAGATTTTGGGTGATTCTTTTGGCAACAGAGTATACGTTGCCTACAGTTTAACCGGTACAACAATTCAGACGATTGCCAATAATTTCGATGCATCCAGCCAAAATCAATGTGATGATTATGATATTTTATTAGGTACGGATAAAATCTCTGAAGGTTTTAACCTGAATCGGGCCGGTATGGTCGTAAACTATGATATTCCCTGGAATCCGGTCAGGGTTATTCAGCGTCTGGGGCGTATAAACCGTATCAGCAAAAAAGTTTTCTCGACACTAAACATTGTTAACTTTTTCCCAACAGAAAAAGGAGCAGAAAGAATTAAAAGCAGAGAAATCGCTTCTGCGAAAATGTTCATGATCCATTCTATTTTGGGCGAAGATGCGAAAATATTCGATGCGGATGAAGAACCAAGCGCTGCGGAACTGTATAAAAGGATTAACAGAAATCCAGATGACAATGAAGAAGAGAGCTTTTTTACAAAGATGGTTAATCGATTTGAGGATATTACTAAAACATACCCGGATTTAGTCAAAGAATTAAATAATTTCCCTCCACGTGTGAAAGTTTCGAAAGTTGGAAAAACCGATGAACAGTTAATTCTGTTCAGGAAGGGAAGACTCTTTATTCAAGGGATTTCCTATGATGAACCCTCTCAGGTCACGCAATATTCTTTTGAAGATGCATTAGAAAAAATTGAATGTAACGTGAATGAACCGCGTCTTGAACTCAGCAATAAATTTTGGAAAAACTATGAGAAAGTAAAAATTATTAAGGAAACAACTGGCAGTAAAACATCTCCACAAAGCTCTGAAGCAAAAGCCAGGAATAACCTGAAGACAATTTTGCAAAGTCAAATTCCTGAATTTTCAGATCTTCAACCATTTATTAACACGCTCCTGGAAGATATTGATCATTTTGGTACACTTCCAGATTACACTTTGCGGCGTATCGCTGAATTGAAGCTTGTAAATTCCAAACAAATAAAAGATGCTGTTGATGCGCTCATTAAGTTAAAAGATAATATTGGGGCAGATTATCTTCAAAAAGAAAAAGCCCGTCTGTCAAAAACCAAAAAAGAAATCATTATTTCAATAGAAAATCAGGTGATATGAGACCAAATATTCTTCTAAATCTAATAGATAATTTCGATAACGCAAAATTTCAATTGCTCGCGGAGGAAATGAATGACTCATTTCGATACAGTAATCAATTTATTAACGAATATGACGATGACGATTTCGATCAGAGTTGTTGCCTTGGAGAACTCTCTTTACAACAACATGAACGAGTAATATTCTATTCGTTTCGGGTTAAAAAGCCTTTAACCGAAAAAAGCGGGAAAAAAGCCCAATATGAAAAAGGGAAAAAGGTACTTAAAGATCTGATCCAATATGACGCCGGCATCTTTGCGTTTTACGATGACCAGGGTAGTTTTCGTTTATCCTTGATATCGATCAGTTATTTTGGAACAAAAAAGAAATTTTCCAGCTTTAAGCGGTCAACTTTTTTCGTGTCCAAAGATCAAACCAACAAAACTTTCAGAAACCAGATTCTAAATGGAAACTATGACTCAATTGAGCATATAAAAGAGGTATTTTCGGTTGAAAAGGTAACCAGGGAATTTTACAATGAAATCTTCTACTGGTATCTGTACGCTTGTCAGATTTGTAAATGGCCAGATGACACTGGCAAAAATGATGAAAAGCGGAATACATCGGTCATACGTATGGTTACCCGGCTGATATTTATCTGGTTCATGCGGGAAAAGGGGCTGATCAACCGTGAACTCTTTGATGAAAGAGCAGTTAAAAATATCTTGGTATCTGTTGAAGACGAGTCAAATTCATATTATCTGGCGATTCTCCAAAATCTGTTTTTTGCTACACTGAATACGCCTCAGGATAAACGCAGATTCAGAAAAGAAAACAAGGAAAACCAATGGCGGAATGAAGATTTTGGAAACACTTCAGTCTGCCGATACCATGATTTGTTTGTTGAGTCCAATAAAATCCCTGAATATTTCGAGAATATTCCTTTCCTGAATGGCGGTTTATTTGAGTGTCTTGATAAAGGAAAAGAGAACATATATATCGATGGGTTTACTGAGCGAACAAAGTATCAACCGTCAGTTCCCAACAAACTTTTTTTTGCTGATGAACTAAAACCTGACCTAAATAAGGAAATGGGGACAAACAACAGTCGGTTTGCGACAAAAGGTATCTTTAATATTTTCAGTGAATATAACTTCACCATTGACGAAAACACTGCTGATGATAAAGAAATTGCATTGGATCCCGAATTGCTTGGACAGGTCTTTGAAAACCTGCTGGCTTACTTCAACCCTGAAACCAAAGAAACAGCCCGGAAAGAAACTGGCAGTTTTTATACACCGCGGGAAATTGTTGAATACATGGTTGATGAATCTTTATTGCTCTATTTCCGGAATTATCTGGAAAGCCATGGGGTGAATGTTTCTCACAGATCACGATCAGTCGTGCCTACTCAACCTGGTATGTTTGGCCCCAACCAGAACAGCCTGCCTATAACTGAATCGCTTGAGGAATGCCTTGAAAACCTAATTAGTTACGATACTGAGCCGCAAACTTTTTCCGAAGAAGAAACAAATCTGCTGATACAGGCCATCAAAGACCTCAGGGTTTTGGACCCTGCTTGTGGTTCCGGCGCTTTTCCAATGGGTATTTTACATAAACTGGTCCATGTTTTAGGTAAGCTGGACCCGGAAAATTATCTCTGGAAAACAATTCTTATTGAAGAAGCTGTTCAAAAAACGAAAGAAGCTTATCAGCTTGAAGACAACACAATACGCAAAGATCGAATTCAACAGATCGAGAACGATTTTGACTTTCATAGCGAAGATTATGGGAGAAAGCTCTATCTGATTGAGAAATGTATTTATGGGGCTGATATTCAACCGATTGCCATTCAAATCACAAAGCTGCGATTTTTTATCTCTTTGCTGGTTGATCAGACGATCGATAAAAAACAACCGAATTGGGGTGTGAAAGCGCTACCCAACCTGGAAATGAAATTCGTGGCAGCAAACTCACTGCTGAGCCTTTCCAAAGATTTACATTTGAAAGATCCTGAATTAATCCTGCAGGAAGAAAAGCTGGATGATCTGCGGCACAAACTATTTTCCGGGTTACCTGCGGAAGAAAAAGAAAGAATTAAACAATCTGATAAAGAAACCCGGAAAAAGATGGGGGAAATCCTGACCAGGTCAGGATTCGACAATGAAGATGCAAAATTGCTTTCAGAGTGGGATCCCTTCAATCAAAACGAGTCCGCGAATTTCTTTGATCCACCCTCGATGATGGGTATTAACCATGGATTTGATATTGTAATAGGAAACCCGCCTTATATCCAATTGTCAAAAATAAAGAGAGCCAATTCGGAAGTATATAAGCTATATAGAAATGCAGGCTTTGAGGTGCATCAAGCAACCGGGGATGTTTATTGTCTTTTTATTGAACAAGGTTACAACCTTTTGAAAGACAATGCCGGTGTTTTTTGCATGATCACCTCAAATAAATGGATGCGTGCTGAATATGGTGAATCGCTTAGAGACTTTCTTGCTAATAACACGACCCCTGTCTACATTATTGATTTCACAAAAATCAAGGTATTTGAGGCTGCTACTGTCGATGTAGCCATTCTTATTTTCGAGAATATACTGAGTAACTCTGAGACCTTATCGTGTAAGATATTGGACAAATGGGCAAAAGAAGACTTACATTCATATATTAAATCAATGAGCATAAAAAATGTCTTTAGCCCAAATAAATTGTGGTTAATTTTAACCGACATTGAGAAGGATATTCTGAAGAAAGTTGAGGCTCTGGGAACACCATTAAAAGATTGGGATATAACAATAAACAGAGGAATTCTTACAGGTTTAAATGAAGCGTTTATAATCGATGGCGCAAAAAAAGACGAACTGATTGCCAGAGACCCAAAATCCGCAGAGATTATAAGACCGATTTTAAGGGGCAGGGATATCAAACGCTACGGGTATGACTTCGCAGATTTGTGGCTGATTGCCACACATAACGGGATAACAAGAACCAACACTCCTCTTATCGATGTAAATCGCTATCCGGCTATTAAAGATCATCTTAAACAATTTCAACCCTCGTTAAGAAAACGATTTGATCAAGGAGCAACCCCATATAATCTTCGAGATTGTACTTATATGGAGGATTTCTATAAGCAAAAAATTATTTATCCTTGTATTATGGCACAAGGGCCCAGTTTTATGTTCGATGAACAAGGAAAATTTTTTACTATTGCACCAGGAAATATTATTTCTGGTAAATCAATTTTATATTTACTCGGTTTTCTATGTTCTAAGACTATCTATTATGCTTTGAGAAATTTTTATATGGGAGGAGGGATAGAAGGAGAATTGAAAACGAACCGATTATTAATTCTCCCTGTACCGTATATAACTACTAGAGCCAACTCAATTGAAGAATTAGTTTTAGCGATGATCAGAAATAATAAGCCTTCTTTGAAAGCCGAAATAAGTGATGAAATAGAATTAGAAGTTCAAAAAGCCTTTGACTTAAACGAGGCTGAAAAGAAGGAAATTTTGAAATTCAAGTACTAATTAATTAATTTCTTCATTAATTATATTTGCCTCATCGCGCGATAGACCTATCAAATTGATAATAGATTTTTCTATTTCATTATCAATCTCAACGTGATTTCGTAAACTTCTTGTATTGCAAAGGTTTATTATCTGTTTTTGTATTGGCGAAGCTTTATATTTTGGTATTGGCATATTTATCAGGAATGCTTTTTTATACCGATAACCTTCACTACCTAATCCACCTCCAGCGTAAAAAGTTTTAAAAATATATGAAAAAACTCTCGAATTAAGGAGCGCGGTCAGATAATCCAAGTGAATTCCGGTCATAAAAAATGCTGTAGCTTCGACAAAAAAAGTACCTTTTTGATCATAATAAAATTGAGGATTCCTTACTATTTCGCTGTAGATTATCTTTTGCTTAGAAAAATCCTCCCAATAACCTATATTGTCTTGCGTTTCGAACCATTTATTATTCGTCTTTTTTCTCGCATTTATTATTTGACCATTGATAACATACTTTTTACCACTCTGCTCTAGTCGATTAATACCAAACGACAGAAGATGCCTTTTCACTTCCGGAAATTTTTCGATGTTGTATTTTTTGCTTGGAAAAGTAGCAATCAACCACAAATCGGCAAAGTTATACCCGTAGCGTTTGATATCCCTGCCCCTTAAAATCGGTATATTAAATCAAGCGGAGGATGATATGAACTATGGATATATACGTGTCAGTTCTGAAAAACAGGATGTCGAAAACCAACGATTTGAGATAAATAAGTTTTCCGAGAAGGAAAATATTCAGATTGATGGCTGGATAGAAGAAACAATCAGCGGAACCAAGCATTATCATAAGCGGCGTCTCGGGGTTTTATTAAAGAAAGTTAAGCAGGATGATTTGATTATCTGCACCGAAATTTCGCGGCTTGGCAGAAACCTGTACATGATCATGGAGATCCTGAATATCTGCCTGTCAACGGGATGTAAAGTCTGGACGATAAAAGACCATTTCAGGTTAGGAGACGACATCCAAAGCAAAGTACTTGCATTTGCATTTGGGCTTTCCGCAGAAATAGAACGGAACCTGATCAGTCAACGAACGAAAGAAGCGCTGGCAAGAAAAAGAGCCGAAGGGGTCGTACTTGGTCGTCCGCTCGGCAGGAAATCAAGCAAAGTAAAACTGTCTGGGAAAGAACATACAATCCGGGTATTATTAGAACAGAAAGTCCCAAAAACCCAAATTGCCAAAATATTTCATGTAGATCGAATGACGGTCGACGCGTTCATTCGCAATCGGATGTAAGTTAACTAATTGTATGGTGGTTCAAATGGACGGAACAGGTCAAAATTTCGAAATCATTGAAGAGCTGGCTATATTAACCGAATACACAAACAAAGGGTGGCGTATTGTATTGAATATTGTCAGCTGGCGCGGTGGTGAGCCAAAATTTGATTTACTGCGTTGATACCATTGCAGGAAAGGGAATTGCGTTCTCTGCGGATCAGGCGGTTGCCATTTGCGACGCACTACAGAATAAGCTGAAGATGTAATATCCTGGGCTATTCAGAAAAGTCATGCACTGGAGATTCGCAACACGAAAGAAAGTATTTCTAACCCAAATGGGAAAACAATTGAATTTGTTTATTTTATAATGATTTTCTTTAGGAAATTGAAAATCGGGTAGTCGGGGATGTTGCTGTCGCGTTTGATAAAGTAACCGATGATTCGGAGGTATTCCCCGCCCACGATCTTCCATCCATTCGGAGTCAGCCACCACAAATACGGGTCCAGGTCTTCCCCGGCAGCGTGGTACTGAACATGGAAACCGGTATTGGCAAAAGTGTCGCTGTATATGATGCGGGTGCGGCGCGTATGCCAGGCGTCGGTGACGATGATCACTGAGGTGGCACGCATTGCCACCATCTGTTCAATGATCGACGTCGCTTCCTGACCGGTATTTTTCGCAACGAAATCGACGGTGTGGATTGCGCCTCCCGGAACGTCAAGCTTTCGCAGCTGTTCAATCTGATGCTGATTGTATGGCCAGTCATGCTCGCCATAGGTTCTGCCGGTGTTCGTAAGGATGATAGATGACGCCAAGCCTTTGTGGTAAAGATCAGCGGTATGGCTCAGGCGGGTGTCATCGTTCCCGCTGAGCACTGCAATCACATCTGCAGGTACCAGGTGGTCGTCATCAATCAGGTAATACCCTGCCAGAATAAAGAGTAAAAACAAACAAAAAAGTCCCCACAAAATAATTTTCAGTGAAAATTTCCTTGTGAGGCTTTTACTGGATCGGTTTAGCTTATTCATACGCTCGCGGTTAAATATAACCGAATTTTTTGAGCGTTTCTGCCATTCTGGTCAGGATGTTCTCCAAATTATGACGCTGGGTGCCAAAATTCAAGCGTATAAATTGACTGTAAGGTTCGCCAAAAGTCAACCCGTTGTTAAATGCGATCTTCGCTTCATTAAGGAAGAATTCATATGGATCTATCATACCGGCAAAGGCTGAAAAGTCCATCCAAGACAGGAAGGTCGCCTGAATGTCATTCGCGACGACAGCAGGGATTTCCTCTCTGATGAATGACAGCACGAAATCCCGGTTCTCCTGCAGGTAGCGGTTGTTTTGCACAAGCCAGTCGTCACATTCCGTATAGGCTGCCAATGCCGCTTCCTGCGACAACAGAGTAACGCCACTGGAAAGCCCTGCTAGAGCCTTCTGGAAATTATTCCGCATGGTCTCATCTTCGATGATGGCAGCAGAGCAGTACATCCCCGGGATATTGAAGGTCTTACTGGGTGCGATAAAGGTGATGGTGCTACGGCTGATCTCAGGGCTCAACGAGGCAATTGGAATGTGTTTGGATTCCTGGTAGACGATCTCATTGTGAATTTCATCGGAACAGATTGTCAATTGATGACGTTCGCAGATTTCTGCCAGCTTGAGGAGTTCATCCCTGCTGTAAACCCGTCCGGTAGGATTCTGTGGATTACAGAGGATAAACATGCTGGTGTTATCCTTGATTTTGCTTTCAAACTCGTCAAAATCAGTTTCGTATAGCCGAGAATCGCTGTTGTAGATCATTGTGCTGATGATCGGTTCGGCATGATTGTTAGCGGGTGCAGTGAAGAATGGCGGGTAAGCTGGTTGTTGAAATAGAACGCTATCACCATCTTTACGAAAAGCCCTGACTGCGAAGTTAACCCCTGCAACGATGCCGGGAACCAGCACGATTGATTCGTCTGAGATTTTCCAGCCAAAGCGGTTGAACATGCGTTTTTGAATAGCTTCTTTCAACGCTGGCAGATCGGTGGTATAGCCGAAAACCGGATGTGTCAGCCGTTTTTGAATCCGCTCAATAATTGCAGGCGCTACCTCAAAGTCGGTATCTGCGACCCATGCAGGGGTAACAAAAGGAGGGTACGCCTCCCATTTTACAGAAGACGTACCCTTTCGATTTACTTCTTTATCAAAATCAAAGATCATTTGATGATGCGGACATCACCGACCATCAAGCGGTCTGGCAGAACAAAGATCGGGTTGAGATCCGCCTCCTTGATTTCGGGATAAAGGAATGGAATTTCGGAGAAGCGGACGATCGTATCTGCCAGCATATCCAGATCACTTGCTGCTGCACCGCGGAAACCTTGGAGCAGTTTTACGCTTTTGGTTTCCCTGATCATTTCCATTGCCTGATGATGATTGACAGGCGCAACGCGAATGCTGATATCTTTGAACAGCTCGGTGTAGATGCCGCCCAGCCCAAATACAACCACCGGGCCAAATTGCGGATCAACTGACAAGCCCAGCAAAACTTCCTGTGCTCCTTTGATCTGCGGGTAGATAACTACGCCGCGGAAGTCTTTCCCTTCTGCCCGCTTACGAATTGTCTGGAAAGCTTTGGCAGCTTCATCGCGATTTTTGATTCCCACGATCACGCCACCGAATTCAGATTTGTGGATGATTTGCGGAGAGACGACTTTCATCACACAGGGGAAGCCAATAGATTCGCAATCATCAATTGCCTGAGCTTCGTCATTGGCAAAACGGAATTCGGGCACCGGGATACCGAGATCACGAAGCCATCCCATCGCTTCCGGTTCAAGGATGCGTTCGCCACCGGGCAGCTTGGAGGTTTGACCAGCGATTTTACTTTGCAACTTCTGCCATACTTCGCTGAATCCACCGTGTTCCTTGATAATGCGTTTGCGTTTGTGATAGTCCGAAAGACGCGCCAGCGTCTCAATTGCCCGTTCACCACTTGGGAAGTTGGGAATACCGCGCTCCTTCAGATATTTGACGCTATCAGCGACAACCTGGTTTGGAAGGAAGTTCGCAAGAACTGGTTTTCCCATAATATCAAAGGCATCTGCTACACCTTTGGCGTGTGATGATGCATCCAGATAAGGTGGACAGATGTTCATGGCGATCGCAGCGTCATACGCTTCCAGTAAGGTCACCAGCGTTTTGCGATATCCTTCTTCGGTTCCTTCAACTGTGAGGTCAACCGGGTTTTTGAACCCGCAGAATGGCGGCAGGAAAGTCTTGAGCGTATCAATCATTTCAGGGCTGACTTCTGCCATATCCATACCGACCTCTTCACCGCGGTCAGCTGCCAATACGCCGGGGCCACCGGAGTTGGTGACGATGACTACGCGGTCGCCATCCATGGATTTGCAGGCGATAAAAGTTGTGCATAGATCAATCATCTCTTCGATGGTATTAACCCTGACAGCGCCAGATTGTTTAAAAGCAGCTTCATATACATTGTCCGAACCTGCCATCGATCCGGTGTGGGAAGCGGTAGCGCGTTGTCCCACATTGGTTCTGCCGGCTTTGATAACCACGACTGGTTTGGCTGAGGCTGCGTCCTGCAGCGCTTCCATGAACTCGCGTCCATCTTTGATACTTTCAATATAGAGCGCGATGACCGAAGTTTCCGGATCATCTTTCAGGTAGCGCAAAAGCTCGACCTGGTTCAGGTCAATTCCGTTGCCATAGCTGACGAATTTGGACATTCCCAGTCCCTGTTCTTCAGCCCAGGCCAGCACAACCCCGCCAAGAGCTCCGCTCTGAGAGATCAGCGCAACACCACCCTCTGGCGGATGAATTTCCAGTGTGGGGTAGAGTTTGTGAGATGTGTAGACAATTCCGGCGCAGTTTGGTCCAACAATGCGGATGCCGTTACGGCGAGCTGCTTCCAGCACCTGCTTTTCGCCTTCATGATTCCCCATTTCAGAGAATCCCGAAGTGATTACAACTGCTGCTCCCACACCACCCTTGCCGCAATCGTCAAGGACGCCCGGGATGGTTGCGGCAGGAGCGGCAATAATAGCCAGATCAACTTTTTTGCCGATCGATTCAACTGACTGGAATCCAGGGACGTTTTCATAGCCCTGCCCTTTTGGGTTTACAGCGTAAAGATTGCCTTCGTATCGACCTTTGATGATCTGCTTCAGAAGGACATTCCCCAGTTTCCCCGCGGATTGTGATCCAATAACTACAACCGCTTTGGGATAGAAGAGTGCATCAAAACTCATATTCACTCCCCTGCGATCAGTTGAGGTTGATAATCCATTCCGGCCTGGAATGCAAAATGATTCGAAGCTGAGGCGCGCTTCCAACGGTTCTGAACGATTCGATCGATATCAGCCGAATCAAACAGTTTGTTGAGCACTGAGTGTTTCATCGCAGCACCGAGCATGAAGATGTTGTCGGCCACTTTTTTCCCTTCATATTCAGGAAGGTCTTTATCAGAAATCAGCACCAGCTTGGCGCCACTCTTCTGAATTTCTCCGATTACTTTATCCAGTTCGGGATAACTTGCTTTGCCGAGGATTACATCAGTCGGTGCCCAGAAGTTAGCCAGCAACAGAAAGGTACCGCCTGGTTTGGCAAAGCGCACAGCTTTGAGCGCTTCAGAAGTTTCCATCGCAAAAACGATGTCTGAACCCTTCTCAATAATGTTCGGGCCAACGTTCTTTTTGCCGATTTGCAGCTGAGCTTTTACGAAACCGCCTCGTTGCGCCATCCCTTTGCTGGGATAGAAAAACACAGGCAAGTCTTTTTCCATTGCAGCACTGGAGAGAATTTCACCAATCGTGAGAATCCCTTGACCGCCAACTCCAACCAGATATATATTCAAATTCATTTCACGTCCTCCATCACCATCGCATTGCGGTTGCAGACCGAGACGCACATGCCGCACTGACGGCAGAGGGCTGGGTCAATCGTCATGACTTTTTCGCCGGGAACCAGCGCCGAACAACCGGTAACGCTGATGCACAGTTTACAAAGGTTGCAATTCTCTTCGACCACTCTGACAATTTTCTTCTTACCTTCTTTGCTTCCTTTTCTGAAAGCCTGGATCGCACATTCCTGCCGTGAAAGGATCACTTTCACACCGGGCAACTGCATCGCTTCTGCGATGACATCAGTGGCATGGTCCTGATCGAAGGGATTGATCTGCCAGAAATGTTCAACACCCAATGCAGGGACTATCCTGGCAATATCAACATGTTTGTACGGTTTTTCGTGCCGGTCGCAGGGAGTTCCCGGATTGATCTGCATGCCTGTCATCGCGGTCCACTCGTTGTCCATGATGATCAAGACGATGTTGGCTTCGTGCTGGATGGCATTGATCAGGCTTGGTATACCACCGTGGAAGAAGGTAGAGTCACCGATTGTTGCAAGGACAGGGGTCTTCACTCCAGCGTAGGCAAATCCCTGCGCAAGTCCAATACTGGCACCCATTGAAATTTCATTCCAAACTGTGTTGAATGGCGGGTTCATACCGAGAATGGTGCAACCAATATCTCCGTTAACGATCACATCCTGTTTCTTCAGCTTCAGCTTGCGGATGGCACGGTTGATTGCCATATAGGTACCGCGGTGCGGACAACCGGAACAAACCGTAATCGGGCGGGCTGCTGCTAATTCTTCAGCAGTAGTGTCGCTCTTATATTCGCTTTCGGGGATGTTCAAACTTAAAGCCTTGTTGAGACCAATCAGCACATGTTTTGTACCATATTCGCCAACGCGATCGAAAGTGCCATCGATTTTACCGATGATTTGGCCGGCATATCCGCGCTTGCGGGCGAGGATATAAACGTCTCTTTCAATGTGCGGTTCAAGTTCTTCCAGAACAAGAATCTTGTCACAGAAGTCAATTAATTGGGATAGTTGTTGTTTTGGGGTAGGAATGGATGCGCGCAATCCCAATACAGAGATTTTTTCACGGTCAATGCCGTACTTGTCAGCAACCGCCAATGCTTCTTCAATATATTGAACCGTGACACCGCTGGCAACGATACCTAAGCCGCCTTTTTTCTTTCCAAGATCCAGTCGATTGAGGCCCTTCTGTTCAATCAATTCGCCGGCATGTGCAAGGCGCTTGATCAAGTCGCGGTGCTGGGTCATGCAGATGACTGCGCCGGCTTTTGTGAAGCGGTTGATATCATGGATCAAAAGCGCATCAGCCTGTGAGACCGGTGCCGGTTCAGGTATTTCAACTGAGGCGAAACCATTCGCGAGTGGGGTTGTCAACCGAACGAAAACGGGCCCTTTAATCGCTTCTGAAAGTTCGAATGCATAAGTCGTCAGCGAAATCGCTTCTTCAATTGATGCCGGTTCGAGCATTGGCATATCTGACATGAGCGCGAACCCTCTGGAATCCTGCTCACACATGCCTGCATTGGTGCCCGGATCATCAGCGACGTAGATCACGAATCCACCGTCACAACCGGAATAGGCAGTTGAAATAATGGAGTCGTAAGCAACATTTACGCCCGACATTTTCATGGTACAGAGTACGCGATGTCCTGCCCAGGCAACACCTGATGCCAGATCGAACGCGACTTTTTCGTTAGTGCTCCACTCGACATGGGTGTTGGGGAGGTCCATGGTTAATAATGACGCAATCGCTCCGGTTGAGGGAGTTCCAGGGTAACCACAGGCTACTTTAATGCCGGCAGCCAGTGCACCATAGGCGATTGCTTCATTTCCGGTGATCAGTTTTTTCAAAATTTCCTCCTTTTAATAAGGTCTTTATCTAAAAAGATTTGTCGGTTTACTATGAGTAGACTTTGTTATATGCTTCTTTAAATGAGCGAATGAATCGGTCATTCTGTTCTTTGGTACCAATAGTGACCCGAATACAGTTGGGAGCACCCTGTGAGTTCAATGGGCGAATAATCACGCCAACCTTTAGCAGTTCTTCGTATACTTGGGCAACTGGTTTTTTTAGGTCTGCAAAGACAAAGTTACCGTGTCCGGCAATCACTTCGAAACCCATATCCGCCAGGGCTGCTGCAATCTGTTTTCGGCCTTCAGAATTGACCCGAACAACTTTTTCGACGAATTCATGATCATCCATGGCAGCAAGAGCGCCAGCCTGTGCAGGGCGGTTTACCGGGAACGGTTCGCGCGTTTTCAGCATCGCCTTGACGATATCTGGGTGGGCAATCAAGTAGCCAATTCGAACAGATGCCAGGCCCATGATCTTCGAGAAGGTGCGTAAAATGATCAAATTGGGGTGGTCTTTCAGATAATTGACTGACTGCGGATAATCCGGATCTTCGACGAATTCATAGTAAGCTTCGTCCGAAACGATCAGCGTATTTTCCCCTACAGTTTTCAAAATCTTTTCAAAATCTGCTTTCCCGATTAGCGTTCCGGTTGGATTATTTGGATTGCAGAGGAACAGGACTTTGGTCTTCGGGGTTACTTTCGCGAGCATGGCATCGATATCTTGTTTATATCCAGGCGCCATTGGGACGATCACCGATTTTCCATCCATTTTGCCGACAATGTTTTCATAAGCAGGAAAGGTCAGTTCGCTAATGACGCATTCTTCGCCTGGGTTTATGAATGTCATGCCCAGCATTGTGATGACGCCATCTTCGCCGTTATCAATATAGAAATGATCAGCTGGCAGGTTAAACTTCTTGGCAAGCTTTTCTGTAACGGAAGGAGCAAGACTTTCGGGATATAGATGGGTTGTTTCTTTCACCTCGCGCAGCATCGCTTCAATGGCTTTCGGTGAAGAGCCCAGCGGATTCTCATTCGATGCCAGTTTAATAATGTCCGTGATACCGTACTCACGTGTCACTTCTTCAACTGGTTTCCCTGGTACGTACTCCTTGCGTTCAAGGATGCATGGCCGAACAATTTTCTTGAGATCCATAAGAAATTAAACCTCCATAAATAATGATATTAGCGACAGCATGCGTTTTTGGAGTCAGGATTGCGCGTGATCTTTCAGCGGGCTGACAGCTTTTGAAACGCAATTCCGCTTGAAAAAGTATATCACGATGGGGTTTTCGGCGTATATTTATCGATATTTTGAATAACGTATTAAGGATCAATAAATAATATCTATCATACAATCGATAAAAAATTATCAATTTGAGGAAAGTCCAATTATGAATTGACCGTTCTGTATTATACTTTTCATAGTGATTTCGTCAAAAATGGGATTCATTTAAGTAGTAAAATCCCCAATATTTCTTGAAAACATTTATATTAAATAAGGAGCATATTATGAAATGGGATCATATCGTTAAAAACGGAACAATCGTTACATCGACTGATAGTTATCAGGCCGATATTTACATCAAGGATGGCAAAATTGCAGCCGTCTCTACCGTAGATCTGGGTAGTGATGCGCATGAAATAACGGATGCCAGCGGAAAATTTGTTTTACCTGGTTTTATTGATACACATACCCACTCCCGAGATGGATCAAAGGGTGCTCACCATAAAGAAGATTTTGCTCACTCATCTGCGGCTGGTGCTGCCAGCGGTATAACCACCATTTATGAGATGCCTAATAGCACTCCTGCAATTTACAACGTTGCAATGTTGAATGACCTGATAGAAACAATTACACCGAAAGCATACGTTGACTTTGGCGTTTGGGGACTGTGCATCGGTTTAAATAATGCTGACCTGATTCCCCTTGCAGAGGCAGGTGTGGTTGCCTTTAAACTCTTCTGGGGATATGCTCTTGACCATGACTATCAGTTGATCTATAACTATCAGGAGGGCATGAAGGATGTCTTTCCTCCGCTTGATGAGGGACAGATTTATGAAGTTTTCCGTGAAGTTGCAAAAACCGGCAAATTGCTCGCAATTCATGCAGAAAACTTTGATATCATCAAGCTGCTCACGGAAGAGGTAAAAGCCAGTGGTGATACCTCCTACGCAGCAATGTTGCGCTCACGTCCCGCCGTTACTGAAAATATCATTATTGAAACGGGGATTGCGCTGTCCCGAGAGCTGGGAACACGTCTGCATATTGCGCATCTGGCATCTGGTGAAGGTGCGGATCTGATTCGCAATGCTCAGGAGGAAGGTCTCAATGTAACTGGGGAAACATGCCCGCAATATCTGGCGCTGACAGACAAAGATGGTGATCGCCTGGGTTCATTAATAAAAGGATATCCGCCAGTCAGAGATAAATATCACCAGGACAAATTATGGGAAGGATTACTGGATGGCACGCTTCCCTTTGTCTGCTCCGATCATGCGCCTCACCTTTACGAAGAGAAAAAGAAGAGTCTGTGGGAAGCTCCGGCAGGAAATACTACCATCGAGACCATGCCGCTGGTGATGATCAACTTTGTCAATCAAGGTCGTCTGTCAATCAATGATCTGGTGAGTGTTCTGTCAGAGCAACCTGCCCGGATGTTTGGAACCTATCCGATGAAGGGATCACTTGAAGTTGGTACAGACGCGGACATTGTGGTTATCGATATGAATAAGGAATACACCTTCTCGCAGGAATCCATGCATTCACGAACCAAACTTTCTCCTTACGATGGATGGGAAATGGTTGGGAAACCAGTGAAGACAATTTTACGCGGAAAAACCATTATGGTTGATGGCGAGATTGTTGGTGAGCCAAGCGGGAAATTCATTCGCCCAATCGAAGATTGATCAAAAAAGCTTATGAATTCAAATAAGAACCTTCACTTAGGAAGGTTCTTATTTATTATTAACCCGGAAACGCTCTGATATAAAAATAAGTGGCGAGGCAAATGGGTCGATAAAAATAAGATATTTTGTGAACTAAGAATTGTGAAAACAGTTTTAAACTTAGTAATAAACTTTTAGTAAAGTCATATATATTTTGATGTCAGATTGCTGTTGCTTTTTCGATATAATTTACTTGCAAAATAATATCAAATACAGGCATTGTTTAGACCAATCTGTGGTATAAAACAATTATTACTAAGAAGGTGAGAACAAGGGAATGGATTTCAAGGAGTTGGAAACATTCATCGCCATTGCGAAAGTAAAGAGCTTTTCAAAAGCTGCGAAAAATGTTTTCCTCACACAACCCGCATTAAGTAACCATATCGCCAAACTGGAAAAAGAATTGGGGATAACGTTATTTGAGCGCAACAATAAGCGAACCGAACTGACACCGGCCGGACAGCAATTTTACATTTCCGCGCTTGAAATTTTGAATATGCGTGAAAACGCCCTGCTGAATCTTGAAAAATATCAGGGAAAAATTGACGGAATGCTATATATCGCGACCAGTAGTGTGCCTGGTCAATATATCCTTCCCAATATCCTGGTGAACTTCAATAAAAAATTCCCCAATGTTACATATAACCTGCATTATTTGAGTTCCGGTGAGATTATCGAACAACTGATCTCCGGTGACTTGGACTTTGGATTTATCGGTGCCGAACCAACTCATCGCAAGCTGGTTTATGAAAAAGTTGCCGACGATGACCTGGTTGTAATTGCACCCAATGCACCCCCGTTTTCTGATATGACGTCCATCTCATTTTCACGATTATTGGATGAGCCTTTACTGTTGCGAAAAGATGGGTCCGGTACACGGGCGGCCTTCGATCTGGCTTATAAAAAATTCTCAAGTCTCGGGAAATCTGCACAAATCCTTTCATTGATGGATAACAATGAAATGATTGTGTTATGTGTGAAAGCCGGGCTGGGGTTATCGATTGTTTCCAAGATTTCAGTGGAGGACAAAGTGAAGGCGGGCTTTGTCAAAGTGTTGCCGCTGGACGATTATGAATTCAAGCATTCGTTCTATTTTGTTTATCCAACCAAACGGACATTATCTCCGTTGGTAATGCGATTCAAAGACTTTGTTATTGAAGACCGTTTCAATCAATCAAAATAAATAGATTTATATACTTATATATATTTATATAGATGGCACTCTAAATAAGCCCATCTTTTTTCATATTTATTTAATAAATATGATTATTACAAAATTCAGAAGAAATCTTAAGATTTAATCTTACATAGAGAATAAAATGAATGTTTTGTTAAAAACAATCAACAAAATGTAAAAAAATTAATTATTGGTGTAATGGATACTATCAATAAAATTTATTTGATGAAGAGAAGTCTTGATTCACAGAAAAATTAGTGATATCGTTTTTTACCGTAAGAATATTTCTTTATAAGAGAATAAGAGAAAAACAAAAAAGATTATCTAATCTTATAGATACATAAAATTTACAAAGCCGGTTTCAGTTTTATAAACAGGGTCTGGTCCAATTAAGGAGAAGCACATGAGTTTGTTGGAGACAAAAGGATTATCAATAAATTTCGGTGGGATTTGGGCTGTTGATGATGTTGACTTTTCAATCGAGCCCGGACAGGTCTTCGGTCTCATCGGTCCGAATGGATCAGGGAAAACAACCTTTCTGAATATTGTCAGCGGCATTTATAAGGCGACTAAGGGAAAGGTCTTTTTAAATGGGGAAGACATCACTGATTTGAGGCCTTTTGAAGTCTTCCAAAAGGGGATTTCGCGGACCTATCAGTCCAGCCGTCTCTGTTGGGATTTGAGCGTGGTGGATAATCTGCTGATTGGCAGCTATACCTCTCAATCCTATGGATTTCTGGATACCATCTTTCGCCGTAATTATGTGAATCATGAAATTGAAAAACTGGCGCAGCACGGGCTGGACATGCTCAGTTATTTCAATCCCCACCTGCTCGACAAGCGCTATGAACTTGCCAAGAACATTCCGCATATCGATCGCCGTCGGATTGAGATTTCACGTGCGATGGTGAGCCATCCCAAGTTGCTGCTGCTGGATGAACCGACTGCCGGTTTGAATGATGAAGAGACCATGACGATGATGAGGGATATTGGCAAAATAAAAGAGAAAATGCAGGATATTGCAATCATCATTATTGAACATGATATGAAAGTGATGGAGCACGTTCCAGAGAAAATAATCGTCTTAAATGCAGGAGCAAAGATTGCGGAAGGCGTATTTGATGAAATCATTCATGATCCGGAAGTAATCGCTGCATACATCGGAGGACAGGAATCATGAGCAATATAATTTTACAGGTAGAAAATTTATCCACTTCTTACGGTCGTATTCCGATGTTGATGGGCGTAAACATGAGCGTTCATAAAGGCAGTGTTTGCACGGTGCTTGGACCAAATGGCGCTGGGAAAAGCACATTAGTCAAAGCCATCTTGGGCCTGGTTCGTGCTGATAAGGGCAAAATCATCTTCATGGATCAGGACGTTACCCATGTTCCTTCCCATAAGCGAATATCCTCTGGTATTCATGTTGCATCCCCAGCAACTGGAACCTTCCCGAAGATGACCGTTGAGACCAATCTTCGGCTGGGTGCTTATAACGTTGATGATAAGAACATCCTTGAACAGCGGCTTGAAGAAGTGTTCCATTCCTTCCCGATTCTGAAAAACAGACTCCAGCAAAAGGCTGGCACCTTGTCTGGCGGTGAACGGACGATGCTGTCGATTTCAAAAGCGATTATCAATGATACAAAGATTCTTATTTTGGATGAACCTTCTTTAGGGTTGGCGCCAATTATTGTTGAGGAAGTTTTTCGATTCCTGAAAAAGCTGCATGATGAACGCGAGTTGACGATCATGTTGGTTGAACAGAATATAAATAAAGCATTATCAATCTCCAATTTTGGGTACGTTCTCCAAAAAGGGCAGATCATATATGAAGGCGATACCTCTGTTCTGCAGGACAGCGATATTTTGAAGAATCCCGTAATGTGACGGGTTTAATATTTTGGAATTTAATTTTGGAGGCGATGTATGAAAAAGTACAGTTTTATTGTTAGTGCACTGATGATAGTCGTTGTACTGTTATCAGCTGCAGTCCCTGCCTTTGCTGCACCCGATGTGGTGACGCTTGGCTTCCTTGCCCCGATCACCGGCGCGTGTTCAGCGGAAGGCTCAGCAGCCCGCAATGCGTTCATGATGGCGATTGATGAGGCGAATGCAAGTGGTGAATATCCTTACACCATCAACGTGATCGTGATTGATGACCAGTCTGATCCTACTGTTGGTGCAGCTGGTGCTCAGAAAATTGTTTCTGATCCAACCGTAGTGGCTGCAACCGGTCACTGGAACTCCGGTGTTGCCGCTGCGACCAGCCCGGTTTTCATGGAAAATGAAATTCCGTTCCTGATCTGGGGTGCAATCCGTGAAGATTTGACCTCGGAAAAAACCTATCCCTGGGTTACCCGCTCAGCACCAACTGATGTTCAGGAAAACAAACCGCTGGCAAAGACCGTCATTGATGATCTGGGTTACACCAAAATCTTCATGGTCTCGACAACTGACTCCTATGGCTCCGGTAATACAGTTGCTTTCAAGAAAGAACTCGCTTCACGTGGTCTGGAACCAGTGGGTGTTGAAGAAGTACAGTCTGAAACCGTTGACTTCAACGCGATCGTTACCAAGATCGTCAGCAGCGGCGCAGAAGCAGTTTACTGGGGTGGCGTAAATACAGAAGGTGTGTACCTGAAAGAACAACTTTACAACGCGAAAGCAGACGTTCTGTTCTTTGGTATTTCCGGCATCAAAACAGACGACTTCCTGATCATTGGCAAAGAGGCGGCAGAAGGTACTTTCGCAGTTCAGCCTGGTGTTCGCCTTGACAGCTCAGAAGCTGGCAGGAAATTCATCGAAGATTACGAATCCAGGGGTTTTGATGTTGCCATCAATGCATACACACCCTACGCTTATGAAGCTGCAACCATTCTGCTGCAGGCTCTAAAGACATTGGGAGACGACCCGACTCCTGAGAAAATGGTGGATGCGATTGCCAAGGGTACATTCCATGGCGTTATGGGCGAAACCACATTCGACGAAATTGGCCAGACTACACTTGTTGCAGTCAACCTGAATGTGATTCAGGACGGTCAATGGGTATATTATGAAGATTCCGAATATGCTTCCGGTGTACGGAAATTCGGTGGAAAAGAATAATTAATTGATTAAAACAAGGACATCGGTGGTTTTTGCCCCGATGTCCTTGTCTCAGAAAGTAAAAGCTTGCGACGTTATCGCTGTAATCTGAAAGGAAGTGAATACCAATGAATTTTTTTACCAGTCTGGTTTTTAGTGCGATTTTATTAGGATGCACGTACACCCTGGTGGCGATCGGTTATTGCCTTTTCTTTGGCGTCTTGGATGTCGTGGTTTTTTGCAGCGGCGATATCGCAATCTTTGGCGCTTTTTCAATTATCAGCGCCTATGTAATGCTCTATGATCTTGGGCTGTTTCAGGTTTTGCCAATTGCGGTCACCACGATGATCATTCTGGCAGTTGCAGCATTATTATGTGCCTTGCTGTCCATTTTGACTTATCGCGTTTCCATCAAGCCTTTTGAACGTTCATCAGCATTGATGCCACTGCTCTCCACAATTGCGCTTGGTACGGTCATTCGTGAATTTTTAGGCTTGTTGTTCCGACCATTGCTGATGACCATTACCGGTCCGATCACGAGAGTAGCTGACCCGATTAACATCACCAGCGGTAGAAATCCGCAGGCAATGCCAAAGCTGATTGCCCCAAACAGCTCGATTGATGTGCGCAACTACATCATTATCGCTGTAACATTCCTGATCATTTTATTGCTGTTCCTGTTCCTGAACAAAACCAAAATGGGACTGTCTATGCAGGCGATTTCTCAGAATAAAGAACTGGCTTACATGAATGGGATCAACGTCCGAAAGACCATTAATATCACCTTTGTGATCGGTGGTATTATGCTGGCGATTGGTGGATTTCTGTTGGGAAGCTATCAATCGGTGGTACGATTTGACACCGGTTCGCTTTATGGCTCTAAGGGCTTCTCCGCAGCAGTAGTAGGTGGGTTGAAGAGTATTTGGGGTGCGATTATCGGCGGTATGCTGCTTGGTTTCGTTGAAGTTTTTGTTTCAGGCTTAATCCCGGGCGGTACACAGTATCAAAACATTATCGCATTTTTGGTTGTGATTGTGTTTATCGTATTCAAACCAGAAGGAATTCTGGGCGAAAAAGTGATTGAGAAAGTATAGGAGAATGATAATGGAAGCCTTAAAAAAGAGTGTTCATTCTCCCTTCGTAATCATTCTTCTCAACCTGGCGCTTGGATTTGCGCTATATGGCATTTTGATTACTGAGAGTCTTGTCAGTATTGGATTGATCATAGCATTTATTGCCCTCGTGCTCTTCCTGGAACGATACGGCATTGTGAACGAAGTGTTTGACGCCTATAACGACAACAAGGTTGTGGCTTTGATCAGCGGTTTGTTGGTCATTCTGGCAGTACCGGTCTCTCTGAAGGGAAATATTTATATTGCCCACATCTCGACTATCGCAGTTTTATATGCGATCGCCTGTCTGGGGCTCAATTTCCAAATGGGTTCAACCGATATGACTAACTTCGCCCCGGCAGCTTTCATGGGCCTGGGCGCTTATTCTGTTGGTGTTGCGACCAGCAAATTTGGTCTTTCCCCATGGGTGGGTCTGCTGGCTGGCATCTTTGTCACCGGAATTTTCGGATTTATGGTGGGGTTGCCAACACTAAAGACCAAAGGATATTACCTTTCGCTGGTTACAATGGCAATACAAATCGCCTTTACACAGCTGATGAACACAATCCGTTATGTGGGCGGATCGGACGGGATGTCAGGTCTGACGAAGTATTCGCTGTTTGGGTATGACCTTTACAAGCGCTATACTTTCTTTGGCATCCGCTTTGCGCCTCAGGTTCCTTTTCTAATTGTCTGCGTGCTGTTTTTGATTGCATTCGCTTATATCTCAATGCGGGTCTACCACGTCAGTTATGGCTTATCTCTGAACGCAATTGCTCAGGATGAAATTGCTGCAAACTGTCTGGGAATCAACATATCACGCCAGAAGCTGTTTGCATTCGTGATCGGCAGCATCTTCTGCGGTGTCGCCGGCTCGCTGATGGTGGGGTTGGAAGGCTATGTCGGCCCCAAGAGCTATGACTTTGCAAAATCCCTTTTGCTGATCTGTATGGTGATTTTGGGTGGTATGGATAACACTATCGGCATCATTGTCGGTGCAGTATTTCTCTCGATCATCACTGAAAAATTGCGCGATTTTGCCGATTACCAACAACTTGTTTACGGTCTGCTGCTGGTTGTGTTGCTGATCGTACGTCCCAACGGGATCCTGCCGCGGCGGGTCAGGAAGTACAAGAATCTGATCAGGCGCAATGCAGGTGGGAAGCAAGTTGAGGTAAGTACTGAGCCAACAGCATAAATTTATAAAGTACATAAAATAAATCTATGAATAAAAAAATATTCAATTGGTTGTTTATTTTATAAATAATTAGCGTTGAATAACAAGATTCAATCGGGAATTTGCTGAAAAAAAGCAAAGAATCTTTATAATCAAAGAAAGAGACTATGCTCTGCTCTAAATTTGTAAGGAGTATATAAATGGCGGAAAAAAGGAAAAATTCAGTTATTGGTCAGAATACGCCAAGAAGCGATGGGTTTGCAAAAGTCACTGGGACGATGCAATATCCCTCGGATATATACATTCCGGGAATGCTCTATGGCGCCGTATTGAGAAGTCCCTATCCCCACGCTGAAATTGTGTCAATTGATACCAGCGAAGCGGAGAAGATGGGCGCAGTTTGTCTGACTTATGAAGACATCACCCCGATTTATTACAATGAAAGAAGCGTTTCCATCCCTTCTCAGACTTATCGGGATCGTATAGTGCTTCCCAGAAAAGCCAGACATGTGGGAGAGCCGATCGCGGCTGTTGCAGCTGAAACTGAGGAACTTGCATATAAGGCATTAAAGGCGCTCAAAATTGAGTGGAATATCCTCGATGCCGTTTATGATCCCGAAGAAGCGATGAAAGATGGCGCCCCTCAATTGTTCGAGAAAATCTATCTCGGCGATGAAGAAGTGATCGTGAAAAACAACATCGGCGTTATTAGGAATATCAGCGAAGGCGACTGTGAAGGTGGATTTGCCCGGGCAGATCGTGTTTTCGAGCGTGATTTTGAACTTGGTCGTGTTTACCATGCTCAGCTGGAAACAAAGGGCGCTGTTTGTAAACCTGAACCGGATGGGTCATTAACCGTATGGTCTACAACCCAGACAATCCATGGTACCCGCCAGCTGTTAGGGCGAGTTTTGCAAATGCCTTTATCAAAAATCAATGTCAAGAAAATGCCTTTCGGCGGTGCCTTTGGCTCCTCGATTCAGGTGAATACAATTACTCCGGTATGTGCCTGCCTGGCGATGAAAGCCCGAAAGGCAGTCAGAATTGTCAACTCACGTGAAGATGACTTTTACAGCCACAATAAATATCCGGCGAAATTTCATGTCAAACTTGGTGTGACCAACGATGGAATCATCACTGCTGCCCATGTGCGAGCCCTTGTTGATTTCGGAGCGCATCAGGTTCAGCCGCTGCCATTCCTCGGCTGCGTCTCTGGCTGGTTTGCCTCCCTCTATCGCTACGAAGGCAACATCCGGTTCGAAGGAACCGCGGTTTACACAAACAAGACCCCATGCTGTGCAATGCAGGGCTACGGTAACCCGCAGATAAACTTCGCAATTGAGAGCATGATCGATATCATTTCTGAAGAGATGAATTTCTCTCCGGTCGATTTTCGTCTGAAGAACTATCGTGGAATCGGCGATGAATTCTGGGCTCAGGGTCCGACCATTCGATCGATCATCAAGAGTTCCGGTGTTGAAGAAAGCCTGGTGAAAGGTCGCGTTGAATTTAAATATGATGAGAAACAACCGCCGTCAACTAAAACCGGCGTTCTGCGACGCGGCATTGGACTTGCTCGCGGCTTCCATTGTTCCGGTACTGCTGGGCCAAAAGAGGGAGAAGTAATCGACTACAGCAGCTGTATGATCAAGATCAACGAAGACGGATCCGTTGACTTGTGTACACCTGTAACCGACCATGGTGGCGGTACACTGGATGCGCTGCGAAAGATCGTCAGCGAAGTCCTGCAAGTCCCCTACGATCTGGTTGGGCTTTCCCCTGCTGATTCGATGAACACTGGTTACGACGTCTGTACACATGCTACCCGCGGTGTTTATTGCGGCGGCGGTGCTGTTTATCACGTTGCACAAAAAGTGAAAGAAAGGCTGCTGGAAACTGCTGGCCGCATGATGGATGAACATGCGTATAACCTCGAAGTGGTGATGGATGAGGAACAACATCAGGGTTGCGTTCAGGTGACTGGATATCCGGCAAAACGAATGACCATTGGTCAGATCGCAAAACAAGCGCAGGTAATGAGCTGGGGTACGATTGCTTACACTGACAGCTACCGACAAAAGAATGCGCCGCCATGCTTCACTACTCACTTTGTGGAAGTTGAAGTGAACATGGAAACCGGTGTGATCAGAGTCCCGCGTGTCCTGATGTATGGTGACTGCGGTACACCGATGAACCCGGATCTGGTAAAAGGCCAGTTAGTTGGCGCCTTCAACCGTGGTTTCAGCTATACCGTTTATGAAAAACTGATTACCAATGAGAAAACGGGTGAATTGAAAATCCGAGGATTGATGAGCGACTACAAAATGCCATCAACGATGGAAATGCCCGATATTGAAAACACCCGTGTGGAACTTTGCCATGTTTATGAGCCGACCGGACCTTTCGGAGCGAAAGGGATCGGGGAAGCAGCGTTGGCATCCGTTCAGGCTGCAATTGCAAACGCTGTCTACAACGCGATTGGGATCCGTTTCTATAAATTACCGCTCTCCCCAGAAGTTGTCTTGGAAGCGATAAAACAAAAACAAAAAGAGGAAGAAGGAGTGAAATAAGCATGAACACTTTATTCCTTGAGAAAGAATTTGATTATTTCAAACCGGAAACGCTGAATGAAGCGTTGGATATTCTGGCAGAGAAAAAAGATGTCCGCATCTTTGCCGGTGGAACTGATCTGATTGTCAAAATGAAGATTGGTGATTCCTACAAAATTGAGAATATGCTCGATATCAACGGAATTGCTGAATTGCAGAAAATCGATGTCAGCCCAAATAATATGATGATCGGTGCAACTAACAAAATTTCCGTTCTCGAAAAAAATGCAGATATTGCGCGGCGTTTCCCTGCACTGCAGGAAGCGTTCTTATCGATGGCTTCCATCTCCCTTCGGAACATGGCTACTATGATTGGCAACATCTGCAATGCTTCTCCTGGGGCTGATACTGCCGGTCCGCTGCTTTGCTATGGTGCCAGTGTAAAGATCGTCAGCAAAGGCAAAGAACGAATGGTTCCGATGGAAGACTTCTTTGTGGAAGGTGGCAAGACCATCCTGCAACCGGATGAACTTGTCGCTGAGGTCCATATCCCAACGCCGAAAAAGAATACTGGAGCTTCCTTTATCAAGATCAGCCGTATCAAAGCTGACTTGGCAAAACTGAGCGTTACAATCGTGCTCGAACGAGAAGGATCCAAAGTCAGCGCCTGTCGCATGTCGATTGCCTCTGTTGCCGGTTTGCCATTGTATATGAAAGAGATCGGTGATGATCTGGTAGGCAAAGAAATGACTGAAGCGCTGGTGTTGGAAACTGCTGACAAAATCTCTAAATTCATACGACCGCGTGACGGTGGAAATCGAACTACCGCAGCTTATCGCCGCGATGTTTCGAAAATTATTTCCCGCGACGCGATGAAACTTGCCTGGGAGCGAAGCGGAGGAAAATTCTGATGAGTGAACATGCGATTACGCTAAAGGTTAATGGGAAGACCCATAATATCACTGTTAAAAGCAACGAATTGCTTTTAAACGTACTGCGCGAAAGATTCTACCTGACCGGTACAAAATACGGTTGCGGTTTGGCTGAATGCGGAGCCTGCACCATCCTGCATGGTGATCGTAGCGTGATGTCCTGCATGATTCCTGCGGTTGTTGCGGACGGCTGGGAAATCACTACTTCTGAAGGTTTGGCAGATGGCGATAAACTCACCCCGCTTCAGGAAGCTTTTGTCAATGAAGGCGCGATCCAGTGCGGATTCTGCACACCGGGAATGGTTGTGACGGCTACTGCGTTATTGAAAGAAAATCCGGACCCGAGCGAAGACGAAATTCGTGATTATTTGCGCGGTAACTATTGTCGCTGCACAGGTTATGGTGCGATCATCAAAGCGGTTAAGAAAGCAGCCGGAGAGATGAAAAAGGAGACGAAAAAATGAAAAATTTCGATTTCCGGAATGCAAAAACGCTGAAATCAGCAATCAAAATCCTGGACGAATTACAGGAAAATGCATTGCTGGTTGCCGGTGGAACAAACGTGATGGTTGATATCCGCGCTGAAAAGGTCAATAATCGAACGCTGGTAAATATTCGTGATATTGCTGAATTGAAGGGCATTCACTTTCGCCATGGGGAAGTATCGATCGGTGCAATGACAACCATTGCGGAAATGTCGGTTTCCAATACATTGAAGAAACACGCCCCTGCCTTGTTCGGCGCTGCCTGCGTCTTTGCAGATCCTTCCACCAACCGCCTTGCTACAATCGGCGGGAATGTTGGCAATGCCTCGGCCAGCGGTGACACAATTCCTCCGTTGATGGTTTTGGATGCTACTGTTCATTTGGTGAGTGCTCAAGGCGAGCGACAGGTGAACATTTTCGATTTTATTGTGAAAAATGGTGTGACAACCCGAAAGCCAAATGAAATTATCACCAAAATCACCTTTAAGTCCCAACCTAAAACCGGTTTTATCAAGCTTGGCCCAAGGAAATCGATGTGTATTTCTATTGCGACCGCAGCAGCTTATGTTGATGTTGATAAAAGCGGTATCGTAAACGATTGCCGAATTGCGATGGGTGGTGTGGCTGGAGTGACTGTACGCGGAAAACACGCTGAAAAAGCACTGATGGGTAAAAAACTTGCGGACGATATTTGGGAAAAAGTGGGTGAGGAAGTTCAAAAAGACATCAGTCCGCGAGATCCTTCAGTCCGTGCAGCGGCGAGCTACCGGCGGGCTGTGGTGCCTGTGCTGGTGAAACGTGCCGTCAACCTGGCAGCTTTTGGCGAGTGTATGGGTGAGGTGAAGAAATGAACAAAAAGAAAAAGATCGATATCACGCTCAAAGTCAATGGTGAAGAGGTGACATATTCAGTTGAACCACATACCAATCTGTTACGAGCGTTGCGTGATAACTTCAACTGGGATGTCAAATGCGGTTGCGAGGCTGGCGAATGCGGTACCTGCACAGTCCTGCTCGATGGCATTGCTGTAAAAAGCTGCCTGACGCTGGCAGCAGCCTGTGAAGGACATGAAATCTGGACCAACAAAGGGTTGGGTTACGCTGACAGACTCGCTTCTCGACTTCAAGACGCTTTTGTGGAATGTGGATCAGTGCAGTGCGGCTTCTGCACACCCGGTTTCATTGTGGTTGGTGTCGATTATCTGAAAAGAGGTGGCAAAGCCGATCGAAAAGAAATTAAAAAAGCGATTTCCGGCAACTTATGCCGCTGTACAGGATATGTGAAGATTGTGGATGCAATTTACAAAGTCGCCAAAGAGATTGAGGAAGGAGCGCTGGCATGAAGAAAAGTTTGAACCTCATCGGAAATGCCGTTCCGAGGCATGACGCAGTTGCAAAAGCGCGCGGCGAACAACTCTATAGCGATGACTGGCATATGCCGAACATGCTGCATGCAAAAGTACTGCGCAGCAAATATGCTGCAGCGATCATCCATGGAATTGATACTTCCAAAGCGAAGGCACTCCCTGGCGTCCATGCAGTTTTGACTGCTGAGGACGTACCGAACAACATTGATATCACCAAATTTGGTCAGATGCGCGATGTAGGCGGTGGTTTTGAGGGGCTTTACAAAGTCCTTGCCACTGGAAAAGTTCGCATGAAGAGCGAAGCGATTGCTTTGGTTGCTGCTGAGACCGAAGAAATTGCAGAGCAGGCCTGCCGATTGATTGAAGTCGACTATGAACCAACCGAGGGCGTCTTTGATCCCCGAGAAGCACTTAAACCTGGTGCATACCTGGTTTCAAGCGAAGATGATTCCAACCTGATCATGAAATCCCACATAGAAGATGGCGATATCGATAATGCATGGAAGATGTGCGATGTGATCGTTGAAAACGATTACTACACTTCTCCGAACGAACATGCTTATCTTGAGACTGAAGGTGGTATGGGATGGCTGGATGAGAATGGCGTCATCACGTTACGCGTTGGCACCCAGGTGCTGGAACACTATCGCACGATCGCGAAAATTCTGGGCTTACCTCATACCAAGGTTCGCAACATTGGTGTGCCAATGGGTGGTGGTTTTGGTGCTAAGGAAGATATCACCGTCGAGACATATCTGGCTTTGCTAGTTCAGAAAACACGAAGACCGGTTAAGATGGTCTGGTCACGTGAAGAATCAATGCAAACGCATGCCAAACGTCACCCGGAATATCTGCATTACAAGACCGGCGCTACCAAAGATGGAAAAATTATTGCTCAGGAAGTGAACATTGTGATGGATGGCAGCGGCTATACCTACCTGACGCCATGGGTTCAGATGTACTCGATGAATGGCGCTGCTGGCCCTTATAAAATTCCGAATGTGCGAGTCAACGTTGAATCAGCTTTTACCAATAACACGCTCACAAGCGCTAACCGTGGATTTGGTGCGCCGCAGGTGAACTTTGCCTACGAACGACAAATGGACAGAATCGCCGAAAAACTGGGTATTTCTCCGGTGGAAATTCGCCGTCGCAACTTTTTACATAACGGTGACGCAATGCCGACCGGATTTATCCCGCAAGGTCACATCGCGTTGGACGAACTGCTGGAAAAGGTCAACGCAAAGCTGAATGCGGAACCGAAAGTAGACCGGCTGCCGGACGGTAGACGCGTTGGCCGTGGAATCGCTGTCGGGCATATGGTTTATGGTCGTCTGACGTTCTTGCATGACTCCAGCCGCGTATCCATTCGCCTTGAGCTGGATGGTAGTGTAACCCTGCGAGCCGGTGTACCGGATCTCGGTGGCGGTCAGGCCAGTTCATTGGTTCAGATCGTTGCTGAAGAGCTCGGTTTGGAAATGAGTGATGTCCATCCTTATATCATGGATACTCACCTGACGCCACTTTGCGGAACTACAACGGCTACCCGCCAGTTGTACATGTCCGGTAATGCGGCGATAAAAGCTGCACGTCATATGCGTGATATGGTGCTTGAAAAGGCATCTGAACTGTTAGGATATCCGGCGATCAACCTGGCATTAGGCAACCGCAAGGTCTATCTTGTCAACAACCCGGAAGTCAACATGCCGTTCGCTACAGTTGTACAACATATCAGTAATGACGGCGGTTTGTTGGAGACCATACAGCAATTTAACGCTCCATTCACTGAAGTGCCGGATCTGAGTGACGCAAGGGGGCAATTTAACCCTGACATTACTTATACCTGCCATGGCGTAGAAGTTGCTGTCGATGAAGAGACAGGTGTGTTTGAAATTCTACGTATAATCGCTGGAATTGATGCAGGAAAAATGATTAACAAGAACTCATGCGAAGGTCAAATTGAGGGTGGAGCAATTTATCACTCACTATGGGCGACCCATGAAGACTTGCAGTGGCGCAACGGTATCACCAAGGCGGATGACTTCTCCACGTATATTATTCCGACAGCAGCTGACGTTCCGGATGTTGAACTGGTTATAGTCGAGAGCGGCGGTGGATTAGGCCCATACGGAGCGAAGGGTGTTGGGGAACCAGCTGACAACTCCATCGCGCCTGCGGTGGTCAGTGCACTCCGGGATGCAGTTGGTCATGACCTGAATATGGATATTATGCCTATTACCTATGAGAAGATCATGAACGCCTGCAAAGGCATCGACATGTCAAAGAATTAGAAATACTTTACCTCAACATAAAGTGAGCTCAAAAGGCGATTCATAAAAAATGAATCGCCTTTTGCATAAATTATATGGCTGTATAATCAATAATTGCGTATAGCCGAAAGTTAATTTGAAATTATTTACTCCATTTTTGGTAAATTGCGTAGAAGGTAGGAACATAAAAGACGCGCCCTATCGTTGTTTCAATTGTTTTACCATTTCCAATATCATTTTTCAGTTGTCTGGATTCTTCTTCCAGGAAATTTTGGTATTCGTCCCCCTGATATTCTGTACCATGGATACCAAACAGAGGATCTTCCATCCCGGCGGAATGAAACAAGTTGGGAAGTTCGCGTCCAGCCTGCGGATTAGCTCCCATTGCGCGTAGAGCTTCTGTCTGAGCTTTTCCAGCATCAACAAAACGATCAGGATAATCAATTCTGGACAGGTAATCCGGTTCAGCCGTTGCGACGATCCATCCTCCGAGCCTGGCAACCCGTTTCATTTCAGTAAGAACCTGGCAAGGGCGCTTTAACCATAAAAGCAGATAATGACAGATTACCAAATCAAAAGTTTCAGCTGGGAAAGGCAGAACCATGCCATCACCATTAACCCAATCAGCTATAATACGCTGTTGAGCGTATGCCAGGCGATCATATGCGATATCTAATCCAACCCAATGGATATCAGCAGAGTTCCGAATGGATTGCAGACTGCAAAGGAAGGAACCGGTTCCACAGCCCACTTCCAGAATATTGATTTTTCTATTAGGAAGGAGTGAGAGAACTCGCTGTTGAAACGCGATTGTCCAGGAGGCTTGCTGACGAAATCTTTTATCAACAGCATCCAGATCATCTGTACTATCATGTTTTTTTGAGAATATCATCAGAAGCAGGGTGGAATCGTGTTGATCGGTTTCACTTGTGGCAGGTATGGTGCGGCTAGCGGGCAGCCTCCGCCACAGGTTAGCGCCTTTTCACATCTATCGCAACCTTCCGGCATCAACTTACGATCGCGAATGGATTGACAGAGCGGATGATTCCAAATCGATTCCCAGGAATCAGTAAGGATGTTTCCTACCGGTTGATACCAGGACTGACAGGGCAACACGGATCCATCTGGTTCGATGCACATTGCATAGCGGGCTGCTGTGCAACCTTTCAGCCCGTAGCCATTTTCGAGTGGGTCGAATTGGCAATACTGTGTTGGCGTGTACCAGATCAGACGCTGACCATTCCGTTGACAAGCATCAGAGGCAGCTGCAAGCAGTGGTGGCAGCTCAGCCTCATGCAGCCCACTGTCAACGTCCCTGCCGCGTCCCGAATAGATCAGCGCGTTGATGCCAACCGTCTTTACCGACAGCGAATGGAGAAAATCAACCAAAGCGATAGCATTTTCAGGGGTTGCGTTGGATCGTAACAGCGTCGTATTGGTCATCACGAAAGCGCGCGACTTAACTGCGTTGCGAATCCCTGCGACAGTCTCCTGCCAGGCTCCCTGTTCCCCAACCATCTGGTCGTGGATGTCCTCTCTATGAGATTCCAACGTGATCTGGATGTGATCAATACCAGTGTCAATTAATTGTGCGGTAAAATCTAGATCGCTCATTCGGCGACCGTTAGAATTGATACCTGTTATCAATCCTGAAATTTCAGCAAATTTAATAAGCTCAATTAAATCCGGTATAAGTGTCGGTTCACCACCTGTGAAGACCACATGGGGGATTCCCAGATCTGCGATCTTCTTGAGGATACGCTTCCAACCGTTTATAGGAAGTGATTTGACAATGCGGTCTTTTTCGTTATAACAATGGGTGCAGTTATTGTTACAGGCATAGGTGATTGCCAGATCCATGCGAAATGGCGCGGACGGGACGGTTTTGAAGGGCATCTCACTGGCTATTCCACTTTCGCAAAGATCACACACAAAGCCATTGCCATTGATTAACGCCTTTAATGGCGGGGAAAACTCTTCAAAATCTTTCAGAACCTGAGCATAATTTTTGGGGAAAGATTTTTTGATTTCCATCCTGATCTGTTCTTCGCTTTTTCCTTCGAACAGATATTGTGCAAACATTGTCGCAGACTGATTCAAATGAAAGGTTTGATTGGCGTTAACCCACAGAACGCCGGATCCATCAGGATTAATTCGCAAATGGATCCGACTGGTATAACCATCTTTTTCGCTGACAACCTTATGAAACAGCTGTGTCTTTTCCGCTTTCGGCTTATTATGGCTGCTGAACGGGAAAAGCGATTTTCGAATCGGTGACATCTAACGGCCGCTGCCACCTCCAGCACAGGCACAGGCACACCCAGCGCAGGCACAGGCACAGGCACAACTCATACCGCCGCTACGACCGGAACCGCCACGACGGTTACTGGAACCGGATCGTGATGCTACCGGATTGGTGACGCGGGTGACAGAATTGGTGAAAGATCGAACTTCGCCAACCACGCCCTCACTAAAATTACGCACGTTGTCCGTGATAGAGCGGGCAAAATCAGCGCCCGGTAAAGTTGGCATGGCTGTAGGCTGCGAAGGCATTCCACTTGAGGGAGTAGATGCGGGCGTGGGAATGGGAGACCTGCCGCTTGGAATCGGTCTGCGATCGTAGGGCATTGTCCGCCACCACCAGGTAGGCAGGTAAACGGGTGCCCCTGACCAGGTTTCTTCCGTTTTCTTCTCAACTTCCTGATCGAGGATAATCCAACCGAAGATGTCGTCCAGTTTTTCACCCTTCAGTTCAGGAGTATCGGCGTCTTTGACTTGTTGCCAGGCTCGTTCAATAATGTCCTGATAATACTCTTTGGTTTCTTTCAAGCTGAAGCCCTTCATCTTATCGCTGACGTCCAGGATAAGTTTGGTCATCACCTTCTGCATTTTTGCTTTTTTCTCAGAATCCTTCTTAAAAGACATCGCCTCGATAAAGCCCAATTCGTAATCATACAGCCCTTCTGGCAACGGATCTGAAACAAGAATTTCAAGCGGCTTTTCACTTTTTACTTCGATAGCATCCTTCTTGACAAGCGAGAAAATGATCATTGAAATGATCTTATCCATAGGCTTTTCCATGAGTACGCCCGCTTCAATAGAAGTCAATCCGCGTTTAATACCTTCACCTTCTGCTTTAATCTTAGGCGGAAGATAATTGTTGTTTACCCGTCCGCTTGAACCTTTTTTGGATTTTCGGAAACCAATAATAATTGAAAAGATAAGAATCACTATCGTAAGTACCATAACTGACGAACCGGAACCAGAGGAACCGCTGTTCGAACGTGCCTGGTCTTCCGACTGGATTTTGACATCGGCTGGTAAGGCTGTTCTGGGGAACATTGCGCCAAAAATATACTCCGTGTGGCTGTTAGCGGTGTCTGACTTCCATTCATAAACCATGTTGCCGTCCTGATTAAACCAGCTCTCGGGCTGATCCAATCCAGGCCAGTTGCGAGGTTCGAAAAATACTCCGTCCTCCTCAGCGATTCCCTGCGGTAAAACCAGTCTGACCGTTAGTGAAGTGGTACCAACGGTAAAATCAGGGCTGAAATAAGCTGGACTAAACTGAAAACTCACGTATTCCTGATCATTTTGTTTCTGCGATGCAGCAAACAGGACATTGCTGATTCCCGGAATCTCCACATAAACTTCTGCCCGCTGATTTCGAGGGATTGGCGTCTTGGTGTTGTCAATCGTGACCCCATAGGGAATCCCGGTTTCCTTATAATCCACCCGCATGATATTTTTCTTTTCGACTGCACGGTTGTTGATGCTGGCAATCACGTTAGAAATGTCAAAGGTGTTATTGGGTGCTCCAATGTCTATATAGTCAAGTGGTTTCCCCGTGTTCTGAATGACGAAATCATATGAAATGGAAACGGTTCCGTCAGGCTCAACCCAGAAGATGACAAGATTTTCAGGAATTCGAAACTGATAATTCTGCGCAGAAACGGGTTGAATTCCGAAAAGCGCTGATACGATTCCCAACAGAATCAAAAGAAAAACGGTGTGAAAAATCCGCTTTCGCTTCAGGTTATCTGTTACCATTTAGGCTCCTCAGTTACTTCATAGACTGCCCCACAGTAATCGCAGTGAACCGTTGGCGTTCCGTTAACCATTTTAAAATCATTGGCGTTTAACGGTGCACCACACTGGCGGCAAGCTTCGTTCTTTACTTTTATCTCGCCAGGCAGATCAATCTTGTAGACATTTTCTGCCTTCGTACGGGATTTTGTCCCTAAATAAAGCAGATAAAGACCAACAGCGGTGGTGATGATTCCAATAATCAGGGAGCCGCTGTCGAACGGTGTACCAAAAGCCCCCCATATAAACAGTACTCCAAAAAACAGGCTGATGCCGGCGAGAAAAAGCATAACATATTTCATTGTTTCTCCATTTTTACAATCGAACCAAATCCATTTAATTCGATAGTGTAATGATCATTGACACCGAATTGACGATATTCTTCCAGACTGGATGGGACGTAGGTGTAGACTTTCCCAGCAGAATCAGTGAAGGAAATCGAATATGAAACAGACTGATTACCAAGCCGTTGGTTCTCCGAAAGAGTGGTTTTTGGAATCAGCGGATTGATGTCATTGCCCTGATCTGACAGCACGGAAATAACATCCCAATCCTGGTAGGCATAGGTGCAATAATCGTCATAAACTTCATAATAACAGTCCTGAACCTTTTCGCTGAAGCCGTTACCTTTATCAATAAAGTAAGGTTCTCCGCACACCTCTTCGGAGCCGGAAACATAGGTGTCCGAGCGTTCACGCACGCGTTCACTGCAGCTTAATATACGGCTGCTAGCCGGGATTGAATCCCGCCATGTGGAGGCTTGTTTGTCAATCAATCCAAGCACCTGAATGCTAGTTTGCCAGGCCGTATTGGAAACAACCACTGATCGGGCCTCTTTTTTCGAAGTCATCAGGAAGAAGCCTATGATCGCTGCGAGAATCACCAGCACAATCGCGATCATGCAACCTTTTCCCATCTTCGCTTTTGGAGGTGTCGTTTGTTGGGAGGAAGTATCCGGTTCGATTTTAGTGGTTGTTTGTAGTGGCGAACCACAGGAAGTGCAAGTCAGATTGCTGATGTCGTTTTCCACTCCGCACACATTGCAACGAATAGTGTCATTGTGAGCGATGTTGGAGGCCTGATAAACGGTCCCGGCGGTGCGTTTCGTCCCTTCGTCAAGATCTGCCCCGCAGGTTGAACAGGTCTCGGCAGTGACTGGATTGCGGCTGCCACAATACCCGCAAAAAATATCAGGGCCTTTCTTTGCCTCATCGATCAGCGCCTGATCTGTGATAATCTCCTCTTTGATCGGTTGTTCAAATTTAACATTCTCCGGCATGGATGCGCCGCAGTTTTTACAGAAGCGATAATTGCCGGGATTTTTCGTCAAACAGTTCGGACAGGTCCATACAAGTTGTACGTACCCAAGAGATTTCTGAGCCATATTTCTCCACGTGTTATTTTTAGTCGATCCCTCTAAGACTATTATATAATGATTTGGAGTCGAATCATCGAATCATATTCATCCTCGTTTGGATAACGGAGCGCTGAGAAATCTCATGGATAAACAACAATACCTTGATCTGATCAAAAACCTGAATTATCACAATTATCGCTACCACGTCATGGACGCTCCTCTCATCAGTGATGGAGAGTTTGACAGGTTGATGAAGCAAATCCAGCAAATCGAAAAGGAGCAACCTGATTGGATCTCTCCGGACTCTCCTACGCAGCGCGCAGGTAGTCCCGCGAGCGAAAAGTTTTCAAAAGTGGTCCATCCACAACCGGTACTGAGCCTTGCCAATGCTTTTGATTTTGACGATGTGCTTGCCTGGCTGGATCGAATTGAACGGATTGACGCGCGCGTTCGCGACAGTGATTTTGTGATTGAACCAAAAATTGATGGGCTGACGATTGTTCTCACCTATGAACATGGCATGCTGGTTCAGGGTGCAACCCGTGGAAATGGTGATGTTGGCGAAAACATCACTGCCAACATTCGAACCATTCGGGGCATACCACTGCGAATTCCAGTGGACCCGAATGCGATAGCTGCGCCGGAGCAACTGGTTGTGCGCGGTGAGATCTTTTTACGCAAGGATGATTTTGAAAAGCTGAACGAGCTCAACATTCAAGAAGGGGGGAAATCTTATCTGAATCCGCGTAATACCGCTGCGGGTTCGCTACGGCAGCTTAATCCGGCTGTTACAGCCAGCCGCCCTTTGAAGCTGTTTACCTACAATATTCTGCAATGCAGCGATCCTGAATTGGATTCAACTCAGATGAAGGCGTTGGAGACACTGCGAAAACTCGGATTTCCGGTCAGTCCTGATATTGAATATTGCCAGGATCGAATCACACTTAAGGCAGCAATTGATAAGCTGGCTGCGAAGAGAGACCTTCTTGCGTATGAAATTGACGGAATAGTGATCAAATTGAATGATTTGCGTCTGGCTGCGGAGTTGGGAAGTGTCGGCAAGGATCCGCGCGGGGCAGTTGCATTGAAATTCCCAGCCCGTGAAATGACAACCAAACTGGATGGAATTGGTGTCAACGTTGGGCGCACTGGTGTACTGACACCTTATGCCATCCTTTCACCGGTCGAGATAGGAGGAGTAATCGTCAAACAGGCTACACTCCATAACTTTGATTTCATACATGAGCGTGACATCCGTATCGGTGATTCGGTGATGGTGAAGCGTGCTGGTGACGTTATCCCTTATGTGATCGGGCCTATTCCGGATTTACGTGATGGAAATCAGGTGCCTTACCAGAATCCGAAAACCTGCCCGGTTTGTGGCGAGGAAGTGGAGGATTCCAAAGAAGAAGTGGCGATCTACTGCATTAACAGCGCGTGTCCTGCTCAGTTGATTCGCAATGTGGAACATTTCGCATCTCGCGGAGCGATGGACATTGAGGGGCTCGGTATCAAGATAGTTGAGCTGATTGTGAACGATCAGCTCGTTGCTGACCCCGCCGATATATATTCCCTGACCAAAGAAAACCTGCTGAAACTGGAGGGGTTTGCAGATAAAAAAGCTGAAAACCTGTTAGCTGCGATTGAGAATTCCAAAAAGCAACCGCTTAACAGAGTGATTAATGCGCTCGGTATTCGAGGCGTTGGTGAAGTAATGGCAGAAACACTTGCAAGTGAATTTAAGAGCATTGATAATCTTGCTGCCGCATCTTATGAAGTGTTGACTGAAATCGAAGGCATAGGGCCGCGGGTTGGTACTGCCATCTTAGACTGGTTCGCAAATGAAAAAAATCATGCGTTAATCCAAAAACTAAAACAAGCCGGTATTAAGCTGGAAGTAACTGAAAAAAGCCCTGCTTCAACAACTGACTTGCCTCTAAATGGGAAAATCATTGTTGTTACTGGAACTTTGGCAAATTTCACACGTGAGTCAATCAAGGAAACAATACAACAAAATGGCGGGAAGAACAGTGACAGCGTGAGCAAGAATACAGATTTTGTTCTGGTTGGGGAAAACCCGGGATCTAAGTTGACAAAAGCACAATCGCTTGGAATCCAGATTATTGACGAAGAAACCTTTTTAATGATGATAAATCTTAAATAAGTATTAAATTTTTATAATAAATGACTCAGCTCTATTATTTTAGATTATTCTAAAACATGTAGTTTGACTGTTTATGAAAGGAGCTATCATGTCATTCTTTTCCTGGGTTATTGTAGGGGCGCTCGCAGGATGGATCGCCAGTATGCTTATGGGCAAGAGCCATAAAATCGGTTTGTTGGGAAACATAATCCTCGGTGTAATCGGTGCTTTCGTAGGTGGTTTTATTCTAAAGGCGATCGGCGTTGGAGGCGCTGTTACCGGCATCAACATATCAAGCATTTTTGTGGCAACACTGGGTGCGGTGGTAGTATTGTTTATCGCAAATAAGTACGGATAGAAAACTCTCTGCCAAAATTATCAATAAATAGCTTTTCTTTAAATACTTCCCATATGTTTTTTGAGCGCTTCAAAGGATTTGTCGCTGATAACATGTTCGATTTTACAGGCATCCTCGGTTGCGGTTTTCTCGTCAACGCCAAGCATCATAAAAGCTTTGCTCAAAACAGTGTGGCGCTCATAGATTTTTTTTGCCAGTAAAAGACCTTCTTCGGTCAGGGAAATATACCCATCATTATCAACCGTAATATATTTTTCTCTTTTGAGGATTCCGACACCACGGCTGACGCTGGGCTTGGAGTAATTCATATACTCTGCAACATCAATAGAGCGCACAAAAGATTTCGTTTTACTAAGCACATAAATAGATTCAAGATACATCTCCCCGGAGGGTTTTAGAGCCATAACGAACTCCTAAAATATGATATATATAAGAAATTGCTTCTCATTTTTAAAGTACCACAAATAGATATAAAAATCAACGAAAAGGATCAAAAAATCAATTGCATAGAATTCGATTAGATGTCAGTAACCTATAGAAAAAAACTATGTCAAGGCTAAATAGAAATGTCCTATTGCTGGCAAGTTAGAAATGTCCTAATTGGTAATCATAGTTGTCAAAACAGGTTTACTATTTAGCTTCTTTCCATAGGTTCTCCATGGGTGGTTATAGGC
>JAAZKE010000032.1 GCA_012799995.1 Chloroflexota bacterium | reverse complement strand
CATATTTGCTCGCCATCTGTTCCGACATTCGGTCAATGTGGATGCCTTTCACATCCCGGCCTCAAGCGTTTCGCCGGGACTGATTCGCAGTGAGCACTTGTGCAACCGCCAGGTGCGTGCGCTGGCACCGATTGACAGCTATCAGTTGTTGCAGGTGCAAAAAGCGGGCGTGGATGGGATCATCATCTGCGATCCGGTTTTAGGTTTGGTTTACTCGGATTAATCAAGATTGGGTTGATGTCCATCGGGCGACGCGCGCACCAACAACCCGTGCGCATTGTCGCCCCTACAAGGTTTGATTCTGTAATAACTGGTGTAAAAAAAAACATTTTTTATGGTTTCCTTTTTTTATCAGACAGAGGTAGGGGCAATAATTCGATCTGAAAGATCGAGCATCGCCCGTTCGTCCAGCGGACGAAACAAAGGGTTCCATTGAATACCATGCATTAAGATCGGGCTGACGCCCATCAGGCGACGCGCGCACCAAAAACCTGTGCGCATTATCGCCCCTACAAGGTTTGATTTTGTAATAACTGGTGCAAAAAATTATTCTTTCATGGGGTTTCTTTTTTTATTAGACAGAGGTAGAGGCGATAATTCGACCTGAAAAATCGAGCATCGCCCGTTCGTCCGCAGGACGAAAATGACATTCTGGTGGAAGACGTTCCTATAATGTTCGCCCGATGATCGGGCTGACGCCCATCGGTGACGCACACACCAAAAACCTGTGCGCATTGTCGCCCCTACAGGATGGTTTATTAAATCAAAAGAGCTTCGGGGCTTCCCGAAGCTCCACATTCTCTAGAGAGCGACGATTTTCTGGATCAACTCCAGCTTGTCCAACAGCTCCTTTTGTTCCGGAATGGCTTTCACCTGTCCAATAAACGTTTCCAGCAACTGCTTAAAGGCATCGTTAACCTTGTCTTTGTTTTCGTCGATCATAGCCGTAATCTCAGCAACGTCATTTTTCTCCACCAGTTGCTCAAGAAATTCAATTTCCGGCGGCATCTTGCTCATCGCTTCAATCGTATCCAACAGCTTCTGCACCTTGCCACTCTGCATGAAATCACCTTTCTTACGGGCTTCATCCAACTCAGCGTGCGCAACTTCCATAAAGGCGTCATCAATCGCGCGGGCATATTTTGCAACGCCTTCTTCAAGGTTCTCCTCTTTCATCAACGCGTCAAACACCTGTTTTCGCAGTGACTTCTGTTCAGCAATTGCAGTGTCAATTTGCGCCGTCATATTAAGCAGTTTTTCACGAGTAGCGGTCAACCGCTCTTTTTCTTCGCCTTCCGCTTGTGTGATTTTCGCAGTCAGTTTGCTGAAAAACTCATAATCCATACCGTTGCGCGCCAGCCCGGCGAGCGTCTGTAAGTAAGTATCATCTCCGGCAGCGATCACCAAATCCAACAGGGAGTCGCGATTGAGCTTCTCGCCCAGTTCCTGCAGGTCGGTCAGCGCCTTCTGGGTGCTGTCCGCTTTCACCTTCAACTCGCGCCCATAGGGTGTTTCTTTCAACAGGATGTCCTGGATGGTCTTTAATTTTTTCAGCGAGGCCTGATCCTGCATCTGAACTGCTGAGGACTGTAAATTGGAAAACAAGCCAAAGAATGCCTGATCGATTTGAGCAACTTCCTGTGAAATGATCTCCGGAATAGACTCATCCGAAGCAGTCAGGAGCCGCCGCAGCAGTTTCACTTTATCTTCCTGCTCTTTTAGCATTTCTTTGGTGATGCCATCTGCTTCCAACACTTTTTCCAGCAGCGTTTCATAGGTCAGCATCGACTGCGGCTGCAGCAGATAGCCCTTGCGTTCTTCCATTGGCAAGCGGTTGACCACCTGATTGATCAGCGGCCCGAGGATGCGTTCCTGCTCGTTAATTGCCACACCGGCTTCCGCAGGAAAATAGGTCAGCAGCAGTTCTTTTTCCGGATCATGATAGACCAGCGGGACGCCGACAGCACTGCGGTATCCACATGATGGACATACCGCAACATTCACCTGACCACTCAGCAGACGATCTTTGTCGGCAGGATCATTGTAGAGATCAAAAACTTGCTGAATATTGGCTGCCATTTGACTGTGACAGCGCGGGCAGGTAGTAACTGTTTGAGCCATAAATATTCTCTCTTCCTTTATACATTCGCATGGATTATACCAAATCCGACTTATGATCCTGTTATAGAAATGTTAGAAATCCATCAGAGCGTGCGCTTCTTCATCAGCCTGCGAAGATAGGAAGCGGAAACAAAAAGGGTATGTTAAAATCCAAGGCATGGCGCTGCAATTCCGACCCTTTCAATCCGACCGTTATCAAATCGAGACCGATGTCTATCAGGGGCCATTGGATCTGCTTCTGGAATTGATTGAAAAGGCCGAGCTCGATATTACCGTCCTGTCGCTGGCGCAGGTGACCGATCAATTTCTGGAAACAGTCAAACAGATGGAAGAGGATGACCCTTCCGAAGTTTCCGCCTTCATCGTGATCGCTGCCCGGCTGATTTTGATCAAGTCGCGCGCTTTGCTCCCGCAACCTCCAGGCGTTATCAGCGATCTGGATGAGGACAGCGGAGAAGACCTGGCGCAGCAGCTGATTCTGTATCGCCGCTTCAAGCAGCTGGCTGGCTGGCTCTATCAACGGGAAGACATCCATTTTCAGAGCTATGAACGGTTGAGCGCGCCCAATCTGGATTTTGAACCCCCGCTGGATTTGAGCAATTTCTCGTTGGAGCGGCTGCAGCAGCTGGCGGCAGAACTGTTCGCGCGTGAAGCCGAGAAACCGGCATTAAGCACCATTTTGTCTCAACCGCGCATCACAATCGGTCATCGGATCATGGCGCTCACCCAAAAACTGAAGCAACGCGGCAAGACCTCGCTGTTTTCGATGTTGAGCGGTGATCGTATAGAGACAGTAGTAACTTTCCTGGCAATGTTGGAACTGATCAAACGAAATCTGGTTGATATTCGTCAGGATGATTTGTTTGGTGATATTGAAATTGTAGCGCGTGAAACATTAGCTGCTGAAACCGATATTCAGTCCGAATTCGGCGATTAGACATTCAGCTCTCCCCAACCTCAATCATTTCAGCTGAAAAGCGATCCAGCCGCTCCATCTGGCTTTCATTCAGGCTCCAGTTCAGACAGTCGAGGTTTTCATCCACCTGATCTGCGGAGGTCGCTCCCGGGATCGGCAATGCCCCTTTGCCAATCAACCAGTTCAGCGCCACCTGAGCTGCATTCCTTCCCTGGCTTTCAGAGCCAATCAGGTTCATCTGACGGATTAATCCGGTCAGTCCGCGCTGCGGGTAACGCGCCATCAATTGACGGCGCAAGCCGTTGCGTTGCGGTTCTGCCAGGAATTTTCCACTTAACAGGCCCATAGCCAGTGGACTTTGAGCAATCAGCGGAATTTTTAAATTATTGCACAACTGTTGAATCCCGTTGCGCTCCACTTCGCGGTTCAACAGGTTATATTGCGCTTCAATGCAGCTGAGAGATACTCCAAAGTGGGATAGTTGCTCCGCAAATTTCGCTGCCTGCAATGCAGTGAAATTTGAAACGCCAATATCGCGCACCTGTTCGCGCTCAACCGCTTCCACAGCGCATTCCGCCAGCATGCGCAGGCTCATCCAACCATTCGGCGGCATGATCATGTACACATCAATCACGCGCCGTTTCAACCGTTTCAAAGAATCCTGTAGGTGACGTTGGAAGTCACTGCGCCGAAACAGCCAGAAACGTGGAATAAACTTGGATGCCACCAGGATTTTTCCCGGAGAACGGACGCTGAAGCGTCCCAACATGCGCTCACTTTCACCATCGGAAAAACCCTCACTGGTGCAGAACAGAGGATGTGGGAGCTGACACATGCGTTCATACACTGCGAACAGATCGCTTTCATCAAATGCAGTGCCATAATCCCAAACCAGCCGATTGGCCCAGGACCAGGTACCAAGCCCGATCTTCAAATCTGGAAGCATGGGTTTTCCGTTCTATTGAACTGGGAGCTTGTAGGATGAGCTGAAACTGTCATGATTTCTGCCTGATTTTTGATATATCTTGCTCCATTATAAGGCGAATCAGTTGGAATTCTCCAAACGACGACACTATAATTGTCGAAAAAGGAGCAGCCATGCCTTCATTGATTGCAGCCATTGACCAGGGGACAACCAGCACACGCTGTCTGATTTTTGATCGTGATGCACACATTCGTGCAGTCAGCCAACGTGAACATAAGCAGATCCTGCCGCAACCGGGCTGGGTTGAACATGACCCAAAGGAAATCCTGGAGAGCGTGCACAAAGTGTTCGCCGATGCTCTCCATCAGCTGAATGCTGATCCGGCTGAAATCTGCGCGGTTGGCATCACCAATCAGCGTGAAACCACCGTCGTCTGGGATAGTCATAGTGGTCTTCCCTACACCAATGCCATCGTCTGGCAGGACACCCGCACCGAAAAGCTATGCGAAGTGATATCGCGACGGGTTGGCGGTCAGGATCGTTTTCGCGCAAAGACCGGGTTGCCGATCTCGGTATACTTTTCCGGATTAAAGCTGCGCTGGCTGTTTGACGAAGTCGACGGGCTATATCAGGCGGCAGAGCGCGGCGATTTGCTTTTCGGTACCATCGATTCCTGGCTGATCTGGAATTTGACCGGCGGTGTGAATGGCGGGCACCACTATACTGATGTTACCAATGCGTCACGTACCATGTTAATGAATCTTAAAAAGCTCGACTGGGACGCTGAAATCCTGTCGGAGTTGGATATCCCGTCTCAAGCGCTGCCCAAAATCATGCCATCGATTGCCAATTTCGGCGAAGCCGATTTCAATGGCGTCAAAGTTCCCATTCAGGCGGTGTTTGGCGATCAACAGGCTGCATTGTTTGGTCAAGGCTGTTTTTCAGCTGGCGAGGCAAAAAACACTTATGGCACTGGTTGTTTCCTGCTGCTCAACACTGGGGAAACCGCGATCCAAAGCCAAAACCGTCTGATCACCACAGTCGCCTATCAGGCTGAAGGACAACCGGCAGTCTACGCGCTGGAGGGGTCGATCGCTTTTGCCGGCTCGCTGGTGCAATGGATGCGTGATAACCTGAAAATGATCAGCGCTTCATCAGAAATTGAATCGTTGGCTCGCACCGTTCAGGACAATGGCGACGTCTATATCGTCCCAGCATTTGCCGGGCTGTTTGCCCCTTACTGGCGCAGCGACGCACGCGGGCTGATCGCAGGGCTGACGCGCTTCTCAAATTCCGGTCATATCGCCCGCGCAGTCCTCGAAGCCACCGCCTATCAGACCATGGATGTGGTTGCTGCCATGGAGCGGGATGCGGGCGTACCGCTGACATCGCTCAAAGTTGATGGGGGAATGACGGTTAATGAGCTGCTGATGCAGTTTCAGGCGGACGTTCTGGGAGTTCCGATCATCCGACCGGTGATCCGTGAGACCACCGCGCTGGGCGCGGCGTTCGGTGCCGGACTTGGCAGCGGGATCTACCCGAATCTGGATGCGCTCAAAGGCAGCTGGCAGGCAGAAAAATCCTGGCAGCCAAACCTGGAACCTGAACTGCGCAGGAAATACCAGGAGAAGTGGCATAAAGCGGTAAAAAAGAGTTTTGACTGGGTGGATCTGAACGTCTAATTGCTGTTGGACAGGTCAGGGTTTCGTAGCGGCCTGATGCGGTTAACAATGTACCCGATCAGGAAAAACAGCGTTGCCACCAGCACGATCGAGGCGCCAGAGCTGATGTTGAGAAAATAGCTGGCATATAGACCGAAAAAGCCGGACAGCGCACCAAGCAGAGCTGAGAGCATCATCGTTTGTGACAGGCGGCGCGTGAACATCAGCGCTGTGGCTGCCGGGGTGATCAGCATCGCTGCCACCAGCCCTGAACCAACCGTGTTAATAGAAATGGTAATCGTCACCGCGATCAGCACCAGCAGACCGCTGCGAATCAGCTGCACATTCCAACGCATCGTCTTTCCCATAATCGGATCAAAGGTAACCACCAGAAAATAGCGGTAGAAAACCACAATTGTCAGCAAAACTCCCGTGCCGGAGATCAGGATAAACCATAGATTTTCGCTGCTCACGCCGAGAATGTTGCCAAACAGAATATGGGTCAGGTCAACCGCATAAGTACGGATGGTGCTGATGATGGCGATCCCGAGCGCCATTGAGGCTGTGAACAGGATGCCAATGGCAGTGTCTTCTTTGATTTCCGCCTGATTGGAAAGCAGCGAAATACCCAGAGCCACCACAATTGCAGCAATCAGTGCCCCCAACGTCAAATTGCCGCCGAAGATATACGCAATCGCAATCCCCGGCAGCACCGCATGGGCAAGGGCGTCGCCGAGGAATGCCATCGAGCGCACTACCACATACGTTCCGACTACCGAGCAGACAATCCCAACCATCACGGCTGCGGCAAAACTGCGCAGCATGAAATCGTAACGGAAAGGTTCAAGCAAAATTTCCATCGTCTTATCTTCTCACAAACGAGTAAGATTCGTAAGCTTTCTCCATGTTTTTCGCTGTCATCACTTCGGCAGCAGGGCCAAAGGCGATCAACTTCTTATTCAAGAGCATGACTTTCTCGAATTGAGAACTGGCAAGGTTATGATCGTGGGTCGTGATCAGGGCGGTCACCCCACTGTCATGAAAATGACGCAGGTTCTCGAGAATGATCCGCTCCGTCGCCAGATCCACCGCGTTGAACGGCTCATCCATCAACACGATGTGCGGCTGTTGCGCCAGGGAGCGCGCCAAGAACATGCGCTGCTGCTGTCCGCCGGAACAATCGCTGATTTTACGGTCTGCAATAGCAGTTATCTGCATACGCTCCATCGCTTCATCGGTGATCCGGATATCTTTTTGAGAAGGGGGCCGCAAAAGCGAGAGACTGCCATAACGCCCCATCATCACCACTTCACGCACAGTGATCGGATAATTCCAGTCAATTTCTTCATGCTGCGGAATGTAGGAAACACAGTCTTTATGAGTGGATTCACGATTGCCATGATAGTGCAGTGAACCCGACAAGGGTGGGAGCAATCCGACGATGGTCTTTAAGAAGGTTGATTTCCCGGCGCCATTCGGACCGATAACCGCGATCTGATCACCGGGAAAAATTTCCAGCGAGACATCGCTCAGCGCCGGTTGTCTGTCAGATCGATAGCCCATCGATACATTGGTTAATTTAATCAGGGCTTCGTCTGCCCGTCCGTAATCCATAGGCAGTATTGTACTTGAAAAACCTTCTTTTCCCGCCGGGACACATGAGATATGGGCGTATACCAAAAGATCGGTCTGCCCTGGGAATGTATAATTGCTGCATGGGTATTTTTCGGGATTTGTTCAGCCATTCGAACAAAACTCCGCTGGAAACGAAGAAAAGTCAGCCGGATTCTGTTATCTGTTTTCGCAGGATGTCAGCCACCGCTCTGACAAAACTGCTTCATGAAGCGCTGTCAGCGACAGCCGCGGCGGAAAAGTCTCTCCCAGCGATGCAGGAGCTACTGAAGGAGGCAGAAAACGCGCTTAAAGAACGCAGCAAGCGCGGATTAAAACCGATTGAACTGCGCCTGCTGGAGTGGATCCGCTTCCTTTCTCGCCCGGACAATCTGGCAGTCCATTTAATGACGCTGGCTGAATTGGCCAAAATCCTTTCCCGTAAGTTCAAGACTCCTCAGGAAGCAATTCAGGTCACAATTTATCCGACCCGCGGTATTTACAACTTCACCCGTAAGCCAGATCGCATCACCTTGGAGCTCCATGAGAGCCTGATTTGCATGAGCAGCGACGAACGAACAGCCTTTGTCAATGCACTCAGCCGCCGGAGCAATGCCCCTTCATCGAAACTGATGCGGACGATTTTCTACAGCACCGATGCGCAGAAGATCCGATCAAATTTCACTGAAGTGCACTCTCAACATGATTCAAGTTCAAACGCCCGCGGTGCAACATACGATTTGGAACAGCTCTTTCATGAAGTGAATGAAAACCAGTTTCAAAACCAACTGGAAAAACCAGCGCTGAAATGGTCATCCCGTAAAAGTAAAACCCGTTATGGCAGCTACAATTTTCGAACTGATACCCTGATCATAAACAAAGCGCTGGACAACCCCAAGGTTCCCAGGTCTGTTGTCCTGTTTATTCTCTATCATGAGCTGTTGCACAAGGCGTTGGGATTCAAAACAAAAAACGGCATCGTGCGAAGCCATACAGCTGAATTCCGTAGAGCAGAAAAAGCTTTTCCGCATTATGAGACTATCCAGAGCTATCTATCCAATTTCCAGCTTCACAACACAGACTGATATGAAAATTATTTGAACAATTGGTGAATACTCTGTAAAAATGTATTGTCAAGCGCGAAATAAATACCAAATCTACTATAATATTATTAAATTAAACAGGAGGACTACATGAAAAACAGATTCTATAGTCTTATAGTCGTTTTATTGGCACTTTTTCTGGGATTAAATTTCCAAACGACCGTTGCTTATCAAACTTCCGGGGACTCTGATCTTCCCATGACGCAAGTCTCAGCCGATTCTATCTTCCAGGCTGCTGATGTGTTGTTCGAAAGCTTCAGCACTGATGCAATTTACGAAGGGTTGAAGGAATTGTTGAAATTGCCGGAAGCGCTGAATTTCTGGGATAAACCTGCGGTTGATAACCTGGGTCCGGAATTCGTAAAATTCATGAAAGCAGGCATCAAAGCCTACCAGGATCCGATGTTCCTTGAAAAGGCAGTTGGAGAAGCTTTCAAAGCTTCACAGGATCCTGCTGAGCTGGGAAACTCAATGCTGCAAATGTATCCCGTTAAATTTACCTCGCCCAATACGATTGAAATGGAAGGGAATTTCTCGACCGTTGTCAACGGAAACAAGATAGTCATAACCAGTCCTGAGGGTGAGTCAATGGCTGAACTTGAATACATAGCTGACAGCGACGATGACAGCATTCTCTACCTTGACATAGTTGGATATGAAGAAGGTAAAGAGCCGGAAAGCATGCTCGTTGAGTTCAAAGTCACCGATAACGGTTTTACGGTGACGAATGAAGAAAAGATGATAGCAAGCCTGGTGTTTGACGGGAACAATATCCGTTTTGAAATTCCTGAAGAGAACAACAGCATTGATCTGACATTGAATAAAGCCAATTACTCCATTGACTGCACTGTTGTTGAAGATGGTGAAAAAATCAAAGACTTCTCCTTCAGCATAAATCCGGTTGAAAACTCAATTGGCTTTACGCTGGATGGAAAACAGATCTTCAAGGCTGTCTTCGAAGTTGAGAACCAGAAGATCAGCGTGGATACAGCCACTTCTGTTTCGGAATTCACCTTTGAAGACGACACCAAATCACTGATGGCAGTGCTGCCCGACCTTCAGATGGTTGCCCGGCTGCGCTTCATCAACGAAACCAACAGCCTGGCTGTTGAGGTTGGTCAGCAGGCAACACAGATGATGGAAATGTTCACCCTGAGCGTCGATAAAGCTGCCAGGAAAATCGACATCCTGATGATGGGAGCACCTATGTTCAGCGCAACAGTTGACAGCGATGGCAGAACCATCACCGTGACGGATCAGCAGGGAAATACCCAGGTGCTGGATGAGGCTCAATTAGTTGAGCTGCTGAATTCCGCCACTGAATAGACGATAGACAACAATACTTCAAATCCGCAATCAATCCCCGTTTGAAACAAAAATCCCGCTCGCTAATGCGAGCGGGATTTTTACAGGAAGTCATTAGGGCGAGTCGCTGCCAAGGCGGTATTCAGAGTAGCATCAAAATCACCACACACATAATCAGGGCGTTCCAGCCAGGCTAATTTGCCCATTTCAACTACACCAAATCCACGCATAACCCTCCCAAAAGTTTTTTATTTTGATTGCAAGGTATAGTACCATCGATTGTGAATTTATTTACAAATATGGAATTACTGTTTCTGATTTATTTCCTGTATTAATTAGGGGAATTTATCGCTTTGTAATAAAATTTATCGCCCTTTTCCAAGGCTTAAAAAGATGAGAATTTATCCAGTTTGAGTAAAGACCATGTGCTTGCCGTCATAACCGCTGGCAGCAGCCCAGTCTGCGAACAGTGCCTGGTAACTCTGGTCGATCCTGCTTCCCCAATTGAGCCCCAGCTTATCACTTACAGCATGAATGGAAGCTTCATCCGCTCCTTCAATCTCGACATACAGCCCGATTGGGGTCTCATCCACCATCACTTTCGTACCCTCAAGCTGATAAACCTGGCGGTACTTTTCATATATAAAGAAGGGTTCATATCCTAGTCGTGAGAAGATCAGCTGCATGTTATCCAGATCGCTGAAATCGCTCTCGATTTCCTCACGATAGGCGATCCCGTTCTCCAGTTTTTGCGTTCTTTTGAAGGTCAGAATTCTCTGATTGCCAATTTGGCGCAGCCGTAAGCGGCAACCCCTGGCAAAAAGCGCACGGTCAACAGTGTCCAGCAGCAGGTTATGCTCGAAGGTACGAGCCATCAGCTGGACTGCTCCATTTGCATCCAAGCGGGCTAACACATCTTCCAGTGACTGGAAGGGAAATTTAGTCTCAATCTCGCTGTTTTCGGCTTCTTTTTGTTTTGGGTCCATCTCCATATTTTATCAGAGGATCGCCATGTTCCCGAATGATAATACGCATCACTTAATTATGTTGAAGCAGCAAATAAACCTGCTTTGACTGGGAAAATATTTTCGCTTTTTCCCATTATAAGGCTCCAGATTCGAAAAACTGAATTTTGGTAAAAATCCCCCCTTATTCCGTTGTTAATCCCTTGCCAAGGTAAAAAATTGTGATATAAATAGTAGCATTATGAAGATCGAGTGATAAAATTCCGCTTTCTCCGGCAACGGGGCTTGCGGCTTTTTTATGGAATCTTCCAAGTAAGGGATCAAGAAATCGATCCACATTTTCACAAGCCCATAAGAAGGGTTATTTTTTAGGAGAGTTTCAGAATGAGTGAAAAAGTAAAAGGTACAGTCAAGTGGTTCAACGAATCAAAGGGTTATGGTTTTCTTTCACAGCCCGAAGGTGAAGATATTTTCGTTCACTATACAGCCATTCAGGGCAACGGTTTCCGCACCCTGAAAGAAGGCGCCGAAGTTGAATTCGTCGTTGAGCACGGCCCTAAAGGTTTGCAAGCCAGCAACGTCGTCATTCTCTAATCAAACAGAGAACCAACCTTTGGGAAATGAAGTTGTAGAATTTCAAATCTGTACCAAAGAGTGAAAATGAAAGAAGCGGATTCTCATAAAGTCCGCTTCTTTTTTTAATCAATTCTGCTGATGATCGTTGTAAGCCTGAAGCAGCGTGTGCCACTCAGCGATCGTGAGCGTCTCCGCCCGCCGCATGGGATCAATCCCAGCCCGCAACAACATCGATTCAGTTATGGCAGACGGTAATGCCAGATTGGAGGAAAGCGCATTCTTCAGCGTCTTGCGCTTCTGTCCAAAACCTGCTTTCGCCAATTTGAAAAAAACATCCATATCAGCAACAGGGATTTTCGCTTCAGCGCTGCAGCTGATTTTAAGCAACGCCGAATCGATCTTGGGCTTTGGATAAAAAGCTTCTGCCGGGATCGTGAACTGATATTCCGCTTCACCAAACAGCTGCACGCTCAGAGCCAGCAGGCTTAAATTTCCCGGCTTGGCGCAAATCCTTTCCGCTACTTCTTTTTGAACCGTCAAAGCGATCGTTTGCGGTTTATGCGCCGCATTCAGCAAATGACGAATGACAGCGGAAGTGATGTAGTAAGGAATGTTCGCCGCAACGATGTATCCGTCCGGCAGCGGCAATCCGGCAGGGTTCAACTTCAGAATATCCCCCTGAACAAGTGTGACATTTTGAAACGGTTCAAGCACCTCGTGAAGCACCGGAAAAAGCGTGCGGTCCAGCTCCACCGCGACAACCTGCTCAACCCGATTTGCCAAATGACGCGTCAGGTTCCCCATTCCGGGGCCAATCTCCAGCACCGTATCCCCGGGGCGAATCCCTGCGCTGTCAGCAATTCTTTCCAGAACTTCTTCAACAATCAGGAAGTTTTGACCTAATCCCTTGCTGGGATGAATTCGATGTTTCTTCAGGAGAGTTGAAATTGGCAGAGGACTCAGGTTCATGGCAGGATCATCGGGAAATTTGCTGGGGCTGGCGCCAGGAAATACAGCACAGTATTGCGGCTCCAGGGAACAAATTCTTCATCATTATATGCCAAATCAATCCAGCGATTGCTGCCATTCGCTGATCGGCCGGTGTCGCCGATTACTGCCACACCGTAATCCGGAACGTAGACACTGCTGCCTGCCAACAACCCATACCAACTGCCGGTGACTGCGATCACGCCCTGTTCCACTTTCCTGCCGGACGCTGTTCCATTGATGCAGCCCGCAACACCGCTGCGACAGGGCGAATAGGAGGTGGCATAGACCGGTATTGCCCGATAATATTGCAGCGTTCCCTGAGGTGTGTCGATCGTTTTCAGCTCTGTTTTGCTGCCGTAAATCCCCTGTGCGTCCTGCGGAGCAGCCAGTTGTTTTTGATCACCCGTAATGGAGCGTTGCAGCGCATCCTCTTCGTAAAAATCAACTTTCACCGAACCTGAGAAACCATTGCTGCCAGCCTGAACAATTTCCGTATCGTCCAGTAACCGCTCCGGGTCCGGTTGCCAGCTGGTTTGAAAAGGAACCGGTTCACCGCTCAAAGTGATCATTACACGCTGACGTTGGATCGCCACTGTCCGATTGGCTGGTATTGGCGCAGTCTCGGGCGGATTTACGCTGTCAAACCCGTTCAGGGAAATGCCAATGTCCGCAAGCACCTCTCCCATGGTCGCTCCATATGCGGTTTTCTGATATTGCTGTTCCCGGTCAATAACAGTCAGCTCAATTGGATCCAATACAGAAATCAACATACCTTCTGTCAACGGTGTATTGGGTTCGGGAACCACCCGCTGATCGGGAGAAGGCTGAACACCCAAAGTAGAAAGGACACCCGCTACGTTCTGAGTTGAATCGGACACAGTCACTTGCCGCAGCTCCCCGTTCAACGAGATCTCTAATGAGCGCAGCGTTGCCATTTTCAAAATCAAAGGATCCTGCGGCAGCGGCAACTGATCCGGACTCAGGGTGATACCGTTCCACTGGATCACATCTCCGGGGAAGATCTTTCTGTCACCATCCAGCAGGATATTGCCAACGAATCTAGAGGCTGAGTCAAACCGGGTTTCGTTCTGTCCTTCAATCAATGCAATTTGCCTGCGGTGGGTGACCCGCAGCGGAATGGTCTCGCTCATCCAATAATCCAGCGGAGGAAAGACCTGGTCGTTTTCGTCCAGCGAAATCCCGTTTTCTGCCAGGATCGCGCGTACATGAATCCGCCAGGTCTGAATGCGCTGCGGTTTGCCATCCACCACTAAGAGGATGCGACGGGGAGAGTTGAGAAAGAACAGCAACGCCCCAAGCAGCATCAACCCGATGCCGATGAGGAGGGGAATCCTGCGCTTCCGCTGTCTTTTCATGCAGACAAATCCGATCTCAGAAAGAAAAAAAGACCCTGGTGAAGAAAGGGTCTTTGGTTGTGCCGAGACACAGAATCGAACTGTGGACACTACAATTTTCAGTCGTATGCTCTACCAACTGAGCTATCTCGGCGACACCCAGCTATTGCTGGATAACGAAACCTATTTTAGCGGTTTTATCGAACACTGTCAAGCAACCCGATTTATAAAACGGGGACAATACCCTGTTTGTTTTGATGGAGCATAATTCACCAAAATCGGGCAACGCCTGGCTCAATGTTCAAAAACGAAAAACTCCATATCTTTAAAGGTACAGCGGGTGCCATAATCTTTATTCGTTCCGGAGACAACCACATAGGCCAGCATGCCTGGATCATCCATCGCGATATCTCTTGCAGTATGGATCAATTTCCCATCAATGAAAACGTTCACAGTATATTCATTTACAACCAGAACAAATTCTGCTTCACCCTTGGTGCTATGCGAGGCGTATGATCTCTTCCCATAGGAAAGGAAGTTGCCATTGCGATAGCCATTAATGTACACGTAGCCATCCAACGCCAGATTGGCCTTCATGTGATTGTTCGCATCGATCTCGCGAAAAACAAACCCACAACCTGAATCTGACCATTGCGGTGTATTGCTGGCGGACTCCCAGGAGATGTTGGTTCGCACAACAAAATTGCCGATATCCTTCCTAACCTGATACCATTGATACCAGTACATTTGAGCCCATTCCTCAGTAAAGTCATCCATAAAGTAGTAATCACCTTCATCGGATGGGATGTACTCATCTTCGACCAGCATTTCGATCGTATCAACGAATTCCTGCGAGATATCGCGGGAATCATCGTCATGAGCGTAAACAGGGATACCTGTTACAATCAACAGCACTACCAACAACAGCCATACGATTCTTTTTTTCATGAGTTCTCCGATCTTACTTACATTTAATATCTTAAAACTGTCCTGCAACCGATCGCCAGCACGCCTCGAGATGTGCGCCGAGGTTTTTACCGCTTTTCTTCGCAATCCATTTTACCCTGTCTTCCATCAGAGGGATGCCGCCAATCTCGTAAAAGCGCTGACCAATTTCTCTGGCGCGAATATGCCTGCAATCCTGATCAAAGATACCGCCGGGACGTTCGGGCAGAAAATCTTCAACATTTCCAATGCGAAGCAGGTCGGCACTTAACCGTTCAACCTCCGCTTTGAATTCTGCCGGATATTTCCGAAAAAAGCACATAAACAGCTCCCAACCTTTTCCCTAACCGTAAGTTCCTTCAACAATTGACATCTCGCGCCAAAAAACCAGCTGCATGGTAAAATACCTTACGATTCATTATAACAAATAATAAAGGATTCCATCGATATTATGGAGGTTACAAATGGATAAACAAGTGATCACCCCAACGAATGTTCCCAAAGCAATCGGCCCTTATTCAGCAGGCATCACCGCTGGCGGGTTTGTCTTCACATCCGGCCAGTTAGGGCTTGATGCGGTCAGCGGAGCCTTCGTTGAGGGGGGGGTCAAAGAACAAACCCGGCAGGCATTGAATAATTTAAGCGCTGTTTTAACTTCCGGAGGATCTTCGCTTGATCTGGTTGTAAAAACAACCGTTTTCTTGAACGACATGAATGATTTCGCTGCAATGAATGAAGTTTATGCAGAATTTTTCCAGGGAAAATGCCCAGCGCGCTCTGCAGTGCAGGTCGCAAAACTCCCTAAAGGCGCACTGGTCGAAGTAGAAGCGATCGCCATCGTCGCCTGAGTTCTATGCCTTTAGTCTCAATCATCATTCCTTGTTTGAACGAGGAAAAGAACATCCGCCAGGTGTTGGATGCGCTGGCTGGACAGACTTTTCCATCCTCAGACATGGAAGTTATCCTTGCGGATGGCGGTTCCATCGACAGAACGCTGGAACATATTCACGCTTGGCAGCAACTCCATGACACTCCCGTCGTTCGTGTGTTGGAAAACCAGAAAGGGATCATCCCGGCTGCGCTCAACGTCTGTCTGAAAAATGCCACTGGAACTTATATCATTCGCATGGATGCGCATTCAGAGCCGGCAGCTGATTACATTGAGCGCTGTGTTTCTGCACTGAAAGCAGGTATGGCTGATAATGTCGGCGGTCGTTGGGATATTCAACCGGGCGCTGACAGTTGGGTTGCGCGCGGGATCGCCAGCGCTGCCTCTTCTCCGTTGGGGGCAGGAGATGCCAAATACCGCTACGCCAGTGAAGCCGGATACGTTGACACCGTGCCCTATGGAGCATACCCGCGCCAGCTGCTGCTGGATATCAATGGATATGATGAGTCGCTCCCGGTGAACGAGGACTATGAACTGAATGTACGCATCCGCAAGCGCGGCGGAAAGATCTGGTTCGATCCCGCCATTCGCTGCATTTATTTCGCCCGGCCGACATTGCGCGCGCTGATAAAACAGTATTGGCGTTATGGATACTGGAAATTCCGCATGCTGCAACGCCATCCCAGCAGTTTACGACCGCGCCAAATCATTCCTCCTTTATTTGCAGCGGGCATGCTGTTACTGCTCCTGCTGGGAATCTTTATTCCGTTTGCCGCCAAATCGCTGCTGTTAATCTCTATCCTGTACATTCTGGCGTTGATTATTGCCAGCATTCGAGCTGCGGCACAGTATAATGATTTGTCGCTGATTATTGGAATGCCGTTGGCCATCGCCACCATCCATTTCAGCTGGGGATTCGGATTCCTTTACAGTCTGGTTGAAAGTATTTTCAAGCGGAAATAATCCAATGTCCCTGCCTTTAACAACAGCTGCTAAAGTGAGACCTTGAAACGCCTCTATGTCTGACCAGTCTTATCACAGCCCCCTGCTTTCCCGCCTTTCTATTCGCGAAAGGAAATTTATCCTGTTTTTGGGGGATGTGCTAGTTGCATTGCTGGCACTACTGATCGCACTGATCACCTGGGCACGAGGCGATGACTGGCTGGGTCTCTCTCCGCAGTTCTTTGCCGAGAGACCAGAAAACTGGTTCTACCTGCTGCCCGTCTTGTGGCTGCTGATGATGGCGCCGATCTATGACATCCGACGGTCGAGTTCAATCGCTACTACGCTCAGCTTTATCCTGATCGCCAGTCTGCTGGCGCTGGTAACCTATCTGATCATTTTCTTTGTAGCTCCTCCCAAGGCGCTGCCTCGTCGCGGTGTCGCCGTTTTTCTATTGAGTTGTTCTATTTTTTCAATTATCTGGCGGATGATTTACATCCGCTTTTTTACGCTGCCAAAATATCTGCTGAACACTTTGATTGTCGGTGCAGGCAAAGCCGGCTCGCGTATTGCAGAAATCGTGGCGGAAACGAATCCAAAGCCCTTCAACCTGATCGGTTTCATCGATGACGACCCCGAGAAAATCGGCAAGGAAATCTTTGGCGTCAAAGTGCTTGGCCCCTCATCGTCATTCTATGAAATCGTCGATCATAATCAGGTTTCACAGGTGATTATGGCGATCAGCAATCGCATGAACAAAGACCTTTTCGAAACGCTGACCATTGCTGAAGAAAAAGGGCTGATCGTAACCACCATGCCGAGTGTATACGAGAACATTTTGAAGCGTGTTCCGGTTTACCTTTTGGGAACTGACTGGATGGTGCGCAACTTCTATGATCAGGCACGCGCCTCCGCTTTTTATGAAATCACCAAACGATTGCTGGATATTTTTGGCGGGTTGGTTGGCACACTGGTGTTTCTGGTGCTTTTACCTGTCATCAGCCTGGTCATTTTGATCGATTCCGGCGCTCCGATTTTTTACAAACAGGATCGCCTGGGTCTGCGAGGGATCCCATTCACCATGTACAAACTGCGAACGATGGTTAACGATGCCGAGGCAGATGGCATTCCGCGTCCAGCTGAAGCCGAAGATGTACGCATCACGCGCTCGGGAAATTTCCTGCGTCGCAGCCATCTGGATGAAATGCCGCAGTTCTTCAATGTGCTGCGCGGCGACCTCAGTCTGGTTGGACCACGGGCAGAACGACATGAGATTGTCGAAGAGCTGCAGAAGGAAATCCCCTTCTATCGTGGCAGACTTTTAGTTCGACCCGGGGTTACAGGCTGGGCGCAGATCAACTATGGCTATGCTTCCGGAGCAGAGCAGAATGCCATCAAACTGGAATACGACTTGTACTACATTAAAAACCGCAACACCGTTTTGGATTTATCCATTCTGTTGAACACTTTCAAAACGATATTTGGATTAAAAGGAAGATAAGCCAGTGATATTCAACCTCAAACAAGGCATTCGCAACCGGCATATCTTCCTGGTTGATCTGCTGATGATCTGCGTATCAGTGCTGGGCGCATATATTCTGCGTCTTGAGCTGGGCTATACCTTCCATAAATACCTGCCCTCCGCTTATTGGATGATGGGCATTTCGCTGGTTATCAAACCGCTGGTCTATTATTTGTTTGGTTTGTATCGCCGCCTGTGGGTGTATGCCAGTGTGGATGATTTCAAATCGATTCTGGCAGCCGTGACCATGGCCTGCGCATTGGTTTCAGGCGTGATGGTGATGCTCGGAGCGCTGCATGTCTTCATCGGATTTCCGCGGCTGGTGATCATTCTCGACTGGATTTTGTCAATAGCCGCTGTTAGTGGCGTACGCTTCTCCACCAAGCTGATCAACCTCAACCAGATTCGAAAAAACCCCAACAAACTCGCCCCCCGAAAACGGGCATTGATTGTAGGCGCCGGCGATGCCGGTGCGATTGTTTCCCGCGAAATCCAGAAGAATCCGCAGTTGAATGTTGAGGCTGTCGGGTTTTTGGATGATGATGAAAAGAAGCTGAACCAGACGATTTATGGCGTCAAAGTGCTGGGATCGATTGATCAACTTGGGGAACTGATTGATCAGCTGCACATCACCGACGTTTTCTTCGCCATTCCCAGCGCACCGGGGATACTGTTGAGAAATGTCTCAGACACATTGCGCGAGAAAAAAGTAATATTGCGCACAATGCCCGGCATTTACGAACTGCTGGGCGGGAAAATTTCCTTCAGCAAAATGCGTCAGGTTGAGATCACAGATTTATTACGCCGGGAACCCGTCAAGCTGGATGAAGATAACATCACTCCGATTCTTAAAAACAAGGTTGTGATGGTCACCGGCGCCGGCGGTTCAATTGGACGCGAGCTCAGCAGTCAGATTGCGCTACGTAACCCTTCCAAACTAATCCTGCTTGGGCATGGCGAAAACAGCATTTTTGAAACTCTGACTTTTCTAATAGAGACCTACCCAAAGATAAAATTTTCAGCTCAAATTGGCGATATACGCGACATCGTGCGCATGGATGAGATTTTCAACCGCTTCAAACCGCAGGTGGTGTTCCACGCCGCTGCGCATAAACACGTACCGCTGATGGAAACCAATGTTGAGGAAGCGGTGACCAATAACATCATCGGCACCCGCAACATCGCACAGCTGGCGCGTAAGTACAACGTCCAGAAATTTGTGATGATTTCCACTGACAAGGCCGTTCGCCCCATCAACATCATGGGGGCAACAAAACGCTTGGCGGAGAACCTGGTTTTGAATGAATCGCGTCGAGCCAAAGGGACGTTCACCGTTGTTCGCTTCGGAAATGTGCTCGGAAGCCGCGGATCCGTTGTTCCCACCTTTCTACGCCAGATCAGCAAAGGCGGGCCGGTAACGATCACGGATTCCAATATGCGCCGCTACTTCATGACCATCCCTGAAGCTTCTTATCTGGTGTTGGAAGCAGCTGGGCTGGCAAAAAATCAGGAAACTTTCGTGTTGGACATGGGCGAACAGGTGCGAATTATTGAGCTGGCAGAAGATTTGATTCGGCTTTCAGGTCTTGAACCGGGTCGTGACATCGAAATCAAGTTCACCGGAATGCGCAAAGGGGAAAAGCTGAGCGAAGACCTTTGGAACGAGGGACAGATTCTGGAAAAAACGCTCCATCCCGGTGTTTACAAATTAAAGCGCGATGATTTGTTGACAGATCAACGGCTGGATGATCTAATCAACCGGCTGCTGGAGCTGGCACGAGCGGGAAAATATCTGGACATTCGCAAGCTGATCAACCGCACCATTCCAGATGCGAATTTAGCTGAAACTGAGCCACAGGAACCGATTCTTTGATGAATAAAGGTACTTTACAGGAACGAACGCCACAACAGTGGCGAACCACTTTTGAACAAAACCCGGACTGCTCTCTTTTACAGACCGTCGAATGGGCTGTACTCAAGAGCAGGTTCGGCTGGATACCTCACTTCATTGGCAATGACTCTGTGGGGGCTTTGATCCTGTTCCGAAAATTGCCCGGCTGGGCATTGGGAAGAACAATCGCTTATATCCCACGCGGTCCGGTGGTCAATCAGGACGACCCGCAGGCACTGAAAGATTTCTGGGAAGAAACGCACCGCTTTGCCAAAGCAAAAAAAGCAATATTCTTACGGGTTGAACCCAACGAATGGCAAAATACTCCTGAGGGAGAGCGGATGTTGGCCAGTCTGACTGGCGCCGTTCCAGCTTTCTCGACCATTCAACCACCGCAGACACTGATGATCCCGCTCACTGGTAGCGAGGACGAGTGGCTGGCGCAGATGAATCAGAAGACGCGCTACAACATCCGGCTTTCGCAGAAGAAGGATCTGGAAGTTAATATTGACGGATCGGTGGCAGATTTCAAAGCTTTAATGGATCAAACCGGTGAGCGCAATGATTTTGGCATTCATTCGGAAAGTTATTACCAAACCTGCTACGAGACTTTCCGCGAATCCGGCAAAGCCTGGAACCTGATCGCCAGTTACAACAGCAAGCCGATCGCCGGTCTGATGCTGTTCATTCATGGGAAGCGCGGTTATTACCTGTATGGCGCCTCCTCGAACGAGGAACGCAACCGCATGCCCAATCACCTGCTGCAATGGACCGCCATGCAGCTGTGCCGCGATCATGGCTGCACCGAATACGACCTGTGGGGCATCCCGGATGAGAACGAAGACACGCTGGAATCGCAGTTCCAGGTGCGCAAGGACGGTCTGTGGAGCGTCTATCGCTTCAAGCGCGGTTTCGGTGGACAGATCAAGCGGACGCTCGGGTCATTTGATTTCGTTTATTCTCCGCTGCTCTACAAGGCTGCCTCTTTCTATCAAAAACGAAGGGAGCTCCTCGGATAATGGTTAGACAAACGCCAAAACCAGCCAATTTGTTCGCGGAAACCTGGCAGCCCGACAGGGACGTAACTCCCTGGAATGAGTTGATTCAGGAACTGCCCGGTGCATCTATCCTGCAGACCAGCCAATGGGCGGAAGTCAAGCGCAGCGGTGGCTGGGTACCGCTCTTCAAGTTGTGGCATGATGGAAGTGCAAAGCCGGTTGCCGCCGCACTGATTCTGCGCAGGAAACTGCTGCCGGGTCTTGAATTCTGGTATATTCCCCGTGGGCCGGTGATGGATTGGAACGACACCGCGCTGCGCGATCAGGTTTTGGACGAGATCGCGGAGCTCGCCCGCAGCAATCACGCAGTTTTTTTGAAAATTGATCCCGATGTCCCAACTCAATTTGGCATGGAGGGAACGGAGAATTTCCGTGAGAATCCGACCGGCATAAGCCTGCTGAGAAAATACAAAAATGACGGCTGGGAGTTCTCTCCCCAGCAAATTCAATTCCGAAATACGATCTGGATAGACCTCGCTCCAACAGCTGAGGAGCTGTTGGCTGCCATGAAGCAGCGAACGCGCTATAAAGTGCGTCTGGCAGAGAAAAAGGGTGTTACCGTCCGCCGCGGAACTCCGGACGACTTCGACATGCTTTACAAGATGTATCACGAGACCGCGACCCGCGACAACTTTATCATTCGCAACCACGCCTACTACAGTGACGTTTGGAACCGTTTTTATCAGGCTGACATGCTCGACCCGCTGATTGCGGAGGTAGAAGGGGAAGCGGTTGGAGCGATCATGCTGTTCAGCTATGCGCATTTTTCCTGGTACATTTACGGCATGTCACGAAACGCTCACCGCGAGAAGATGCCTAACTACCTGTTGCAGTGGAAGGCAATCCTCAAAGCCAAGGAGCGTGGCTCGCAAATCTATGACCTTTGGGGAGCGCCGGACAACTACGACGAATCTGATCGAATGTGGGGGGTGTATCAGTTTAAAAAAGGGCTGGGAGGGTACGAAGTCAACACGCCCGGAGCCTGGGATCTGCCGCTCAACAAACCGCTTTATCGCCTCGCGGTCAAGGCCATTCCTGCTTTCATCAATCGATTGAAAAAGAGACGCGCCACCGCAGCAGCGCCATCGACTGCGACGCCTGCCGGCGAAAGCGATTCTGCTTTTTCAGCGTGATATAATCCCAACATGAGATTTTTAGAGAATCTCAAGCTTAACCTGAACATCACTGCCGGCGTTGGCACTGCCTTTCTGCTGGCGTTATTTGGCGCACTGATCGCTTTTATCCTGGGTGTCCGATCCATCCGTTCCGGCAGCAAACTGCTTTATTTCCAGAAGAGGCAGGCGATGATCGCACGCGGTTGGCGCTTTATCCTGATTGGCGTGCTGTTGGGCGGGGCAGCCTTCCTGTTGAATAATTTTGGAGAGTCAACAATTTACACATTTTTCCCTCCTTCGCCCACCATCACCAACACATCGACCATCACGCTGACGCCAACCATTTCAACCACGCCAACCATCTCGCTCACCCCGACCAACACCGAAACCCCGTCCATCACCAACACGCCCGCAATTCCGCAATTTATGCTGGCATCAAGCACCAGTCAGGTTGACCCGGGTACGAACCTGGTTTTCAGTCCGATTCAGTTCACCCGCAAACTCGGGGAGAATGGCATGCCAGAAGAAACGCTGACAATCATTGAAAATCCGATCACCCGCGTGATTGGGTTCTACAGTTACGACCGCATGATCCTCGGCACCGAATTGGCGTTCGTCTGGTATCGTGTTGACGACTGGCAGCTGGTGTGCAATTCTACTGTGATCTGGGAGCAGAGCACCGGCGGTTACAACGCCGTCACCTGTGAACCTGCTGACCCGGATATCTGGCTGCCGGGTGAGTATGAGCTGCAGATTTTTGTGCGCAACCAGTGGTTTATGAGCCAGCGCTTCACCGTTACCGGGATGCCTTTGACCAAAACGCCAACCATCACACCGACGCGAACGATCACGCCAACGCTGACCCGCACCGCCACTGCCACGCCCACTGATACTGCCACACCAACCGTGACGCGCACACCCACAATTACCTGGACGCCGACAATCACGCGCACGCCGACGATCACATGGACGCCATCGCGTACGCCTACACCGACGTTGACGCGCAGCCTGACGCCAACCCGAACGTTCACGCCCACGATCACGAAGACCTTCACGCCAACCAACACCCGCACCCGTCGCCCGACGGATACCAGAATGCCGACCCCGACCTTGACCCCTTCGCAAACGCTCTGGCCAACGCGAACACCTCGCCCTTAAGAGAGAAAGAACTGCACACACAATGGATTTAATCAAAGTAGATTTTCATGTCCACTCCTGTTTTTCGCCGGATTCGATCAGCAATTTAAACGATCTGTATAACCAGGCAAAGAAACTGGGATTGTCCAGGCTGGTTATCACCGACCATAACACGATCAAAGGTGCGGAGCTATTGCGGAAGGAGTTCCCTGACTTCGTCATCGTTGGGGAAGAAATAAAAACAACAGCTGGTGAAGTGCTGGCTTTTTTTGTAGAGGAAGAAATCCCAGCAGGGTTGACACCCGTAGAAGTTTTTAAAAGACTGCGTGAACAGGGGGCTGTGATTTCGCTCTCCCACCCCTATGCATTCAACCGCTATGGCTGGTCCGATAAAGAAATGATCGACTATTCGGAGTACCTGGACGCGATTGAGACGCATAACGCCCGCTGTACCCCCGGGATGAATCGCGATGCAGTGGAATTTGCCCGCCAACACGGGCTCTCCGGCACTGCCGGGTCCGACAGTCATTCCATTAGCGAGCTGGGGAAAATGGGGCTTCTGCTGCCCGAGTTTAACGATGCAGATGGATTAAGACAGGCGCTGAAAACTGCTCAGCCATTTGGCCACGAGAGTTCGCTGCTGGTGCGGATTCATTCACGCTACGCCTACCTCTCGAAAAAGCTGAAACAGTTCACAGGGGCGCTTGAGTGATTCTTCGCTCACCTTGACCCATACAGCAGCTTGACGCTTGCCCGAGATGGATTAAAATAAACAGACTGCAAAGTACGGCGCGATGGCGGAATAGGCAGACGCAACAGACTTAAAATCTGTCGATCGCAAGATCGTGTGGGTTCGACCCCCACTCGCGCTACTGAAACCAATCTTGCAGAAAATGCTTCTGAAAACGGGGCATTTTTTGTTTTTATCCCCTTGAATCCTTATTCATCCATTAAAATAAGAAATACGGATGTCTGATCGTTATTGACACACTGAAACCTGAGGAACGACCATGCCAAGAAAACCTTCTCCAATCGATTACCGCCTGCTTAGCAAAGTGAGCATGTATTACTATCTGGAAGGATTGAAACAGGAAGAAATCGCGGACAAGCTATTGCTGTCACAATCCAAAATGAACTGAGGAATTTGTATGTACGAACGGGCAAAAATAGGCAAATTGTCGAACGCGATTGTCGGTTATTTTTTCAGGCACCACATCACCAATGTCGACGTCTGAATTCGCATGGATGATGACAAGTCCGATATCACCTATCAGAGCATTCGATCAAAGGGATTGAGGGACTTTGCGAGCGCAACTACAACACCCGGCGGATTGAATTTGAAGATACGTATGATGAACTGATCGGTTACCTTGTCGATGAAGTGCATGTCTATTTCGGGAATAACAAACTGGCTTTTAATGTTGTGCGCTATCTCAGCAAGAGTCTTGATCCTGCACCGCACGGTTAGCTCTAAACTTCATATGGTTCTGGAGGAAAAGTATGTCTCAGTTTTTTGAGTCCTTGATGTTGATCTGTTTCGGAATTTCCTGGCCGCTGTCGATTATGAAATCCTGGAAATCGCGCACATCCAAAGGGAAAAGCGCCATTTTTCTGGTATTTATCCTGATCGGATACGTGAGTGGAATCATCGCCAAAATAATCTCCGGAAATGTTACCTACGTCGTTTTCTTCTACGCTTTGAATTTTGTGCTGGTCGCCACTGATCTGGTGTTGTATTTCCGCAATGACCGGCTTGACAAAATGCGCTGAGCACATCCTTTTCTTCCCTAAATTCGCTTCCCTTTCCAGCGAAAAACTCCAACAGGATAAGCTAAGGAATAGATCTCTCTGCTGCTGTGCTTGAACCGTAATCTGCTTATGGCATGACATGATAGAAACACTGCTGAGAAGGGAATATGAGAACAAAGTAGCATGGGTTTCGCTTAAATTAAAAAGCACATGGTCCAGAATCACTTGGAAAAGATATTGTTGGAAGTACAAAATCCAAACGAGATTGAGAACCATGTCAGAGAAGACGTCAGATAAATGAGCAAGTAAAAAAGAGCGAAATGATTTGACCGCTGAATCATGCGATCTGATCTAATTTACATTCGGACAGAGGATAAAAGGAAGTGGTTTGCCGATATCAGACAAACCACTTTCGATTCTGCCGCGATTATTCCTGCTTTTCAGCGCAAACAAACTACATTAATGAATCCCTTTTTTATATCACTCGGTTCATCTCCAACCAACATGCAAAGATAATCATCTTTCTGAAAGGTGACCAGGTATTGTGAACTCATTGTTTCGGCATTAACTTCCTCATTCTCAACCGCAGAAAATCCCGGCATCTGCTGATAAGAAATCAGCGTTTTGAGGAAATCTCTGGTATAGCGGACACTCTCATTAAGCCCATAACTGACGGTATATGCCATAGTTTCATAGAGACCTGCATCGGTATCATAGTTGATAATGGCGAAATCAACCGCATCCATGAGTGCATCAAAATCCAATCCTGTGCCATGAGCGCAGAAAATTTCCTGCTCATCAACTTCTGTGCAGCTGAGGTTGGAATATTGGTTCATCACTTGTGCGGAAGGATCGCTCTCATCAAGAGGTATATCCATCAGCTTCCAGATGTTTATAAGATCAAGGCTTTCAAGGCTGTCTTTGCCAGTGTCCTGCTGCACTGTGTCCAACTTCTTTCCGCCTTTCCTGGTTAAGGTCTCGGGAATGGTTTCAGTTTCCTGGACCTCGGTTTGCAGCTTGACTGGCTCCGTTCGGTAAGGATCATTGTAAAACACCCATCCTTTGGCATGTTTTCCGTACACAACCTCGTAGTAAGCCCATATGTTGTCGTCAGAATCGATAAAGGCATAAGGGACATTGATATCCTCATAGGTAACTGGATATTTACGATCAAGCCAGACTTCATTTATTCTTGTCGAACCGGGGTATTGCCAGAAAACGAAATCATAGATGATCTCAGGGTTTACCTGACCTTCATACGGGATCAGCTCCGATTCATGTTCCTCGTAGAATGAAATGTCGTCGTATATGACTTGAAGTTCATTCTCATATACCCAGCCGGACTCATATGTATCATCAAGTGTTTCAACGATGATCCATTTGTTTCCTGCCTCATCCACATATAGACAACTGCCTTTAAAAAGGGTTCCATTCGGATATTCCGAGAGTATTCTTGGTGAACCAGGCGCAATCCGAAGCTGAATTTTCCCGCTCTCCGCTGCCGCCTGATATTCACGTGGATCGAAAAAATCTACTTCACGATAATTCTCGTTGAGGAAGAGGTTTTCATTGCGCGGAGACCACAGCGAATCCGCAGCAGCGGACGACCAAAAAGATAACACTTGCATCAGCAAGATTATCAAGAAAAACAATGGAAAATGGTTTTTT
>JAAZKE010000031.1 GCA_012799995.1 Chloroflexota bacterium | reverse complement strand
GCTGTTTCCCCAGCAGAATTAATCCCAGGTAAGCGGATGTAGTCCACACAAATGAAATTGTGGTGATTTTCTTCAGGAGACGCTTTTTAAGCTCCCAGTTCCGTTTGGCAATCGCCCGCATCATCTCGATATAGGTGGTATCGATTAAGGGATTGATCGGCATCAGCACCATATTGATCACTGTCATCGCGGTCTTATAGTAACCGGCATATTGTGGGCTGAGGAACGCACCCACCCACAGTATCTCGCCATCGCGCGCCACCAGATTGATGGTATTGCTAATGTTGGTAGAGACCGTAAAACGCAGAATCTCTTTTTTATTTTGAATCAGGCTGATCGGTGCTTTCCACCATCCGGGGCCAATCAGTTTCGGCAACCAGATCAGATTGAGCAGCACCGGCGCTAGCCCGAGGATCACCTTGCCAATAAAATAAGCCGTCAGAATCGTATTGAGCCCGCCACCAGTAGCGGCAGCATATAGGACAATCGCAGCAATCAGCAGATTTTGCAACAGGCTAACGATCGCAATCGAGCCGTACCGGTTGATCACCCGCAATACACCGTTGGCAGTTTCCATCGCGAAGCCGGTCAGGATCGTGAGCCCGTAGAACAGCACATATCCCGTCAGCGACTGGTCATGCAGGAACAATTCGGTCCCCCAGCGGGCAGTAATCGCCAATATGACAAAAGCGATCAGGGACGAGACTGCCTCAATCAGCCCGCCAAACTTAATCAGCGCTGCGGTCAGGCGGAAATCCCCCCCTTCGTAAGGAACGCTCACAAAGCGAACGATCATTTCATTCATGCGAAATGAAAACAGCTTGTTGACGTTGGTGACGTAAACGGTGATGATGCCAAGCACACCATACTTGTAAACACCCAACAAACTGGTAATGTAAATTGTGATAAAAACGCTGATGAGATTGCTGACGATCAGGTACGTCGAATTGGTGAGTACCCGTTTGAATACCCGATCGGAAGTCCAGTCCCGCAATTTATCGTACATACTGATCAGGAAATCCGGATGTCGCTCACCCAGAATCGCTCGTTCATATACCAGTCCACCGTGCGCTTTAGCCCTTCATCCAGCGATACCTCTGGATGCCAATCCAGTTTGGCACGCGCTTTGGTGATGTCCGCCAGGTTGGCAGTCATATCTGCTTTCATCATCGGCTGATAGCGAATGGATGCTTTCTTCCCAACCAGTTTCTCAATCTTGGTGATTAAATCATTGATTGAAATCGATTCATGTCCGCCCAGATTAAAAATCTCATAGCCGAATGAGTGCCTGAGCGCTGCCAGCGTTCCATTGGCAATATCCTCAACATAGGTGAAACCACGCGTTTGGGTGCCATCCCCATTGACCAGCACCGGCTGACCCTCATCGATCCATTTGATGAACCGGAAAATCGCCATATCAGGCCTGCCACATGGACCGAAAACGGTGAAGAATCGCAGAACGGTCGCATCAATTCCATGCAGCGAATGATAAGCGTAGCACATCTGCTCCGAAGCCAGTTTCGAAACAGCATATGGCTGCAGCGGATGAGTTGTATCCGCAGATTCTGGCGTCGGATAGGGCGCATTATCGCCATACACGCTGGAGGTCGATGCCTGTAAAAACTTTTTCACGTCATGTCGGCGGCAACAGTCCAACAGGTTCAACGTCCCGACCGTATTGGATGACACGAACAGCCACGGATTTTCCACGCTAAGCCGAACGCCCGGCACACCGGCAATGTTGATCACAGCATCCAGTTGATTATTGCTAAAGATGGACTCCAGTGCATCTTCATCGGTGATGTCTGCCTTGATAAAGCGAAATCCGGGCAGTTCCTGCAACAGGTTCAGCCGATAGCTTTTGAGGCGGGTATCATAGAGCGAATTCAGGTTGTCCAGCCCGATCACGCGATAGCCTTCACCTGCCAACTTGCTGCAAATCTCCGCGCCAATGAAACCGGCTGCACCGGTCACCAGAATCTGTTCCATGGATTACAACCTGAACACTTTCGGATTATTTTTGCCCGCGTTCCCAAGCGCATTGCGAGTATCAACGATCAGGTGGGCATTCTTGAGGATGCTTGCATAGTCATAGACTGCATGATTGGTTAAAATCGCTACACAATCCGATTCGGAGATCGCAGAATCAAGATCGTTTACCGAGCGCATGATCTCCTCATCAATGGAAATTTCCGGAATATAGGGATCGTTATAGCTGACATCAGCCCCTTTCATCTGCAGCAGGTGGATCACGTCTAACGACGGACTTTCCCGCACGTCATCCACATTCGCTTTATACGCCGCGCCCAAGACCAGCACTTTGGAACCATTCAGGCTCTTTTGGAGCGAGTTCAACGCATCCTGTATCAGATTGACCGTGAAACGCGGCATATCGGTGTTGATCTCTGATGCCAGATCGATGAATTTTGCGGTGTAGTTCAGCGTTTTCAATTTCCAGGACAGGTAATGCGGATCAACCGGAATACAATGTCCGCCCAGCCCCGGACCGGGCGTGAACTTCATGAAGCCAAACGGCTTGGTGCTAGCAGCCTCAATCACTTCCCATACATCAATATTGAGCCGATGGCATATGATAGCCAGCTCGTTCACCATCCCAATATTGATCATGCGAAAGGTGTTTTCCAGAATTTTGGTCATCTCAGCAACCTCCGGGGAGGAAACCGGCACCAGACTGGTCAGCGCTTTGCCATACCACAGCAGCGCGATTTCGGTACATTTCTCCGTCATGCCACCAATCACTTTAGGGGTGTTTTTGGTTGTGAAGTCAGTTCTGCCAGGATCAATCCGCTCCGGTGAGAAGATCAGGAAGAAACCCTCACCTACGACCAAATCACTGTCGCGGGTGAGAATCGGCAGAATCAGTTCGCGCGTTGTTCCCGGATAGGTGCTGGACTCAAAGACAATTGCCATTGAGCGATGCAAATACGGTGCGATCATTTCTGCCGCGCTGATGATAAAGGACAGGTCCGGGTCACCGGTTTTTCGCAGCGGTGTCGGCACACAGATGCTCACCAGATCGATATCCGTCAATACCGAAAAATCCGTCTCAGCAAGGAACAACCCTTTATCAACTACCTCAGCGAGTCGTTCCGATCTGATATCGGGGATATAGCTTTCTTTTTGGTTGAGTTGTGATACCTTGTCCGCATTGGTGTCGATGCCGGTCACCTGGAATCCGGCTTCAGCAAACACCACTGCCAGCGGCAAGCCAACATACCCGAGCCCGACCACTGCCATGCGCGCTTTTTTGTTGTTGATCTCTGCTGTTAATTTCTCAAATGAACTTTCCATAATATCCTTATTGAGTGAAGATTGTCCCTTCAATCATCGTCATTCTTACCATGAGTTGATCATCTAACAGAACCAGGTCAGCCAGTTTGCCCTTCTCAATTGACCCGGTTTCCGCAGAAATACCAATCTGCCGGGCAGCATTAAGGCTGGTGCAAGGCCATACTTCGTCAAGAGTCGCCCCAGTATTGATCATAAAATTGCGCAAGGCCTGGTCCATTGTGAGAGAACTCCCTGCCAGGCTGCCATTCGCCAGTTTCAGCGTCTTCCCTTGATTTGACACGGTTACCTTTTGTGAGGCGGTAAACGGGTATGTTCCATCCTCCAGACCAGCAGGACGAATGCAATCCGTAATCAGAATGAGTTTATCAGCTCTCTTTGCCTGCCACGCCAGTTTTTGCGCTGCCGGGTGACTGTGGACATTATCACAGATCAGCTCACAACTATAGGCGTCGATCGTCAACGCGCCGCCAACCATACCGGGTTCACGATGTTCAAAACCCAACATGCCATTATAAAGATGCGTAATCTGGTTAAAACCGTGCTCAGAAGCTTTCAACAGGGTTTGGTACGTCGCGTCACTGTGACCGGCCGAAACCGCGATTCCACGTTCAGCGAAGAACTCCGCTGCTTTCAGATTTTCCGGATATTCAGGAGCCATCGCAATCACACGGATCGTCCCGGCATCCATGAATGCCTGGATTTCTTCCATGTCTGCGTGCCGAATCTGGGATTCGTTCTGTGCACCAGCTCTCACTGGGTTGAAATAGGGACCCTCCAGGTAGATACCTGCAACCTTTGATCCGCCTCTTCTGACTCCAATCTGTGAAGAAACAGCCCGGATCGCCTTCAAGGTGGATTTTGTATCGTCAGTTAATGTAGTTGGAAGAAATGTAGTGACGCCGTGAGCGGCACTTCGTATTGCGATTTTTTGTAACCCTTTTTCGTCTGCATCCATCGTGCAATACCCGAGTGCACCGTGGGTGTGAATGTCAATAAAGCCCGGAAGCAACGCCGCTCCCTGTGCATCCAACAGAAACGCAACCGAATCCATTGTTGAAGCAGGCGGCGTACCATGTTGAATAGTCAGGATCTTTTGATC
>JAAZKE010000030.1 GCA_012799995.1 Chloroflexota bacterium | reverse complement strand
TGCAGTTTCCTGTTGAGAGTATGGGAGTTACCTGTAATTTACGACTGAACGAAGCAACCTTTGACCTGATTCTGCCGCTGCGTCTTCCAGCCGGGAAAGGCAACAACGCCGCTGATCTGGTGATCAAGCCCAACTCAATCCCTTATGAATGGCTTTGCTCTGACCTCGGAGCTGAAGCTGTGGTTGAGGAGTCACTGCAAGTTTATCTTTCATCACGATTGACTATTCCTGAAGGGAGGGTGATCCCGGCTGATCGGATTGCACAACCGATCAATGACAGCTTCGCAAAAAGGTTCCGCTGGGAATTCGAACTGAACCAGAGCGTTGCCGAACGCAAAGCGGAAATCTGGATTGGTATATACGTGTTAACAGCTGAAACACCCATTCACGACGTGCTCAGCGGCAATACACAACCGGTTGAGCGCTGGTTATGGACAATTGAAGAGCCGCAAATAAACGCTTTCTCCACCCTCGGTTTGACCTATCACAGCCTGGTTACGTTGATGTTTGGCTGCCTGGCTTTGGGGATACTTCTCCTGATCGCATATGCGTTGCTGAGGTGGTTCCCGCGCCAAAAGATTTCCTGAAGCTGTACTAATTTACACTGGCACTGATTTTTGTAATAAACGGATGCGATATAATCGAAATGGCTGAAAGACTATGGCCGATCACATGAACATGACCCCCCCAACCAACAAAATTTTACTGGGAGCAGATTCCAGAGTTATCCGTAAAATAATCACCCTTTTTCTATTGATTGGTATCCTGACCTTTGTAATTGCAATTGGGGCTGTTTACGGCGGGAAACTGCTGGATGAACGATTTGGAACCCATCCCTGGCTGTTGATTATCTGTGGTTTTCTGGGAATTTTAGTCGCGATGATCATCACAGTCTCAATCACCTGTCAATCCCTTCGATCCATTCGAGAAATATTAAATCTACCTGCTGCCCCTTCCAAAGAAGAAAACAAATGAGTGAAATCAGTCAACCTCTTGATGTTTCGCCGGTAAAAAACAAAAAACAGATCCCGTTGAAATGGCTCATTCTGTTTCTGGTGGCTGTTAATGTGTTAATCAGCCTGGTATACAAACCGCTTGAACCGGAAATCAGCATTCCATCAGAGAGCGTTCTCTTCCACGTTGAAAACGAGCAGATGATCAAAGATCCCTGGTTTACTTTACCGGTTGTCGGTGATGTCTATCTCACAAATTCGCTGACATCAACATTTCTGGCGATCATCATCCTGCTGATTCTTGCCTGGCAGGTACATCGCCAGACAAGCAAAGGACAATTAAAAACTCACGGGGTCGTGCTCGGGTTGGAGCTGATTTTTTCAGGGCTGGCAAGTATGGCCGATAATGCTGTTGAAGAAAAATGGCGGTCACGCATTTATTCCGTTTTTTATTCAATTTTTCTATATATTATGGTGATTAATCTATGCAAATTGCTGCCATTTTACGAGACAATCGGTGTTGTTCATCCGGTTGCAGAACACGGTTTCCAGGCTGAGCAATGGACGAGCTGGCTGACCGCATTAGTGCGTCCCGCCCCAGAAGGTGAACAGGGCTATCGCCTGGTGAGTTTCTTCCGCGGCTCTTCAACCGACCTGAATTTCACGCTCGCGATCGCGATAGTGACGGTGGTGATTGTGCAAATTTACGGGATCAGTGCCAGGGGAATCGGTTATTTTAATAAGTTTTTCAATGTGAGAGCGATTATTAAACATAAGGGGAAAGGTCTGATCGACTTTATCGTCAGTCTTTTGGAAGGAATAAGTGAGATTGCCAAAATCGCATCGTTCGGCTTCCGGCTTTTCGGCAATATGTTTGCCGGATCCGTGTTGTTGTTGATCCTGAGCTTTATGGTTCCCTGGCTTTTAGGCTCCTTCATTATGCTTTATGAAGTCTTTGTCGGACTGTTGCAGGCGTTTATTTTCGCGATGCTGGCAACCGTTTTCATGAGCATGGCAGTTCAAACAGAAGAAAATCATTAGTTTTCCTGAAAGATTAAAGGAGAATAGAATTATGGATGCAGAAGTCGGGAAATTTATCGGTACAGGTATGGTAATGTTATCTACCATTGGCGCAGCAATTGGAATCGGTATGATCGGTAAGGCAGCATTAGAAGGCATCGCCAGAAATCCGGACGCCTATGGCAACATCATGACCACGATGATTTTGGCAATCGCATTCGCTGAATCGTTGGCGATTTATGCACTCGTGATTGCCTTTCTTATTCTGTTCGGATAAAGCGGAGTAGAAAATGGATGCATTAGGCATCAATGCCGGAAATTTATTCATCAATATCATCCTATTCCTGATCGCAATCCTGATCATTTCCAAGCTGATCGCCGGACCGCTACAGAAAATGGTCAGTTCCAGACAATCGGTCATCGATAAAGGGCTTGAAGATGCCCGAACAGCAGCCGATTTGCGCTCAAAAGCAGAAAAAGAATATCAGGATATGATCAACGAGGCCAAGGAAAAGAGCGCTCAGATCATCAAAGATGGCACCGATCAGGTGGTCAAGATGAAGCAGGACTACCGGGATTCCGTTGACGAGCAGGCCCAGAAAGAACTGATGGATTCGCGCGAATATCTCAAGAAGGAACGCGAATTGATGCTCAGCAACCTGCGTGGGCAGATCATTGATCTTTCCATCAGCGGCGCAAAAAAGATCATCGGCCATGACCTCGAGAACAACATCGAAAAACAGCATTCTATTCTTACGGATTTCTTCACCGGAATCAAAGAAGAAAAATTCTCGGAATTAAGCGCTTTTCCAAATCAGCTGGTCAGCATCGAAGTGACCACCGCCATCCCGCTCACCGATAAGGAAAAGGGCGTTGTGATTGAAAAGATCAAGCCAAAGCTGGATTGGGATGCCCATATTCAATTTAATGTCGATCCCAAGATTCTCGGCGGTATCATCATCCATTCCGGAGATTATCTGATTGATGCTTCCCTTTCCGGGAAGGCACAGGGGCTGAAAGAAGCGCTTCACAAATAAATCATGCCTGTCAACTATGAGCAGTTAACTCGCCAGATTTCAACCATTGGGGCTTCGTTAGCGCAGCAGCGCAGTCGCGTCTCAGCGGAGATAAGTGCTTATTTCGATTTCCTGCGTGAGAACGATGGTCAGCCTGGGTTGCTGCAAACGCTGCAAAGGAAAATCAGCCAGCTGAAGAACATCCGCTGCGCCCTGCCGCGCGATGAAAAACTGCTGGAAACATTTTCGGTAGCTGATGAACCACTTACTCCAGTTGAAATTCTTGCGGCTGATGGTTCCCAAATCACCCCCAACCGACATCATGAGCTGAGTTATGGGTTGCTGAATTCCGCGGTATTCAGGATGAGCACCGGATCGGGAATCGCGCCGACCATCGTCACTGAAACGCTGCTGCTGGAAAAGGTGACGCGGGAGGATCTTGACCAGAGTGTCGAAGATGCGATCGCCATGCAGCGTGATCTAGCAGAGCGGACGTTGCTGGCGCGTGAAGCTGCCGCGCTCAACAGCCAACTGCCGGTAATTGCCCTGACCGATGGGCCTCTTGAACCTTTCTATCAGCGCAGAAACTCTCCCTCTTTCACGCGACAATTGCAGGGCATCCACGATCACTTCAGCCATATGGCGGAGCTGGGAATCATTCCGGCAGGTTACATCGATCGACCTCATTCCGACCTGTTACTGCGTATGCTCGATATTCTGCGAGGCGATCTCAGCGCGGAATCGATTGGCAAGCCGCGCGATTTGCCAGTTTTTGACGCTGCCTTATTTGAGAAGCTGCTCCCTCCCGATCACCGCTCGGTCGTTTTTCGCCTGATTTCTCCTTCCGTACTGGATATGCCCGAAGCCATTCGCCTTTCTTTCTTTTACCTGAATGTCGGCACAGCCAGTCAACCCGGCATCGTACGGGTTGAAATCCCTGAATACGTCGCAGCCAGCCGATCCTCCCTTAACCTGTTACAGGCCAATCTGCTGGCACAATGCCGCATACTGCCAAGCGACCCTTATCCCTATGCTTTGCATCGTGCACATGAAGCCGCTGTCGTAACCAGTGAAGAACGTGACCGAATCACACAGCTGCTGATCAATGATCACCTGACGCACGGTGGCAGCAATCTATCCAAGTCCAACAAGCAAACCGCCAAAGACCGAGCCAATACTCGTTATAATCATCTCAATTCCTGAACCATCTCACCAAGGAGGGGTTGTATGAATTCACAAGCTTTCGGTAGGATTCTCAGTGCCGATATTCACGAATGTTTTGCCGCCTGCCGCATCAGTGAACCTGATCTGCCGCCTTTCGGATCGCTGGTGCGCATTCCCATCCGGGAAACACCTCGTCTGGAAGTGTACGGTCTGGTCAGCGACATCCGCATAGAGGAAGATGGCTTTTTACGTCAGATCGCGTCCAATGAAAACGTCTCTGAGGAAGTGATGCAGGATGCGCGCGTCAATCGCAATGTGCCGATTGTGATGCGCATATTATTTACAGGCAGTATCAGCGATGATGGAATTTCGCACATGGTACCGCCTCATCCGCCTTTGACGCTGAACGCAATTTACCGCTGTGGAGAAGAGGAAATCGCTACATTCAGTTCCTGTGGCGGGTATGGCTACCTGCGTCATATTCTGGATGCGCGCGACATCTCCATTCCGGAACTGTTAGCCGCCCATGTAGCCCAGGCGCTGATCGCCAATAAAAACTGTGGCAACCCAGAATGGGGGAAGAATCTTTTAGCCGAACTGATCCAACAGAAACGCGCACAGAAAGATGAACTGTTGCGAATGCTGAATGCTCTGAAAAGCCTGGATTTTGAATCAACTGCGGAGGCAAAATGAATACAACCCCCGAAACGATTGGATACGTAATTGGTGGCAGCCTCAAAGAAGGGCTGTTTGCGCGTCTGACGGTTCCTTCAGATCAGGTGCAGGAAGGCGCTTTTGTGGTAGTCGAGCACAATAATGTTAATTACTACGGGCTGGTGGTCGATATCCGCCTGACCGCTTCTGATCCGCAATTCGCCCAGGAGATGAACGAAAATCGTCTGCCACAAGCGATGGCGGGAATTCTCAACCAACACACCCTGTTCACTGAGCTGGAGATCATGCCGGTGTTAATGCAAAATATCGGCAGTGGTGAGACACTGACTGACGAGCAGGAATCCAAGCCCGTCAACACCCATCCATTGCCAGTGAAAATGTTGCCTCCGCACCATTCTTTCGTTCGTCAGGCAACCAGTTTTGATGTAAAAGAGGTCTTCAACACGCGTGAAGAGGACGCTTTCGTGATCGGGTCAACCCGTGAGCAGGGGCATCCGATCCACCTTGACCTCGCCAAACTGACCAAGCGATCCTCCGGAATCTTTGGCGCGACCGGAACTGGCAAGAGCTATCTGACGCGCATGATCCTTGCCGGGATTATCAACAACAACAAAAGCGCAGTGCTGCTCTTCGACATGCATGATGAGTATGCATTTGGGGATACGTCTTCGGATACCGGCAAATCTGTTCCCGGACTCAAAAACAAATTTGGTCAGCGGGTAAAAGTGTGCGCGCTGGGCAGTAGTACCACGATTCAGGGCAATCAACCCGATTTCAACCTGGTCTTTGAGTATTCTGACATTACCACCGCGGATATTGAGATGTTGATGCGCGAACTGAACTTGCGTGAGACAACACCTACAACACTGGCAGCGCTGGAAAACAGTTTCAAACAGAACTGGTTTGAAACCTTTAAAAACATGAACGAGTTTGGCGATGACGATGAGCGAAGCGTAGCCTATTGGGCGAAAAACACCGGGGTCAATCAGATGGCAGCTGAGGGACTGCATCAAAAACTGAAGAAGCTGTTTCAAAAGGACTATCTGGTCAGCCGGACCGCTAAAAATCCGGTCAATGAGATCATCGATGCTTTAAAAAACAAGCGGTCTGTAATCCTGTCATTTGCCAAATATGAAACCGATCTGGATTATCTGATGGTCACCAATTTACTGACGCGTAAAATCCGTCAGGAATGGGAGCAGATGACTACCAACTACAACCGCAACAAATCCAATCCCGGCAGCAAGGACGCTGTTGAACCAGTGCCGCTGGTGATTGCGCTGGAGGAAGCGCACAAACTGCTGAATCGCGAGATGGCAGACCAGACTGCTTTTTCGATAATCGCGCGCGAGATGCGCAAATATTATGTCACCTTGCTGATCATCGATCAGCGCCCGTCCAAGATTTACGATGAAGTAATGTCGCAACTTGGCACGCGCATCTGCGGCTGGCTGGGAGATGAAAATGATATTTCCGCAGTGCTTTCGGGGCTATCAGGTCGCGACTCGCTGCGTGGCATGCTCGCCCGTCTCCAACCCACCGAAGAGGTACTGATGGTCGGCTTTGGCGTGCCGATGCCGATTCCGATCCGCTCCCGACGCTACGATGAAAAGTTCTGGAAAGAACTGCTAAAACAGAACTCTCTCACTGAAGTGGAAAAACGCAAAAGTAACGATATCTTGTTTAGGCTGGATTAGGGATTTCAGCAGATGTATGCAATTGCCAAAGTGAAACAAACGCTTAAGCCGCTCGGAATCGTATTTCCTCTCGCCATCTGCTCTGCACTGGCAGCGGTTTTCCAGTGGAGCCCCTGGCCATTCACCAGTCGCCGTACCTGGGCAATTCTTGCATTCACCTTTGTGTTTTTCTGCGGTGCCATCGGATTCATTTGGAAGCGATTGAGCCAGCAAATCCGCACCCCAAAGCAGAAAATCCAATGCCGTTTGTTGATTTTGCTCAGCCTCGTTATTGGGTTAGTGTTGATCCTCTCACGATCAGTCCTGCTCCCTGATAGTTTTCTGTTCCTCCCTCATGCAGAAATCAAAGTCAGAGTTATCTCAGATGCAGGGCAGTCTATTTTACTCTCCCAATTCGATACTGGCACTACAGATAGTTTCAGTACCATGACGCAATACGGAGATTGGAAGTGTGATAAAACAATTGGGCTAATCGGCACACATGGAACCCTATACTGGCAGGGAACCGTTTTTAAATCCATTCGGCTGATTTTCGTCACCGGCCCGGAAGAAGGCGTCGTTGAAGTGCTTTTCAACGATGGTTCTCTGACGATAGATCTTCAAACACCTGAGCCTGGCAGTCAAATAATGACTTATCCAGTTCCGCTCCACCCGTTCAACTCAATTCTGATTTTTATCGCTTATTGGTTCTCATTATCGCTGGGAACGTTCTTGATCCTTTTTCCCATTATTCAACAGCAAATCGCACCTATTGAATCTGGCCGATGTCCCCACAGTGACACTTGGGTCGGTTACGCACTACCGTTGATTGTAAGCGGCAGTCTCTGCCTGCTGACTTTTTTCCCAAGCATTATGAGCCCGGATTCGGTCGATCAATGGAGCCAGGCACTTACCGGGCATTACAATGACTGGCACCCAACAATTTATGCTCTGCTGATGCGGTTGACAATGGCGCTCGCTCAATCCCCGGCAATTCTCGCCTTCGTGCAAATTTTTTGTCTGGCAGGAGCGCTTGGATGGGGCATCGCCAGCTTTGAGCAGATTGGTGTACCGCGCTTTGCCTGTTGGAGTTTTAGCTTGTTGATGGCCATTCTGCCGGTGAATCCTTTAATGTCCATCACACTATGGAAGGATATCCCGTTCGCCATCAATATGTTATTATTTTTTATCATCTATCTAAAAATACTAACGAGTCAGGGAAAATGGTTAGCAGGAACTTCCCATTTTATAGCCTTCATGTTCGTCTGCTTAGGTACCGCCCTTTTTCGCCATAATGGACTACCGTTGGTCATTCTCGTGCTGTTGGTCAGTGTGATCAGCCTGCCTGTATTGCAAAAACGCTTGGGGATTGGATTGATACTCACGCTTGTTATAACGGGACTTGTCCGCGGACCGCTATACGGCGTCTTGAAGGTGCAGCCTTCCGGATTCACTGGCGGCACCCAACTGCTACTGCATCATATTAGCGCGCATGTGGCAGCTGGTACCGAATTTACTCCCATGGAACGGGATTTTTTGGATCAGTTGCTTCCAATCGATCAATGGGTTTACGATCCATGCTCAATCGATACACTTAAAGTCACCGCTGGGTTGGACGAAGACAGATTTTACGCTGAACCACAACGCGGACTGGCGCTCTTTTGGCAGGGGCTCAGACGAGATCCTCTTGTGAATCTTCGTCATCAATATGCCTCCAGTCGCATGATCTGGCAGATTCCGCCAGGGGGATGTTATCTGTATCGGATTCCGCTATTTAAGCATCCGGATTGCAGTTATGGTTGGGTACAAGCAAATCGGGTTGGTCTCAGTGAGGATTCAAAATTGCCATGGCTGATCAAACCAATCTACACAATTTACGCCACTTCCGCCAGCAAACCGTTTCTTGATGCTCTGATCTGGCGCCCGGCTTGGATGACCTATTGGGCACTGTTCATGATTGCACTCACAGCTATTCGTGCTTATGATCGAAGAATTTTGGTTTTATTGACAATCCCTCTTGCACAGTTCGCTCTGATGCTGGTTTTAGCTTTTGCGCAGGATATGCGATTTCAATATGGAGAAATTCTGATCGGTTGGATGTCCAGTTTAATGTTGTTCCTTCCTGTTAGGAACGAATAGTGGTAAGAAACGATCTCTCTCTGATCCGAATAACCCAATATTGAACGATGTTTAAAGTAAGTCATTGCACTGCTGTTTGATACTCATTTAAAAGTTGAAAGATCCCGAAAGACAGAAAGGGTTTGTATCCTTTTCAAATCAATCTTCGAAAATGCTGTATGATGAGATTTGAATCGGATTTAGGTCTACATTAATAGGTCACTAATGAAACACTTAAAACATACCACTAAAGCTTTTCTGATCGCTTTCCCACTCGTCCTCTCCGCTACGCTGGCAGCGGCTTTGCATTGGAGCCCCTATCTCATCCAAGCTGCTAGATCTCTTGCTTGCACTAGCGTGGGGACGGTTGTCTTCACCTTTATAATCGGACGACTGCTTGACAGAATACTATTACCACGAATTTATCAACTGGCGTTTTCAGATCGCATCATCCTGCTTCTGACTGCCTGTTTCCTCGGCAGCATGATTCTCTGGAACCTTGGTTTTGAGGTTCCAGATCGCTATCTGTTTCTCCCGAGTGGGTCGCTTCAGTTGACGAACACCGGCGAGGCGAATGCCCGCTCTTCTGATACAAAAGTGGTGCTGAAACTATTCGAAACAGGTACCACTGACAGCTTTTCAGCCCTGAAACAGGAAGGAGCGTGGCAGTTGCAGGATGGCACAGCTTGGTCAGCAATGCTCCCGCCAGTCTCAGCTGGAACGGAGCGGTTTTTCGCGAGCTGAGAATAACACTGCGTACCGGACCTGATATGGGCGTCGCAGAACTGACGATCAATGGACAATCCGAACAGCTGGATCTGTTTGACCCGCAGCCAAACGAAAAATACCTGGTGACCTCAATGCCGTTACCTGCGCTCAACCGTATTTTAATGACAGGCGCCTACTGGATATCCTTTTCATTCCTGTTTTTCATCCTGCTAACTGTATTGCGGTTTTTCCCTTTGAAATCCACAGGAATACCTGCAAAAAGAACTCCCTGGTTGCTTTATACACTTCCGATGATGTTGGTTTGGGGAATCGTCTGGCTGACCTGTTATCCGGCACTTATGAGCCCGGATTCGGTTGGTCAGTGGCATGAAGCGCTGACCGGGCAGTTCACGGACTGGCACCCTGCTATTTACGCGATACTAATGAAGGTATTCTCCTTTGGAATGCAGACGCCCTGCTTGATCCCGCTATTCCAAATTGGGATCCTCGCAGTGCTCGTTGCCAGAGGAATTCACTTTCTCGGGACAATCGGCGTTCCGGCATTTGTCCGCTGGTTGACAGTCGCATTGTTCAGCTTCTCGCCAGTTGTTGCGTTATTCCAAAGCACGCTCTGGAAAGATATCCCGTTCGGAATGTCGTTCCTGGCACTC
>JAAZKE010000029.1 GCA_012799995.1 Chloroflexota bacterium | reverse complement strand
CCCGGATGGTGGAAAGCACCGATCAGCCTGATTCAAAATAAAAAAGAGATTCTGCGTTTTACGGTCTCTACCAACATCAGCAATACCATCAATCTGGTTGCGCGCGATGGCGAGATACTGTGGGTGGGCGCGTTCCTCAGCCCGCAATATGCTGGTTACTATAAGACCGCGATGACCGTGATCAATATGGTGCTGATGCCGATCAATCCCTTAATCGATACCACCTATATCGAGATGATGCGGGCGATTGCCAAACGGAACTGGGAGCTTTTAAAGCGTCTCCTGAAGAAAATCACCACAATTTCATTTGTGTGGACTACATCCGCTTACCTGGGATTAATTCTGCTGGGGAAACAGCTGCTGTTTACGGAGTGGCACCTGTTCGGGAGAGCGTTCCATGTTTTTTCTGCCGAATACCTGCCAGCCTACCCGATTATTCTGATCTTAATGGTGGGCTATGGGATTGCCAATGTGTTATTCTGGAACCGGACGCTGCTGCTTTCTTTCTCAAAAGCGGACACTGCCACCTGGATCAGTTTCGGGGGTATGATGCTCAAGGTATTGGGTTCGCTGTTCCTGCTTTCCTGGATGCCTTACTATACCGAAGCAATTTTGATGTCGTTGTATCTTGCCGGAACCGTCCTGTTGATGACTTTTATCGGGCTTTCTCATTTTCGCTCAGTGATCCAGGCTGAGAGGTCTGCAGGCAACCTGATAAAATAAAGATCTGCCAAGTGGGGACATTTCCTCTGCAGGCGCTTCTTTGCTATGAATATCACTCTCATTTCAACCTCAACGATTCCTTCACAGAAAGCCAATTCCATTCAGGTGATGATGGCTTGTCAAGGGTTGGCTGAATTGGGCCACAACCTGAAGCTGCTTGTTCCGGGCGGGGAAATTCCCCCGTTCGATTCACTGCGGAGCAGTTATGGGCTGCATTGCGAACCGTTCAATATTGAAGCAATCCCATGTAACCCCCGACTAAAACGGCTGGATTTCGCAATCAGAACGGTCAGGCGCGCGAAGCAAAATCGGGCAGATCTGGTTTATACCTGGACGATCCAGGCGGCGGTGTTCGCAAGTCTGGCTGGCTTTCCAGTAGTGTATGAGATGCACGATTTGCCCAGCGGCAGGTTTGGCAAACGCTGGTTTGGCGCATTCGTCCAACGTAAGAAACCAAAGCGGGTGGCCTTTATCACCAAAGCGTTAATGGAGCGTGTGTTGCAGCAGTTTCCTGCGCTTTCTACGTCCGATTGTGTGATTGCGCCGAATGGGTTTTCTGTGCAGGATTATCAGGATTTGCCGGATGTGGCATCGGCGAAGCGGGCAATGGGTTTTGATGCAGGCTTGCTGGCATCCTGCAGTGGACACCTGTACCGTGGTCGAGGGGTCGAACTGTTTTTGGCTCTGGCTGAAGCAATGCCGGAAATCAGTTTCTGCTGGTTCGGCGGAGATCCGAGTGAAGTTGAACGCAGGACAGCAGAAGTGGCTGCGCGTGGGCTTGAAAACGTGCGTTTCACGGGTTTCATCGAAAAGTCCAAATTGCCACTGGCACAGGCTGCGTCTGATATTCTTTTGATGCCTTATGGACGGGAAATTGCGGGCAGCAGCGGTGGAAATTCGGCTGCAATATGCAGCCCAATGAAGCTCTTTGAATATCTGGCAGCAGGACGACCGATTATCAGCAGTGACTTGCCGGTTTTCCATGAGGTTCTGGATGAAAGCAGCGCAATTTTCTGCGAGCCTGACAAGCTTGAAGACTGGGTTGCCGCGCTGCGCAGGCTGCAAAATGACCCTCAGACAGCCGCTGAGTTTTCTGCCGCTGCCAGGGAACGATCGGCTGGATTCAGCTGGGTTGAGCGACAACGAAAAATCATGAAGGGGATGGCTGAGGAAACGTATGCAAAAAACAAAAACGACTGACAATATCACATTGATTCTTTTCGTGATCCTGTTCGCCATAGTGATTGCAGCGGTCACGGCTACTTTTTCTCCCGGTGCCTTTAACGCAGGATTCTGGGCTGCTTTGAAGCTGTCGATTCCCGGCGGAGCGCTGATGGTGCTGGCGTGGCTGCGAACAGGTCGGAGAAAACTGGCTGCTGTCATGATACTGATCGCATTTATTTTGCGGCTGGCAGCAGGCCTGGCAACCACGGAGTTGTTGCCGATATACGGATACACCGATGAACCGCAACAAAAACAGGGATATCTGTTTGATGACGCTTATCGGCGCGATGATGAAGCCTGGCGAATAGCGAACGAGGAGCAGCCTTCTTTTTTTGAACCGCTTGGCAGAACCTACAACAACGACCAGTATGGCGGTATGACGGTACTCGGGATTTGGATTTATCGTTATCTTTCTCCGGATGCACGTCGTTATCAGTTGTTAATACTTTTAGGGGCGTTTGTATTTGCAGCTGGGACAGCTTATCTTTTGCATGCACTGCAGGATTGGGAATATCTGCAGGAGCCAGGTTTCGAAAAAACAGCCGCTATTGCAACCTGGATTTACGTTCTCTACCCCGACAGCATCGTTTATTCGGCGTCCCCGATGAGAGAACCTTTCCTGATGGGCTTGCTGGCGGTTGCCTTCTGGGCGTTGACCCGCCTTAAGCACGACACTTTGCGTTCTGGGTTGACATTAGCTGGAATTTTTCTGGTGATTCTGCCTTTTTCTTACTTCATTGCCGGCGCGCTTGTTGCAGTCAGTGTGCTGTGGTTCTGGGCTGAAATGTTGATTCCGCGCTCGAAAAACTGGTTATATGGCGGGATCGGGCTGACAACTGGTGTGTTGATTCTTACTTTTTTGCTGGCGCTGCCAACGATTCAGGATTTTGTCCATTATGACATCCATACTACCGAAATCAGCTCCGGCTGGGTGGAGAAAGTAGTAGGTGAAATTGGCGGGCAGTTCCGTTCGATTTTCCTCTCGATCTACGGGATCACTCAACCAGTACTGCCGGCGATCCTGTTTTATCAACCAACTACTCCATTCTGGAAAGTGACGGGAATCTTCCGTGCTTTAGGGTGGTATCTGCTGGTACCATTCCTGTTTTATGCGCTGTTTGTCACCCTGCGGGTGCAACAGAAACCCAAAAGAAACGTATATATTGTGAATGCACTGTTCATCGCCGGCTGGATTTTTGTCAGTTCATTGCGAGCCGGGGGTGACCAGTGGGATAACCCGCGCTATCGCGTGATTTTTCTGCCCTGGCTTGCTTTCTTCAGCGCCTGGGGGATCTGCGAGGCAAAGCGGTTGAAAGACTGGTGGCTGGCGCGTTGGATTGCGATTGAAGTGATCTTTGTGATCTTCTTCTCGCAGTGGTATTACAGCCGCTACTCGGGGGACGCGATAAGGCGCTTCCCGTTCTGGCGGACGGTGACATACATCGTGATTTGTAGTGGAGCCGTTTTCCTGACCGGCTTGATCAATCCGATTCGGAAACGGTTGAAAGGAAAGAAAGAATGAAATTGTTGGGGAATATTATCTGGTTTCTGCTGGGCGGAATTTTCCTTGGTCTTGCCTGGGCATTGGTCGGTTTGGTGTGGTGTATTACGATTGTGGGAATCCCAGTGGGGGTCCAGTGCTTCAAATTTGCCGGGTTGTCTTTTTCCCCCTTCGGCCGCGATGTTTATTACCACGGCGGTGGCGTCTCATTGATTCTGAATGTCTTGTGGCTCATCTTTGGCGGCTTGGAGATTGCAGTGATCGCTCTGGCGATTGGCTTGATTTTCACGATCACTATTATTGGTATTCCCTTCGGAAAGCAATGCTTCAAAATTGCCAAACTGGCATTGATGCCATTCGGTTCATCAATCGTTCCTTCTGATCAGCTTTCACGTTTGCAATACCGTTAATAAACTTTTGAGTGAAAAAACTACGCAAGAGTGATAACGTGAACAGTTGTGGTTAAAAATCTTCCCTGGAGAAAATAAAGATAATGGATATCTCCTGTATGCAGGAGCACCCATCCTCCGATTCGTTCCTTTACCTGACAAATGCAATACAGGATAAATAAATTTCAGCTTATGCTGAAATTTATTTTTTCCCCATTCCCTATATGCAAATATTAAACGTAAATGTATAAAAAGAAGCACATTTTTACTTGGATCGCAAATATTCCTGAATCGGCACCAGTCACTCGACAGCCGTAAAAATGTCGGTAAAATTGAACGGGAGAAAAATCATGGGCAATTCAGATCATCTTAAAAAGAAGAAAAAGCGCCATGTGCGATCCAGCGCCAAAGCATTGATTATCCGCGACAATCAGATACTGCTGCATAGATGTGATTTTGGTGATGGGGTTTTATGTTACCTGTTCCCGGGTGGAGGACAGAAGTTTGGAGAAACCCTCGATAAAACTGTCGAACGCGAATGTCTGGAAGAAATCGGTGCCAGAGTGCGCGCGAAGAAATTGCTGTTCATACGTGAATATATCTCCGCGAACCATGAGTTCGCTGATAAGAAAAAGGTTCATTCGATTGAGTTCTATTTTCAATGCGAACTGGTGACTGAACCCAGTTGGGATCGTGCTTTTCATCCTGATCGGGTTCAGGTTGGAATTGAATGGGTTCCACTCGCGGAGCTGGGTAAAAAGAACCTCTTTCCCAGAACACTCCGAAACCGACTGGTTGATGGCGTTGAAGGAAAGCAGTTTGAATATCTGGGCGATGTGAATTGATTCAAAACGCATAAAAAATCTTCGACATGCGCTGGCGTGTAACTCACATTAGAATAAGGACATACCTCAAATAATCGCGATCTTCTTGGTTGCGATTCAATCATTCATCAGGAAACAGGGAGGAAAGAATGGATATCAGCAGAAAACGGATTGCGATCTTTGTTGGACTGACGTTTCTGTTCACCTATGGCATTGAGTTTTTTATCTGGTTGAAAGGGGGGCTGAGCATCTCCAATATTCAGTTGGCGCTGATGGGGATTATGCTGATCCCGGCGATGTGCAGCATTTTAACCCGCAAACTGACCAATGAAGGACGCGCCGATATGTGGCTCAATCCGAATCTCAGGCGTAACTATAAGGCTTACCTGGCTGCCTGGTTCCTGCCGATTGTGTTTATCGCAATTGGTGCAGTGCTGTATTTCCTGATTTTTCCTGATCGTTATGATTCTGAATTTAATTTAATCCGCAATTCGATGGCGTTGCTGGACCCCAATGGCAAAGAGCTGACGCATACCGACCTGATCAATGTGATCCTGTTGCAGCTGGGCAGTGCGGTGCTGCTGGCTCCGATTTTGAATTTTATCCCTTCCCTTGGTGAGGAACTCGGCTGGCGCGGATACCTGTTCCCGAAACTGCTGCAGGTTACTTCGCGAAAAATGGCTGTGATCCTCTCTGGTGTAATCTGGGGATTGTGGCATGCGCCGCTAATAGCGATGGGGTACAACTACGGGGTTGGATATCAGCTTTTTCCATTGCCTGGCATTCTTGGTATGATCCTTAATTGTTTCCTGTTAGGGGCGTTCATGTGTTATCTGACTTTGAAGACCAGCTCGGTGCTGGCGGCAACGATCGTTCATGGCGCTTACAATGGTGCTGCCAATTCGGGTATCCTGTTCCTGAATGGGACTTTGAATCCGTTCATCGGGCCATTGCCAATTGGAATCATCGGCGGCATTGGCTGGCTCCTTGCCGGTCTCTGGTCATTCTTTAAAATTGACAGTGTTAAATTGGTGCCGGAAGAAATCGAAAGTGGATCAAAACTTGCACTTTAACTGAAAGTTGAAAGGTAGAAAAAAGAAGCCAGCGCAACGCGTTGCCGGCTCTTTCCAATCTGACCACGATTGCGCTTGTTGAATAAGCAGGAGGAATTATGAAGAAGTATTTTGTTCTAACAATTTTAGTGAGTTTAATGACAGTGCTGTTTGCAGGGGTGTTCTCTGCAGGTGCTTATCAAACCAACAGCCCTTCATTTAGCATTAGTGATGTGGTCGTGGACAAAAACGTATCGATTTTGGCGCGCGATTTTCCGGCGGATACAAAAATTCTGGTGCAAATGAGAAAATTTGATACGCAGGATCCGTATATCAACGTGGCAAAATTCAACACCCAGGCTGGCGGCAGTTTTACGGTCACGTTCCCGATCCCAGAGGAATTGCACGGCGTTAAAAAAGTAGAACTGGTTTTAACCGATCAGAAAGAACTGGTGATCTCGAGTTTCTTTGAAGTTGCTGTCGTTGAAGAAGTTGCACCGACGCCGCAGGTTATACTCATCAATCCAACCCCTCAGGCTACTGTGGCGCCGCCCGTAGCTCCTGTTGATGAAAAGCAGGACAATTCGGTCGTGTTGGCAAACCCGACACTTCAACCTCCAGCCGTACAGAAACGTGCGATCTGTGATCGCTGCCTGGTACCGATGTTCAAAATTGTCAGTGTCCAGCGCGGCAAGTCAGTGGAAATTGAAACGCTCAATTTCCCGCTTTACACTGATTTCGTAGTTCGGATGGGTTATTTCACAGATCCCAAGACCTGCACCCCGGCTGGTTGCTTTGTTCCGGCAGAGATGAAGCCGGGGAATATTTTCGTTGGTTATGAAGTTGGCACCTATAGTACCGGTGAAAATGCCTCCGAAAAAGTGTGCTTCAACATCCCGGCAGCCATTCAATATCTGAGCCCAATTTACATTCGCTTTGATGAAGCCTGTGGCGGTTGTGGATATTACTCGTTCAACTTTTTCTGGAACAATACTCATTCAACCAACTGATAAATCTTTTGAACTCATTAACATCGTTCAGCCGCAACCCGAAGGTAAGGGGTTGCGGACTTTTCTTTTTTCCGTAGAATGGTATTGCAACAGGAACGCAGGATCTGCATTGCGCCAGATCCTTTTTGAAAACCTGAATTGAATATTAAAAGAAGCAGGTAAAATCCATAACGATGACAAACGAAAACAATATCCTCCGTGAAACGCTGCCCAATGGTCTGCTGGTGATGCTGAAAGAAGCCCACAGTGCTCCTCTGATCAGCCATTGGCTGTGGTATCGCGTTGGCTCACGAAATGAGCTCCCCGGAAAAACCGGAATCTCTCACTGGGTGGAACACATGCAGTTTAAAGGGACGAAAAAGTATCCTGCCGGTACGCTCGACAAAGCAATCTCCCGCGATGGTGGCGTGTGGAATGCCTTCACCTACCTGGACTGGACGGCTTACTATGAAACGGTCCCGCGTGATAAGATCCTGCTGCCTCTCGAATTGGAAGCTGACCGAATGTGCAACAGCCTGTATCTGGAGGAGGAAGTTCAATCTGAGCGGACGGTGGTGATTTCAGAACGGGAGGGATCAGAAAATGATCCGATGTTCCTGCTTTCCGAGGCAGTGGAAAAAGCTGCCTTTAGTCACCACCCTTATGGGGTTGAAGTGATTGGGGAGAGCGCCGATTTGCGCTCCATTACACGCGATCATCTGTTTTCCCATTACCGCCAATATTATGCTCCCAATAATGCAGTGCTGAGCATGGCAGGGGATTTCGATGCGGAAAAAATGCTGGATACAGTGCGCGATCTCTACTGCGATATCCCGGCGGGTGAAGTGAATGCTGTGAACCCTGCACCGGAAGGAATTATTCCGCAGGAACAGCGCATTGAGCTGGAAGGACCGGGTGATCTGGTTTACATGCGTCTTGTCTGGCGTGCTCCCGAAGGACGCAACCGGGAGGTCTTTCCGCTGACGGCGCTTGACAGCATTCTAAGCGGCCCCAGCAACTTGAATATGTTCGGCGGTGGCGGGGTCTCCAATAAAACTTCACTGCTCTACACTGCGCTGGTCGAAAGCCAGTTGGCAGTGGGCTTCAGTGCGGATTACACTGCTACGATTGATCCTTATCTCTATTCGATGTGGGTGATCGTTCATCCGGATCATACGCCTGATGAAGCGTTGCAGGCGATCGACCGAACGATTGACATCATTCGCGCAGGTGAAATCAGTCAGAAAGATCTGGAAAAAGCAGTCAAACAGGCGCGGGCGATGCTGGCTTACGGCAGCGAGAACATCACCAACCAGGGCTACTGGCTTGGATATTCAGAGATGTTCGCGAACTACGATTGGTTTCAGGGTTTTGTCCCGAGTTTGCAGCAGGTGACCATTGCTGATATTTCAAGCTATGCGAACAAATATCTACGGCCGGAGAACCGGGTGGTCGGGATTTACCGTCCCTATCAGAATGGAGGAAAGGCTTGAACGTTACCCTGTCAGGAAACCGCTATCCGAATGAAGATACCATCTATCGCACCCAGCTGCCCAATGGTATCAGGCTGCTCTTTTTTGAAAACCCTTCAAGCCCCTCAGTCAGTTTTGCCGGCGTAAGCGGCAGCGGTACGCTGTATGATCCCGCGCACTTGCCCGGTTTAGGCGGATTTCTTGCCGGGGCGATGATGCGCGGTACCGAAGCGCGGGATTTCAATGAGATTTATCAGATTTTGGAAGGGTCCGGCGCGACGTTGGGGTTTTCTCCCTCAGTTCATCAGACTACCTTTCGCGGCAGGATGTTGGCGGAGGATTATGAACTGCTGTTGACGCTGCTCTATGAAGGGTTGACCGCACCCACGTTTCCCGAACCTCACCTGATTCAGGTCCGTGACCAGATTCTGAGCGGGCTGGCTCGTCAGGCGCAGGATCCGGAGACGATGGCGAGTGTGATTTTCGATAAAGCACTGTTTGGAGATCATCCTTATGGCATTGACTCTCGCGGAACGGAAGAAACCATTCGTTCTATTACGCGCGCTGATCTGCTTAACCAACATCATCGTTTTTTCAACCCCCAGAATACGATTCTGTGTGTCTCTGGAGGAATATCACCAGAGCAGGCAACTGAGGCGTTTACGCGCATTTTCGCTGATTGGCGAACGGATGAAAGTCAGGGGCTGCATCTTCATGCAAACGCTATTCCAGTTTCTGATCCGATTCCCAGTGTCAATCATCATGAAATTGCAGAAAAAAGCCAGCTGGCTCTGATGATCGGCTCAATCGCACCTGCGCGAAAGTCCGCAGATTACATGCCAGTCAGGCTTGGCAATGCAATTCTGGGGGAGTTTGGCATGATGGGACGAATCGGCAAAACCGTGCGCGAAGACAATGGGATGGCATATTATGCCGGATCATCGGTGCTTTTTCTGCCATGGGGCGGTGCCTGGGAGATCTCTGCCGGCATCAACCCTGCGAACCTGACCAAAGTTGTAGCGCTGATCCGAGAGGAAGTGAAACGATTTACGGCTGAAAAAGTGAGCGAGACAGAGCTGGCGGATGTCAAAGCCAATCTTATTGGCAGTTTGCCGCTGATGTTGGAATCCAACGCAGGGATCGCCAGTCAGCTGCTGTCGATGGAGTTGTATCAGCTGGGATTGGATTATCTTCAGAATTATGAAACCCTGGTGAACAGCGTGACGGAAGAAATCATTCTGGAGACTGTGAAAAAATATCTCAACCCTGAAAAGCTGGTGATTACAAGCTCCGGGACGCTGTTGGGGGAGGCTTGAGTACAACGCTGCGCAGTGGAATTGACCTGATTGATGTGGAGCGGATCACGCGGTTGAAGCCTTCGATCCGTGAACGTTTCCTGGCACGTGTTTTCACCCAGGCAGAACAGCAACTGTGCGCAGGACGGGATGAACGTCTGGCAGGGAGGTTTGCCTGTAAAGAGGCGGTTGCCAAAGCGCTTGGGACGGGAATTGGTACGGTGCGCTGGCGGGATATTGAAATCCTTGCAGAAGAGAACGGCAGTCCACGACTGATTCTGCATGGGGAAGCGCAACGGACAGCTGATGAGCTCGGACTAACAGTCTGGTCTGTCAGTATTTCCCATATCAAAACGATGGCAGTCGCAATGGCGGTTGCCGGCAATTAAGGCCATAAACAGGTCTGTTACAATATCGAGATGACAATCAAAATCTTGGCTGTCTCAGACGTTGAACAATCGCTTTTATACAGCGAACGCGCGATACAGCGGTTTTCCGATACTGACCTGATCATCAGCTGCGGTGATTTGCCAATGAACTACCTCGATTTTGTCGCCAGCCAGATTAACGTACCACTGCTGTATGTGGTTGGTAACCATCAGTACGCAGTTGCGGGACCGCAGGGGGACATTTATCCTACGATGGGATTCAACCTGCATCGCAGAATGCGCCATTTCGAAGGGCAGCTGTTGATCGCCGGGGTTGAAGGTTGTTTGAGATATAACCACAATCCCAAGCAGTATACCCAATTGGAAATGTGGCAGCATGTGTTCTCGCTGTTGCCTGCACTGTTTTGGAACCGCATGCATCATGGGCGTTATCTGGATATTTTCGTCTCCCATGCCCCGCCCTGGAAGATTCATGACCAGGATGACCTGGCTCATACCGGCATTCGTGCCTTTCGCTGGTTGAATAAAGTATTCCGTCCGAAATATCACCTTCATGGTCACATTCATGTTTACCGCAGCGATACCGTCACCAAATCGGTGTACTATCAAACAACTGTGATGAATTGTTACGGATATCGGGAAATTGTCGTAGGAAAAGATGACTAAAGCGAACAAAAAAGGTCGAACTGGGATTTGCAGGATCTTAACCCTGATTGGGTTGGCTCTGGCGACAGGCGTTTTGATGCCCGGCTGCCAGCTGATTGCTGATTTTCAGCAGGTTGATCCACAGAGCGCGACGCTCACAGCACTGGTAACGCCCACCTCAGTTCAACCGACACCGGATCTGAAAGGTAACCAGGTGATTGAGGACACTTCATGCATCGTGTACGAGGGACCGAGCATTTCGACTTTTGCGGGCGCATTGAATGGCGGCACTTTTGGCTGGGCTCCCAATGCGAACCTGCTGGCGTTTGTTATCCCTGAAAACCGCTACTGGGCATGGTTTTCCGGTGATGCGATGATTCTCAACTTCGATGAGGGAGAGCTTGCTAAACCAGTCGAGATGAATACCACCGGGCTGAAAGTCTTTGGCGATTTTGCGTTTAACCCGTCAGCCAGTAAAGTAGCGTTTGTCGCGCTGCGTACCTCGGAAAAGATCTATACGATCATGGTTGCATCGCTTGCCTCAGGGTTGGCGCAAACGATTGACCTGTTTCCGGATGTAACGGCGGACACCGATAACTACAGCAGTGAAAAATCTGTGATTGGTTGGGTCAGCGATGACGAGATTAAAGTTTCAACGAGCTGCGGAATTGACTGCGAACGACTGTATCAGATCAATATCGTGACCAACAGCACCCAGTTTCTGGAAGAAGTGCGTAAACATGGTCATGATGGACGCGTTTTCCATCAGACTGTTTTGACATATGATGATCGTTTATACCCGGCGATGATCAACCCAAACTGGTCGGATGACCATGCGCTGGTCTTCTATACGGATGGGCAGGATAAAAGTTGGGTGTTGAATGAAGAAACCAGGGAGCAGTTTGAAATTCCGGTAAGAGGTCAGGATGTACTGCAAACTTCCTGGTCCTATGACCATCAATACCTGGCACTGCGGATGCGTGAATCAATCTCTGTTTTCAAAATAGACTGCCAGTAAACCGTTGACTATTTCCTTGTATTTACCCTTGAAAAATAGTCAGATATTCCTATCATAATTTTGAACTCAGCCACGTAATTCAGCGAAATCATCATAGTATAATATTGGCGCGTTTGTATAGATAAGTTTTATTTATGTTATCAATCTCAATGATTTAGCAGGAGCACAATATGCCTAAGAAGATTGGAGTGTTGACCGGAGGAGGGGATGTACCGGGCTTGAATCCAGCCATTAAAGCAGTTGTCACTATGGCACTGAACGAAGGGAATATCATTTATGGGATTCGTCGCGGATGGGCAGGATTGCTTGAGTATAACTTTGATGACCCGGAATCCTATCGGAACATTTTTCCGCTTGGTTACGAAGATGTTCGCCGTATTGATCGAAGCGGCGGCACTTTTCTGCACTCATCAAGAACCAATCCGCAAAAAGTCAAAACCAATGTCATCCCGGAATTTCTGAAAGGGTCTCCGCTGGGTATTGTAATCGATGAAGAAACGGTTGATTTCACCCCTTACATTCTCAAGGTGTTGGATCATTTCAATATTGACACGCTGGTTACGATTGGCGGTGATGACACTCTCAGTTATTCGGTTCGTCTGAACGAAGAGGGCGTCTCAATCATAGCGATTCCAAAGACAATGGACAATGACGTTTTTGGTACCGAATACTGCATCGGTTTTTCAACATCGATCACGCGCGCGATTGAAGTAATCAATAACATGCGCACCTCACTGGGTTCGCATGAGCGCATCGGCGTGATTGAGCTGTTCGGAAGGAACTCCGGCGAAACGAGCCTGACGGCTGCTTACCTTTCTGGCGCTGACCGGGCAGTGATTCCTGAAGTGCATTTCAATATTGACACGCTGACCGACTATCTGGTTCACGATCGTCTGAGCAACCCTTCCCATTATTCACTGGTGACCGTTTCCGAAGGTGCGATTATGGAGGGTGGTGATGTATACGAAACCGGTGAAATGGACGCCTATGGTCATCGGAAACTTGGTGGAATTGGTATCATTGTGGCGGATGCGATTAAGAAGCGCTCCAAAGTCGACACCATGTATCAGCAGATCGGTTACATGATGCGCTCAGGTGCACCGGACTCGCTTGATCGGATGGTTGCGCTGAGCTTTGGCACGCTGGCGGGGCAGATGCTGCGCCGTAATGAAGTTGGGCGGATGGTCGCGATTCATGGTGGAAAATATACAACTGTACCGATCAAAATGGTAGTTTCAGGGATCAGACGGGTAGACGTCGCAGCATTTTATGATATCGTTAATTACAGACCCCACATCAAGGACGTTCTTGGTGTCCCGATGTTCTTAAGCTAACTTTTTGGAGGCAGAAATGATCGTCAATACCAAAAGACTGTTTGAACATGCGTATGGAAAATACGCAATTGGTGCCTATAACATCAACAATGCAGAGCAGATTGTCGGTTTGTTCCAGGGGAACATTGACAGCCAGGCTCCCTTTATTGTTCAGATTTCCAAGGGTGCCCGGAAATATACCAGTACGATTATGTTGGAAGGGCTGATTCGCAGTGCGAACGAGATGTTCCCCGAAGCGATTTTTGCCGTTCACCTTGACCATGGCGATGAAGCAACCTGCATGGATTGCATCAACAGCGGTTTTTACAGCTCGGTGATGATTGACGCTTCTGCGCTGGATTTTGAAGAGAATATTGCCACCACCAAACGAGTGGTTGATGCAGCTCATCCGCGCGGCATTGTAGTCGAAGCTGAACTCGGTAAGTTGGGCGGTGTTGAAGAGCATGTTTCCGTCAGCGATGCAGATGCAAAGCTGACCGATCCGGATTCCGTGCGCGAATTTGTCGACCGAACCAATGTCGATTCGTTGGCAGTTGCCATTGGCACCAGCCACGGCGCTTTCAAATTCACCGGTTCTCAGTCACTTCACTTTGATGTTTTGGAAGAAATTCAAAAACGCGTTCCCGGTTTCCCGCTGGTTATGCATGGCTCCAGCTCTGTTCCTCAGGAAGAAGTGGCAAGGATCAACGCAGCTGGCGGTGACCTGAAAGGCGCCAAAGGTGTTGACGCTACCCAATTCCGTCAGGCAGCAAAACTGGGTGTAACAAAGATTAATATTGACACCGATGGTCGGCTGGTATGGACACGCGTTCATCGCGAATATTTCCGCGATCATCCGGCTGAATTTGACTTCCGTCCGATAGGCAAAATATTCATGAAAGAATATGCCAGTTTTATCGCTCAGAAGAATGAGCTGTTAGGGTCAGCAGGTCAATTGGAAAGTGTGCGCGCATTTCTGAAAAAGTAAGCTGTTATTAAAACAGTGGAAGCTGTCCAGGAAAGTTCTGGACAGCTTTTTTTATGTCTTACAAAACGAAAGATTGAGCGGAGATCGGCTGGTAAAATTAGGGGGTTGAGGAAAAGATTAATGATAGAAAAACCATTGGAAATCGTTGTAACGAATGATGACGGCATCACTGCGCCGGGAATCCTGGCACTGGCGAAAGCTGCCATGAAAGTCGGCAATGTTACCGTGATTGCACCTGATAAAAACTGGTCAGCTTCCGGTCATCAAAAGTCGCTGGGCAAGCCGATGCGGGTGGAACCGTTTGCATTTCCGCTCGACGTTCCGGCTTACAGTATCGACCGTGGCCCATCCGATTGCAGTGCTTTGGCAGGACTGGGTTTTCTCGGAAAAAAGGTGGATCTGGTGCTTTCCGGTGTGAATCCGACCGCGAACATCAGCCGCGATATCACCTATTCCGGAACGGTGACCAGTGCTTTGGAGGCGACAATCTGGGATATGATTGGAATCGCTTTTTCACTCGATGCTGAGGAGAAGAAACCCCAGGATATCGATTTTTCGATCACTGAAACAGTGGTGTTGCATGTAATTGAGCTGGTAAAGAGACACAAGCTGCCGCCATTTACGATTTTGAACGTGAACTTCCCGGAGTTTCCTGCGAATGACCCGCCCGTTTATAAAATCACACGTCAGGGTTCACGGATTTATCAGGATGAACTGATTCAGCGGGTGGATCCCTTTAACCGGCCTTATTACTGGTTTGGAGGATCTCCTCCGATCGGGGACTGCGATGAGGGAACGGACTGTGGTGAACTTTCCCGCGGGTTCGTGAGCATCACACCGATTCACCTCGATTTGACTGCACATCAATTGATCCCGGATCTGGAAAAATGGGGCTGGAATGATCGTGCGTAAGACTGTTTGGGTATTCCTGGCAGTGCTGATTATGATGATTTTCAGCGCGTGTGAGCGGGCGCCGGTTACAACTCCTACCCCAATCCCAACAGCGCCCCTGCCCACTCGCGATGCGGCTACGCTGGCGCCTTCAATTAAAACATCGGACTGTATCGACAGTTTTTATTTCACCGAATGGGAAGATTTTGAAGACGGATCACTGTTGAAACCGGGCGAGACTTTTGTTAAAGAATGGGAGATCGTGAACAACGGTTCCTGCAACTGGAATGCAAATTACAAACTGCGTTTTATCTCCGGGGATCAAATGAGTGCTCCCGATGTCGTGGCGCTGCCTCAAACCGCAGTGGGAAAACGAGGGATCATCTCGGTGACTTTCATCGCCCCCGATGTCCCGGGTAGCTATCGCTCTTCCTGGAAGGCGTTCAATGGATACAACCAGTCGTTCGGCAACACCTTGTTTGCCGAGATTGTCGTGGAAGGTGAGGTACCGACGGTTGAAAGCGGTGACGCAGGATACGTTATTCCATAAAAACAAAGCGGCTCCAGATTTCTGGAGCCGGTCATTTTATACCTTTCTGTTGCTTATTCTGCTTTCGGTTGAGAAACTTTCTCAGCCTTGCGCTTGTTCATTTTTTTGAGTTCGATTTCATTATTCTCATTCAGATCTACCAGGATGGAATCGCCGGATACAAATTTCCCTGCCAGTATTGCATCTGAAAGCTGATCCTCCACCTTTTGCTGAATCACCCTGCGTAGCGGCCGTGCACCCATTTCGGGGTCATAGCCATCGCGGGTCAGTTTTTCGAGCGCATTTTCGCTGAGCGTGATTGAGATGTCCTTCTCTGCCAGCCGTTCATTGACCTGGGCAATGCCCAGCTCGGTGATCTGCTGCATATCTTCCAGATTGAGCATGCGGAACACCACGATATGATCCAGTCGGTTGATGAACTCCGGTTTGAAAGCTTTTTTGAGCTTATCCATCAGTTTTTTGCGCATTTCCTCATAGCTGTCTTTTTCCGCGTTTTCGGAGCCTTCAAACAGGTTGAAGCCGAATGACTGTTGACGCTTGATCTCTTCCGCGCCGATGTTCGAGGTCATCACAATGATGGTGTTCTTGAAATCAACTTTTTTGCCGCGCGCGTCTGACAGCTGCCCTTCTTCCATAATCTGTAACAGCATATTGTGGATTTCAGGATTGGCCTTATCCAACTCGTCAAAAACGACGATTGAATAGGGGCGGCGGCGAATTGCTTCGGTCAGCTGCCCGGCATCATCGTAACCAACGTATCCTGGAGGCGCACCGGTGAGTCGGCTGGCGGAATGTCTCTCCATAAACTCGGACATATCGAGCTGAATCAGCGCATCTTCGCTGCCAAACATGTATTTCGCCAGCGCTTTTGTGAGTTCGGTTTTTCCGACACCGGTCGGCCCCAGAAACAGGAATGATCCAATAGGGCGCTTGGGATCTTTCAATCCGGAGCGTGAGCGCCGAATCGCGCGTGAAATTCCGTCGATGGCTTCTTTCTGTCCGATGATCATTTTGTTCAGCTCTGATTCCATCTTCAGCAGCCGTTCTGATTCTTGTTCAGCCATCTGCATGACCGGGATTCCGGTCCACATTGACACGACTTCCGCGATATCTTCAGAGGTTACCGATGGCGCCTCTTCGGGATTCCAAACCTTAGAAGACGCTTCGATCTTATCTTCCAGCTCCCGAATGCGATCCTGCATCAGCGCTGCATTTTCAGTGTCATTTTTTTCTTCCGCTTCCAGCAGCGCCTTGCGGGCAAACCGCAGGCTCTCCATCAGACGATTGGAATAATCCGCAGCATTGCTTTTGTACATGCGCACACGAGAGGAAGCTTCATCGATCAGGTCAATGGCCTTATCCGGTAAGAATCGTTCCGAAATATAGCGAACCGAAAGTTTTACGGCAGCTTCGATCGCTTCGTCGCTGATGTTCAGCTGATGATGCGTTTCATAGCGCGAGCGTAAGCCCATCAGAATCTGCACCGCTTCCTCCGGCGTAGGTTCGGTCACCAGAATTTGCTGAAAGCGTCGTTCCAGTGCTGCATCGGCTTCGATATTTTTGCGATATTCATCTGATGTAGTGGCACCGACCACCTGGATTTCACCACGGGAGAGTGCCGGTTTGAGGATGTTGGCGGCGTCAACGGCTGATCCGGACGAACCGGCGCCAACCAGCATGTGAATTTCATCGATAAACAGAATCGCCTGAGTGGTTTTCAGTTCTTCAATCACGCGCTTCATGCGGTCTTCAAATTGTCCGCGATACATCGTACCGGCTACCATCGATCCAACATCAAGCTGAAGCACGCGCTTATTGAGCAGCTGTGCCGGGACGTTGCCTTCGACGATTTTTTGCGCCAGACCCTCGATGATGGCAGTTTTGCCCACACCAGGCTCCCCGATCAGCGCCGGGTTATTCTTGGTTCGCCGTGCCAGAATCTGAATCACGCGTTCGATTTCATTTTTTCGACCGATCAGCGGATCCAGTTTCCCTGCTGCTGCTTTAGCAGTCAGATCGGTTGCCAGCTGGTCGATCAAAGGGGAATTGCCTGAGCTCTTGGCAGCTCTTGGCTTGCGTTCCGTTCGACGCTCGGACTCGTGCCTGGCGGGTTCAACAGGGGCGGATGTTGGTTCCTCCAAAACCCGTTTCAACTGCTTTCGAATCTGCTCAGGGATGATTCCCAGACGGCGCAGGGTATGAACGGCTCGTGAGTCGTTTAAACTGATCAGGCTGAGCAACAGATGCTCTGTGCTCACATAAACCTGCTCAGCTTTTGTCGCCTCGATCAAGGCCTGTTTTAAAATTTCCTGCACTTCATCCGAGAGAATTTCCTCGGGATTGGTTTTATGTTCTTCGATTGTGGATTCTTCTTCGCTCATGTGTTTTAAAGCATCGCGAATTTGATCCGCGTTTAAATCAAGGTCATGGAGCACTTTGCCGGCTGTCGAGCCTTCGACCATGAGCAAACCGATCAGAATGTGTTCCGTTCCGATCATCTTTGCATGGCCTCCGATCGCTTCCTTGTGCGCCAGGCTCAAAACCTTTCTTGCTCGTTGTGTAAATCTGTCTATGCTTGCCATTTCTATTCTCGTTTCCAGTTTAGCGGCTGGAAAAAGCCAACCGTCTTTGTTTTAAAAGGGGCCATCTCCTGGCGTATTTTACCAGACCCGTCACTCTAAATACGTCTGAAAGAAGGGAAAGTTCGTTAGAAATCCATTAACATTTAATCAGGCGATTAGTTTGTGCGGAACGGTGAAGCAGGGCTCATAATGTCCGACAATTTCTTTATTGTCATTGAGCAACTGGTCTGACATTAAGGCGCGCAACCCCTGCAGCGTATCCTTGTTCGTATAGCCGATTTGTTCGAACAGAGAATGAATGATCAGCGGCCACACCGTTGAGAATCCATCGGTCATTTTCAGCGCGATGCCGATCTTCTCTTTCTTGAGCCCGATCGTGTATACGCCGGCTGCACCGGCTTTTGAAAGGATGTTTGGATCAGCGTTTAACAGTGCGCACAGCGTTCCAGTGCCCCTGATCATTTGCGGATAGCGATGGATGCGCGGGATATATCTTTCTGCGGCTTCTCGGAGGTCTGCTTCCGGAATCTTATTGGGAGCAACGAGGTTTTTGAAAGAAGCTGCAATTTTCCGCATTTCAACAGCAAAAACCGGCACGCCACAGCCATCAACACCAACCTGGATCTGATCCGGTTCGGTCTCGCTCAGAATTGCTACTACCCTTTTAATCTCGGTTTGCGCGACAGAATTCGGTTTCCAATAGTCTTCGGGCTTCCCTCCCAGTTCACGCTGCAGCAACAAGGCGCCGGAATGTTTTCCTGAACAGTTGTGATAAATCTTGCGCGGCGGCAACCCGGCTTTCCTGACTTCGAGTTCGGCATCGAATGCACCTGGATAGGTCGGATCCATAATCATGATTGACTCGGAAAAACCGGCTTTTGCCAGGATCGACTCAACAGCACGAACATGGAAGGGTTCCGCGAGGTGAGAGGCGGAGAAGATGGTGGTTTCCTCTTCAGTCAGGCTATATTTTTCATCCAGTCGGCGAACGATCACAGGCAGCGCCTGGATAGGTTTGGAGCAGGAGCGGTAAAAGACAAATGCGTCGGGGTCTCCGACTGAAAACAGCACGTTTGAATTTTCATCAACTACGCACAGGTGTCCCATATGAATGGTGTCCAGCGTTTGGTTGCGATAACTTACCAATAACGGTTCATGTGTGAACATCAGCTCCCCCTTTTTAGAAATAATGTCTATATTAATCATACTGATCTCAGGTCAGAATCCCTGTTAATAAAGCTTCCTTATGACTAAAGCGGCTTCATCGGCAGCTGTCCCTGCTCTCTGATTGCCATAATTGTCAGGAATGATGCCATAGCGAGCGAGATTGCCAATCCAATCAACAGGACGTTGGTATAGACAGGATCCGGGTGGTTGGCGACCACTTTCCGCGATAAGTCCGTAAACGTATAGGGAAAGGCTTTCACGCTTTCCGTAACTTTCCAGGTCGCCAGGTGCGACCATAGTTCTGCCAGTGCCAGGGGCAACGGCAACAGGCTGCCGATCAGCGGAATCAGCTGATCTCTGCGCAGATTAATCCATTTTTGATATCCCAGCCCGGCGATCGCCAGCCAAAAACTGAAGGGCAGAATCAGAAAGCGCGAGCAGACGCGTTCGCCGTTGAGCAAAGGGATCGGGAGCTGATGAATCAGGCCATATATAGGCTTCAAAGAGAATAATGTCAGCGCTGTGATCGGCAGAAGCAGCATGAGAAATGACCTGTTTTTACGCAACTGATAAAGACAAAAACCGCCTGCCAATAACAGGAACAGTCCGGCAGTGATCCCTATAAACAGGTCGAATTCCCACCATCCGAGCGTACTGCCGGTAACGGTCGGATCCAGAGAGTCCATTGGCGAAATAATCTTAAAAAAGGCGCGCACCAACTGTCCCGGCCTGCTGAAGCCCCCGAGAAAATCGCTGTCAAAATCTGCCAGGTGGAGCGCTGGCGGCAGGATTCTTACGGCTGAAAGCAGCACAGTAAAGACAAGCAACTTCAGCACTGCGAAGAAGGATTTCTTCCCGCCGAATGCCAGGAATCCGAAAAATATCAGGCACCACACAAACTGATGAAAAGCTCCCTGAAGAAACATGAAGAACAACAGGAAGGCGGTTTTCGCCAGCCAACGATAATCCGCTACCCCGCGTTGGATTTCGAGGGCGCGCACGATCACCCATGAAAACAGGAATGTCCCTGCCCAGGTAACGTGCCCGACTGAAAGGTGCGCAGTAAGGTGACCATTGAAATTGAACAGCAGAAAGATCCAGCTGAAACTGAGCAGTGAGAGATTGAGCTCTTTTTTCAGCGCTATCAGCCCAAAGAAGCCAAGCGCATACAACAACCAGACATGAATGAGTACGAAATCCTGAACCGAGATCCATTTGAGAATAATGATCTGTGGCGAAAGAATCATATCCGGCAATGCCATATAACGGTCGGTGATGCCGCGCAATGCACTGGAATCCTGCATGTGCAGTGGCATTTCAGCTTTGGTAACGGAGTCCTTCAGGAAAGCGATCCGCGGTGCGTTTACCTCTGCCCAGTCGTGAAAGTCAACCGGGATAGCGCCGAAGTTGAGGAAATATCCCCATAGCAGCAATCCAATCAGAAACAGCGCTCCGAACCAGACCCAGCTGAGCAAAAAAGTATCCTTTTCTGCTGCTGGATCGATTATTCCGCGTAGAAAAGATTTTTGCTTCCGTGGGGTGGATGTTAATGGATTTGAGGTCAAGCTTGCCCGGTCTTTCTACTGAAGTATATAAACGCTTTCAAACACCTTAGATTGTAATCCGGTCAACAGATACTTTTCCTGAATCAATCCATAAAAGGCATTCATCTGATCAGCGACTGCCTCGCATCCTTCCGGGACGATCCCATATTGGTCTTTATGCTCCACTGCGACGATGAACAGTTTTGGCAGGTTTAGGGAGAAATCGTTGAGGAATTCATCCCAGAGTGCGGGAGTAGCATATCCGCATGACCATAGAGAAAATACATAGGAGTAGGCAGTAGGACTTTTCCGCCCGGTTAGAAAGTTGAAGCGCGTCTCTCCCTGCCAAATCTGCACTGTATCGGTTGGAGCAGAATTGGATAGGATGATCTGCTCTTCAGCGGTTGGGATATGCGGAATTTGCAATGTACCTGCTTGCAGACCAGTAATGGTTGCATTGATGGATTTGAGAGAGGGGATCAACGCCCAGAGCAGCACCAACATCCCGGGCAGGAGCAAATGCAGTTGGAACTGCTGAATATTTCGTGAGCGGAATTTCTTATGCAGAGAATTGATAGTCCAATCAGCAGTGTGGGTGATAAATAAAGCAACATATGCAGAAAATACGATCAAATAGTGAGGATACATACGGGTGGGAAAAATAACTAAGAATACTTCCAGGAAAAAAGAAATGATATATATCCACAGAAAGGACTTATTATTTCTTGTTTTGATTTCGGACGATTGACGAACGAGTCTGAAAACAGATATTACCAGAGCTATCAACAAGATTAATATGAATTTTGTTCCCCAGCCATTTTTTAGGAGAATCAAAAGGTAACGAATCTGCTTCCGCATTCTGGATAATCGAGATAGTAAGTTGGACTGCGAATTGCGTTCAATGTAAAAATAATTGAAATCAATATATTGCGTTTTAAAAGCTGATAATGCATTTTTAGTGATAAGAAATAGAAAGGCGAGGAACAAAATGAAGCCCATCCCCGCTAAAAATGAGAATAATGGTTTGCCTGGTTCCTTTTGAATCCAGCGGATTAATAACCAACAACCATAAACAAACCACAATGCGGCGTTGGTGGGACGCATTAATAAAACTGCGCCTGCCATGAAACCTAATGCGAAATTGCGACTTGTGCTGGTACTGGATTGTTCATCAAGTATTAAAGCTGTACTGATCATAAAACAGAAAAGCGTATAGACTTCTGTTAGGTTGCCACCCTCCAGTGGGTACATTAGACAGTGAATTAATGTTGCAAACCCTATTAAAACTGCTCCAGATTTAAAGGAATTTTGCAGTCTGTCAACCCAAAAAAAAGCCGCCAATACAAATAAAACCAATTGAATAAGATAGATACCATCGACTGATTGAGGTGATATCAACACGCCAAGAAGATTAATGAAATAGAGAAAAGGTCCTTTATGATCCCAGGAGTTGAGATAGGGCATACCTCCGGAAAGCATTTGTTGTCCGGTATATAAAAATACGCCGCTATCACGTGAGGGAACCGGATGCAGCACAGGATTGATGTCCATTAAACTTATGGTTGCTGCCAAAATGACCAGAACAATCACTATCGTTCTAATTGTTTGAGATGATATTATCGTTGATTTCATATGTCATCCTTATCTCTTGGGATAATACTAAAAAAACGCGTCACCGTGAGTATATCACGGTGACGCGTTTTTTCTTTCCTTTCCATGCCCATTCATGCTGAGTCAGGCACATAACAGGACACCAAAGCGTCAGGATTGATGAATTTTGGTAAACTTTAAACATGTTAAAAATTTTAGTGAAAATCTCCGGCTTATGCAAGAACTGAATTCACATCCCGGCAAAGAGTTCGGCTGGTATAAACTGGATACTTCTGCCAATGTTTACCCTGCCAGCCAATCCAAAAAGCAACCACATCTGTTCCGTCTCAGTTGCACCCTGAAGGAGCCTATTAACCCGGAAATTCTGCAGGCTGCGCTGCAGGTCACGATTGTGCGTTACCCGATGTTCAATGTGCGTCTCAAACGGGGGGTATTTTGGTTCTATTTTGAGACCAATACCAAAGTGCCGATTGCAACTGAAGAAGTTGGGCATCCCTGTCAGGGGATTGACCCGATGAAGACCGGCGAGTTCCTGTTCCGCGTTGTGTGGTATCGCAATCGAATTGCGATGGAGATCTTTCACGTGATCTCCGATGCCAATGGCGGCATTGAGTTCATGAAGACACTGGTTTATTACTACCTGCTGCTCGCAGGCAAAGCGGTACAACCGGAAGATAAAATCCTGACACTTGCCGAAGGTCCGTTTAAAGAAGAATGCGAAAACAGTTTTGAAACCTATTATGATCCTGATAAAGTTGGCGACAGAGCAGAAGAGAGCGCTTTCCACTTAAGCGGGACCTACCTGCCTTTTGATACCATGCGGGTGATTCAGGGTGTCATCCCGGCTGATCATCTGCTGGCGCATACCCGATCACTTGGGGGCACGATAACAGAATTTCTGACCACCACCATGCTGATTGCCTATTACGAAGCGTTACCTAAAATGCAGAATTCGACAGCGCGGGTGAAAGTGTCGGTTCCGATCAACCTGCGCCGCTTGTTCCCCAGCCGAACACTGCGAAATTTTGTTTTTTACACCAATGTGGGCGCTCCGTTCCGGGAACTGGCGGGGGATTTTACAAAGACGTTGGCGCTGGTCAAGGATCACATGCGTACAGAGGTGACAGCGGAGAAAGTTCTGCCCAAGATGAACCCCAACTTTAAATCGGAGAAGGATCCCCTGCTGCGTATGGCGCCGTTGGATATCAAACAGGTCGTGCTGAAAATGGCTCACCGGATCATGGGGGATGACTTCTTTTCCTGCAGCCTTTCGAATTTAGGCGTCATCAAGTTGCCTGCCTCGATGGAACCTTTCGTTGAGCGGTTTGATTTTATTTTGAGCGTCTCTGACCGCGTTTGCATCAACTGCGCTATCTGTTCCTACCAGAATAATCTGGTGGTCTCAATCTCATCCGGCATTCAAGAGCGGGATATTGAACGCTCTTTCTTCCGGATTATGACGCGGCAGGGTATTCCTGTCGTAATCCAATCGACCGATAACTGAGCTATGAAAACCTGTCCTGACTGTCAATTGACTGTTGAATCCGGGAAAGACCGCTGCGTGCTGTGCGGTGCTGTCCTGGAGGATGACCATCAGAGCCTGTTTCGTAAGAGTTTCCCAACCGATATCGTCCCGATTCGCAAACGGAAAAAAATCAACCTGTTTGCCAACATCGCACTGTTCAGTTCTGTGACCATTATCGCGCTCTGTGTGCTGATTAATGTGCTGACCTGGCAGGGTGTTGCCTGGTCGATCATCGTGGCAGGCGGATTGGCAGTAGCCTGGGCGCTGATTGGGTTGCCGATTATCGGTGAATCGAATTTGAACAATATGCTGATCACACAAATGATCTGCCTGCAACTGTTTCTCATTCTGATTGATCTGATATTTGATTACAGCGGCTGGTCGATTAATTACGCTTACCCGTTCATTTACATTCTGGTAGGGTTGGCAGTGGCAATTTTCGTGATCATTTATCGCGTTAACTGGCGGGATTATCTGATGACATTATTTGTCATTGCCGTATTGGGTGTAATCCCGGTGCTGTTCCTGCTGTTTGGCTGGGTCACGGTACCCTGGCCAAGTTACCTGGCAATTCTGTTTGCAGTGCTATGTACGCTGGCACTTTTGACTTTTTCGAGCCAGAAATTTGGTTGGGAGTTGAAGAAGCGCTTCCGGATTTAATTCAGTTGATCTTCAAATCCTCAACGGCTGATTGTCTG
>JAAZKE010000028.1 GCA_012799995.1 Chloroflexota bacterium | reverse complement strand
TTGTCGATCTGAAACAACCGGTAACACCTGTCCTGAAACAATTGCTGAGTAAGGGAATCGTTTTGAGGGACCTTTCCTCATTCGGATATCCCACCGCCGTTCGGATGTGTCTGGGGCCGGAAAAATGGATTGATACTGCACTGTCTGAGTTGGCAAAAATTGTCGGAAACACGACTCCATAAATAAACTGAGTGCATAGATAAGAATTTATAAGCCCATCATAAGATGGGCTTATTTCTATACTGATACTTATTCAATTGTATTTGTCTGAACTCGGCACTTTTACCAGGTCAGATATTCAGGAACGGTTGGTCCGTCGCCGTAAGGTTCGCTCCAGATGAATTCAAGCAATACATCTTTGATACCATCAACCATCAAATCCTGATCTGGGGGTGCAATTCTGACCGTCTGGGCTCGGGATGTAGTTCTGAACCATACATCCGTTAACCCCTGCCAGTCACCTACATATTCCCACTTTTCTTCCGGTAATTCATTTCCCCAAGTGTGAAGATCAGCAGGATCAGTGCTTTCCGTGTCCGGGAAGCCACCACGATATACTTCTACTGTGTAAGCATGGATGCCGAGACGACCATAAGCCCAGTCAATCATTTCTGAGGCCGTTGGGTAATCATAATAGGACTGCTTCTCGTACATCGTTCTGCCGCCTGAAGGTTCTTCAAAAGCGGCGATCATTTTCTGAGCTGTTGCTTTGAAGAATTCATGATCTTTTGTCGGTTCCGGATTGTAGCACCACGGATAGAGCACGCACTGAATACCGGTATGGAGTGTAACCAGGCCATATACAGGATGAGAAATCAGGAAATTCTGAACAGCCTGCACTTCGGGTTCACTGGCTGCATCCGGGCCCGCTCGCAGGAATGCATTTCCCCCTACAACTGGATCTGTATCAACATCAAGCCAGTTCCAGCCAAAATCAAAGGTCCGGTTCAGGTCAATTGTGCTGTTCTTTGGATCGTCGCCAGGGATGCCGTTCTGATCCCAGTCTGGGCTTTCCATACCCACGCGAACACGGTCTTCAACTTTTGAATCTTTTGCGCCAGTGTAAATTTCAGAGATAAATCCATCACCATTTGTATCGGTATAAGGATCACTGAATACTTTTCCATCCCCGTTCAAATCTGTTGGGCGAAGATTCTGGCGCGTGTTATACACCCAGGAAGCGGCATATCCATCAGGATTCATCACAGGAGTCACATAAATAATGTAGTTCTCAAGGATTTTCATCACCTCTTCGGTTTCGCGATTCTCCATCATCCACCATACAAAATACATGGCAGATTCGGCGCTTTCATTCTCGCCGCCGTGAATATTCGCCACAATATATAAGGCTGTCTTCTCTCCTTCATTTGCACCGGAAATTTCGGCTGTCCACAGGTCTCTCTCGCGCCAGGATCGGCCGATTGAAAAGACCTTCATGATGTCAGAGTTTTCTTCAGCCAACGCTTTCAACGTGGTTTCATAGAAATCAACATCATGACGGATCTTCCAGTCAATTTCCTCAATTGCAAAAACTTGAACTGGGACAATTAGAAGCAAGAGCACAAAAATAGAAAGTACCCAAAGCTTCACAGACGAGACTCCAAAGGTCTTCTTCATCATCTTCCTCCATTCATTTATGTGAAAGAATTTACTTGTATATTCATTTTAGGACAATAACTTCAGAAAGACAAATTACTTTAATTCCTTTGACACATGTCATTAATCATGTTTAATGTTAGTTCACAATTTACTCGTACTAAGCCGCTTTAGATAAATTTGTTATCTTTAATCAATGTTTCTATTCTCAGCCGGTTTTCTATACCGCTACGCCATTCCCATTCAGATCATAAGAAACACAGTCAAAACAACAGTAACATACGCTCCATCCGGGAATATCTGTAAATGAGGGTTATCAAAATAATTTGGCCCGTTGTTACCCCTCCATTAAACTCAATGCTTCCCGATTGGATATCAACATGCCAGAATACTATGGCAAGGAATTTCCTCAAATTTAATTTAAAAGCTACTGCCCTCTATCTTAATTTATAGAAGGCAGTTTCTTTGTTAAGTGAAACTTGAAAACCAAGTATTCCCTGACTCTGGCAACTCGCCCGTTGCACGAGCGTCAGTTAACTCCCTAAATAAGCATCCTGAACCGCTGGATTGTCCAGCAGATCCTTTCCAGTGCCTTCCAGGGTGATGTTGCCTGTTTCAAGCACATAGGCACGATCTGCGATGCTGAGCGCCATATAGGCATTTTGCTCATTCAGCAAAATCGTAGCACCTTCTTTGTTCAGTCGCAGGATAACATTGAAGATTTCATCAACGATCATCGGTGCCAGCCCCATTGACGGCTCATCTAACACCACCAAGTCGCCACCGGTAACAATAGCTCTCCCGACAGCTAACATTTGTTGCTCTCCTCCGGAAAGCGTCAAGGTAGATTGGGTTCTACGCTCTTTTAGTCTCGGGAAAAGTTCAAATACCTCATCGAAGGATTTACTGATTTCACCCTTATCTTTAACCAACAGCGCAGCCATTCTCAGGTTTTCCATCACCGTCAGGTTGGTAAAAATTCGGCGACCTTCGGGGACATGCGTCAATCCCATACCGACAATTTTATGAGGAGCAATATTGGTAATGTCTTCTCCCTTAAACTTCACAGTCCCAGTATGAACGCGCTCCAAACCACTTATTGCGCGCAAGGTGGTCGTTTTTCCAGCACCGTTCGCCCCAATCAGGGTCACAATTTCTCCTTCATTTACATAGAAAGAGATCCCTTTTACTGCTTTGATCGCGCCATAATTGACTTGGAGGTTATTTACTTCTAAAATCATTTGCGCGCCTCCCTAAATAACTTTCAATTACCTTTGGATCCTGCTGGACGTACTCAGGTTTTCCTTCACTGATCGTTTCACCGAAATCGAGCACTTTGATGTATTCAGCAATCTCCATAACCATTTTCATGTGATGTTCAATAATCAGAACTGCTTTGCCAAGGTCATCCCGTATCCGACGGATAAGTGAAATGACATTATCAATCTCATTCGGATTCATACCGGCAGCAGGCTCATCAAGCAGAATAACCTGCGGCTCGGTTGCCAAAGCACGCACAATTTCGAGCTTTCTCTGCTCCCCATATGGCAGATTCCTGGCAAAAAAGTCTTTCTTATCCTGCAATTCAAATACTTCCAGCAAATGCATTGATTCTTCTGTAATCCGCTTTTCTTCGGAATGATAATTTCCTGTGCGGGTCAACATGTTGAAGAAGTTATATTTTGTTTTATAGGTGTGAGCCATCTTAACGTTATCCAGCACGGTTGCGTTCCCAAAAAGACGAATGTTCTGGAATGTCCGGGCCAGCCCGGCATCAGCAAATTCATGAGGAGCACACCCGTTCATCGGTTTCCCGTTTACGTAGATCGTTCCTTCAGTTGGCTGGTATAAACCCGTCAACATGTTAAATACAGTTGTCTTCCCCGCTCCGTTAGGGCCAATGATGGCAAACAGATCTCTCTGATTTAATTCGATTGAAAAATCGTTTACGGCTCTCAAACCGCCGAATTGTATACTGATATGGTCTGCCTTTAGAACACTCATTGCGATGTCTCCTCAGCAGATGCTTCTTTTTTGATCATCTTTTTCCTTCCCAATAAATCCTTAAGCCCCATTTGGTGAATGCCGCCAGTCTTGAGCTTCAACCAGCTGAACTCTTTTCCACCAAAAAGACCCTGTGGACGGAAAAGAATGATGATCAGTAAAAGAGCACCATAAATAACCAGACGCCATTCCTGCATGAACCGTAATATTTCCGGCAAGATGGTTAATACAAATCCACCCAGGAAAGCGCCGCTGATGCTGCCTACACCTCCGGCATAAAGGTAAACCAGGAAGTCTGTTGATTTGATATAACTGAAAATGTCCGGGTGTAAATAACGCATTGTATGTGCGAACATGCTGCCTGCCACACCCGCCATAAAAGCAGAGGTAACAAAAGCAATGATTTTATAGCGTGAAACGTTGATCCCCAGCGTATTGGCAGCAATTTCATTATCCCGTATCGCCATACACGCCCGTCCGTAGGAAGAGTCTATAAAATTGCGGCAAACGTAAAGTGCCAGGATCACAAATAAATAAATCCAAAACAAGTTCGCCAGTTTTGGAATCCCCATCATACCGCGCGCAGCCCCAACAAACGGTGTAATACGAATGATAGCTCGAATAACTTCGCCAAATCCAAGTGTTACGATAGCTAGGTAGTCACCCCGTAATCGAAGTGTTGGCATTCCAATGAGGTAGCCAAAAACAGCCGCGATGATCCCGCCGATAATAGTAGCGAGTAAAAACAGGGCAGTCTGTGGAATGAGTGGCATATCGCTTACGTTGAAAATGATATCGGTGAATAATGCTGAGATATATGCTCCAACTGCCATAAAACCGGCATGGCCGATTGAGTTCTGACCGGTCACCCCGTTCACCAGGTTGAGCGATTCGGTCATGATGATATTAACACCTGCGAGCATCAATATCTGCAATAAATAATTATTAATAACCCCGAAATATTTCAACAGCCAGAGAGCAACGAAAACGAGCGGGATTGCGACTTTTTCAGAATTATTTTTTAACCATTTCATACGCCGCCTCAGACTTTCTCAACCATCGGTTTACCAAGCAAACCCTCAGGCTTGAACAATAAGATAATGATCAGCGCAACGAATGAAAATCCATATGCAAGTTCTGAATAAACGGCAGAAATCATAATTTCAATGACGCCCATGATATATCCACCCAGGACTGCGCCGCGGATGTCACCAATCCCACCGATAACCGCAGCAATAAAGGCTTTGTTTCCTAAGGTGGCACCCATGGTAACGGTGAGAACTGGGTAGGAATTGGCATAGAATGCGCCACTGATAGCAGCCAATCCTGCGCCAATGAAGAATGTTGTGGAAATTACTCGATTTACATCTGCCCCCATGAGAGATGATGCATCTTTATCACAGGACACTGCCCGCATTTGAATCCCGATCTTGGTATTCATAACAACCGCATAAAGGATCGCCATGATGATTAACGAGAGGATGATGACAATGATCCTCGCCATACTTAATTGAACGGGACCGATGAAGAATAGCTTATCAACCAATAACTTTGGGCCCATTCGAGGGTTCGGACCAATAGCTGGTATTGCGCGAAAGAAGTTTTGCGTGAAGAGGGAAACCCCAATAGCAGCGATCATAGTGGAAATTGTTGATCGTTTCCGCAACGGTTTGTACGCTATACGTTCAACCCCTACTCCTATCATCCCTGTGATTCCTGCTGCGATCATCACAACTAACAACGCTATAGCTGGTCCAATCATCTGGTCTGCAAAGAAAATGCTGACCAGAAAGTATACTGCATATGATCCTATCATGAGAAAATCCCCATGAGCCATGTTGATCATACGAATAATACCAAAAACCATTGTATAACCGATTGCTAACAAGGCATAAATACTACCAAGCTGCAAGCCATACACGAGTAACTGTAGGAACGTTACCAAGCCTGCCTCCTTATATTTCATACTCCACCGGCACGAAAATTTCATGTCGGTGGAGTTAGTTAATCTAAAATGTAATCTTATTCAGCGGGAGTAACGCTGGTGACATACTGCGCAACGCCATCAATAACCTGGAGAACGACGCCGGCTTTAATCGGGTTACGGTTTTCATCAAATGTAACGTGACCGGATGGCAGGTCAAGGCTGGTCTTCATCATCGCATCGCGCACGCCTGGGCCATCAATGGTTTCAGCATTCTGGATAGCATTCAACACAATGTGAGCTGCTTCATATGCCATGGCAGAGCAGAAGCTCGGGCGATAACCAGCCAATTCGGTGAAAGCATCTACAAACTCTTTGGCAGTTTCAGCATCAGGCGAGAAACCAGTTACATAGTAAGCGCCTTCAATTATGTCTAAACCTACTAACTCAGGTAGTACTGCATAGTCCCATGAGTCACAGCCGAGCAGTGTAGATTCAATACCCATTCCGCGAATTTGTTGCAGGATCAAAGGGACATTAGTGTGATGTGTCGGAACAAAGACAGCTTCTGGATTGGCATTTTTGATTTTAGTCAGCTGTGCGCTGAAGTCTTTTACATCGGCGCCACTGAAAGCCTCATTCGCGACAACCTCACCACCCAGATGGGTAAATGCATCGATGAAAGCTTTGGCCAGTCCAGCACTGTAGGTATCTGCATTGTTGTAGATAACAGCGGCTTTGCGGACATTCAGGTCATCATAAGCAAACTGAGCAACAACTTTACCCTGGAATGGGTCAATAATACAAGCGCGGAAGACATAATCACCGACTTTGGTTACGGCTTCATTCGTACCAGTATTGGTGATGTGAGGAATCTTCGCCGACTGGCTGATCTCTGCGGATGCAATTGTATCACTTGAATTGTTAGGACCGACAATAGCAATCACTTTGTCCTGTTCGATCAGTTTCTGAGCGGCATTCACTGCGATTTCAGGTTTCGCTTCACAGTCTTCAATCTGCCACTTAATTTTTACCATTTTCCCATCAACATTGAGACCACCGGCTTCTTCCAGTTCCTTCTGAACCAGACGAATGGCGTCTGTCATGTTGACACCATCCAGTGCCTGTTCCCCAGAAATGGTACTGATCATACCAATTGTTAATTCATCGGGGATCACCTTCTGAGCTGAAACAGCCCCAATACATGTACCTAACAGGGTACAAAAGACAACCAGCAAAGTTATAAACTTTTTCATACCTTCTCCTTTATAAAATTTTTTTCATTAACCGATTATACAAAACCACTTTGGTATTTATACTCTATTAATACTAAACGGTCAATAATTTTATATAATAAATTTCACAAATTTCCTCGTGAATCCTTATAGAAAAACGTTTTTCCAAGTGCATTTTCCAGATTTATTTATTAATACAATCCGAAATGAAATGATCATTCAAGTTGAAATTCAAACGTATCTGGAAGCAAAATGACCTAATTAGTATAGAACAAATGGGTCGGAATGGTCGATTCCATCAACTTTGCTCAAGATAACCTTTTCAGGATACCCGAGCAATTCTCCAAATCTTATGGATATTTCCCGCCGTTCTACACCAGCATACACATTTTTAGCAGTAAGTTCATCGACTCGCTTCTTCAATGATAAGTATTCATTGATAATTGAATCGTCCACGTAATAAAGAATCGAATTCTTACCTTCAGTGAATTCTGCACTCTGAATATCAGTAATCATTAGAGAGTTTTCAACATAATATTTCGTTTTGTACCCGTCTGAGATCTCCTTTGACACCTGGGTCATAATGCCAAGATCCTCCGGATCAATGGGCGGACTGATAGCCAGTTTTTTAACGCCAAACGCAACCATTTCAACAAAACAATTGATCATACCAATTTGATAAGAAATCTTATCGAGATTATAAGAAATTGCCATGTCACCTCAATTTTCAGTTATATATTCCGACTAGAACTATATCGATTATACCAGCCAAATATTTAACTTTAATATTCAAACTATGAATTCTATGAATTTTTAAGATTTTTTTCAATCAATCCATAGCAATATCTTTTATTGACATGGTCAGGACATCCAGCTTAAACAAAATAACAGAATTGGGAATCTGATTGTTTTTTCATAATCCAACTTTTTAGAATTATTTTCTGTTAATCTGATATTATTAACAATTTTTCATAGTATAATTTCAAATATCTATAAAATAATTTAAATTTGAAAGGGTAAATCCATGTATCAACAGTTCGATCTTCCTGAATGGCAACAAGATGCAACATCTGTCGATCAATTTCACAGCTGTGAGACGCGCCGCGGTCGTGAGTTTATTATCCGCCTTATGACGGGAGCAGATCCAGTTCTGGCTATTCAAAACTTTGCCCGCCAAAAAAACATTCGCTTTGGCAAGGTTCACGCAACTTTTATGGGTGGATTCCAGCCATGCCGGTATTATGTATGGGTTCCTGACGTAAATGACCCGGAGAACTGGCATCTCGAAGGCGAAGCTACCAACACAAACCTGACGATGCTCGCTGCTATCGGCGGCATGATCGGTCCACGTCCCACCAAAGATGGCGGCGAAGAGCCCTTTGTTGCAATGCACTTTGTCGCTGGTGGAGCCTGGGATACCGGAACACTTACCGGACATCTCCTTGAAGGAACCCGCGTGAAAGGCTGTATGCAGTGCTTCGTCACAGAACTGCTCGATATCGATGTTTTGAAACCGGTGGATGTCTTTGGGGAAGCGTATACTCACCCGGAAAATTTCTATAAAAATATTGCTGGGAAATAATATACTCTTGACTAAGGGACATTTTCGCTGACTAACAACACAACTCAAATAACGTCCCTTGACCTGAATCGGTATTCATGCTAGAATTTAGCGCGTTGAGTGAAAGCTCAAGGGGGCGTGGTGTAGCGGTTTAACATGCGGCCCTGTCAAGGCCGAGATCGCGGGTTCAAATCCCGTCGCTCCCGCAAGCAAGAAAAAGAACCATCTGATTAGATGGTTCTTTTTTGTAAATTATTCTAAACCTGGAAAAAATCAGTGGAAGGATGTCACTTATCTTTACAGTCGGTCACGTTATTTCTTTCGTTCAATCAGCGCATCTACTGCACAGACACCCTTTCCTTCAGGCAGCACCATCAGTGGGTTGATATCCAATGCAGCAATCTCATCGGCAAAGTCCTGAGCCAAATGAGAAATGTTCACAATCGCATCTGTCAAAGCATTGACATCAGACTTTTTTGAACCGCGGAAGCCCTGCAACAACTTTATTCCTTTCGTTTGAGAGATCATCCTTTGCGCTTCTCTTTTAGAAATTGGTGGAACTGACAGGACAGAATCTTTCAGAATCTCCACCAAAATTCCACCAGATCCATAAACGACTACTGGACCATAATCTGGGTCATGAACCACACCCAGAATTACTTCCACTGCATCTGAAGTAATCATTTCCTGAACCAGAACACCTTCAAGATGGGCTTTGGGGTTGTAATTTTTGGCTGACTCGAAGATCTGCGAGAAAGCTGAAGATACTTCTTCTGCATTCTTCAGATTGACCTTCACACCATCACATTCGGTCTTGTGTTGAATGTCAGGCGAGAGAATTTTCAGAACAACCGGATATCCAATGTCATTGGCAGCCTGCACTGCTTTCTCGGCTGTGGGCGCAACGATTTCCTTTGGACCGCGGATGCCATAAGCAGCCAGCAATTCTCTGCTCTCTATCTCTGTCAGCGGAGAACTGTTGTCAGAAAATCGTTTTTTATGTTGAGCAAGTTTCTCAGGAGAAATTGGACTTTTTTCTACGAGGTCAGCTGGGGTACGACGTTTCGTCGCGTAGTTTTCAAAAGCCTGTAGCGCATGAACAGCTTCCTGGGTTCCCTGCAAGTACGGGATATTGTGTTCCCGCAGATAAGATTCAACGGTAGGCTCGAAACTTCCGGAGAAGTTGGAAAACAGAAAGACACCTTTCCCTGTCTTCTCTTTTATCTCCGCAGCTACTTCAGCTATGCGCATTGACTGCTCGATTTCACGCGGAGCAACGCCGATAGGTGTATCTCTTGACATCGCAATGATACCAATATTCTTCTGAGCAGCTGTGATTTCTGCACAGGCGGGATACATTTTTTCAAGATCACCAGTTCCCCAGGCATCCAGCGGATTGCTGATCGTGGTAAATGCGGGCAACACCTGACGGAGTTCTGCAATCGCCTCTTCCGAAAACTGTGGAAAGTTCAAGCCCAGTCCCTGAGATAAATCGCTGACAAGGCCGATCTGCCCTCCTGACAAACTGATAAGTCCAACACCATCATTTTCAGGCAACGGGCAATTCAGGAACAACTCAGTGGTCTCAACCAGCTCATCCAGGGAATTCACACGAATTGCACCTTCTCGATTTAGTACAGCATCCAAGACTGTATCCGATCCTGCAAGCGATCCCGTATGAGCCTGCACCGCTCTCTGCGCAGCTTCTGATCTGCCTACTTTCACCAGTAATACCGGTTTTCCAGCTTTGTAAGCTGCACGCAATGCATCGACGAATTTCTTAGTGTCCGGTATTCCTTCAATAAAGGTTACGATCACTTTTGTCTGTTCATCCTCCGCAAGATAGCCAATAAAATCGGATACCTCAAGCGCAGCCTGGTTTCCACAGGAGATCAGGTAGCGAACGCCAAATCGGGCCGAGTTTGCCAACCCCATCAGTATTGCACCGCTCTGCATCACAACCGAGACGTTTCCAGGTCTTATTTTTGGATTGATCGCCACGCTGTAAGTAGCGGAATGATCAAGCATGTTTAAAATTCCAATACAGTTTGGACCAAGCAATAACAGGTTATTTTCCTTTACATATGCTGCTATTTCTTTCTGAAGAACTTCACCTTCTGGTCCGGATTCCGAAAAACCGCTCGCAAGCGCCCAGGCAGCGGGAATTCCAAGTTTTTTCATGCTCTGCAAAATTGGCAAAACATTTTTCGCGCCCAGGAGAATTGCAACCATATCAACCGGTTTCCCTATCGATTCAAGATCTTTGTAGCATGGATGCCCCAACACACTTTCATTTTTCGGATTAACGGCGTATATTTCGCCTGTATATCCCAGGAAATGAAGGTTCTCCAGTACGAGGCGGCCAGCACTACCATGCCGCTCAGATGCACCTACGATCGCTATGCTTTTGGGACTGAGCATTGGGGTTAAGTCTTGAAACTTTCTTGACATTTTTTCTCCTGTAAATGGATAGCCATGGCAGCAGTAGCGTTACTACTACCATGACTAAAAATATTTTCTTTTGTGTAAAATGAGCTGCTTTTTCAAATAAAAGAACAAACCCTCAAAAAAGATTGGGATTTATTTAATCTCTTTTTTAGGAGGGTAACTAAATCTACCTGCTTTGCTGTGACGAAGGCCAAGATCGACTATGGCTTCTGCGACTTTCAGCGCAACTGCACTCGGATCGAGAACCACTACGCCTAATTCATCTTCAATATCTTTTGAGTAGCCAGCCAGTCCTGCGCACCCTAAGACGATCACTTCTGCGCGATCTTCCTCAACAGCCTTACGTGCTGCTGCAATAATCCGGGTTTTTGCTTTGACCGGATCCTGATCCATCTCAATTACGGACATATTAAGCGCTGGAGATGAAGCATAGGACCCTTGAACACCTCTCAACACAGCATGCCATTCGCGGGTTGGGATACGGCGAGACATTCCTGTCATAACAGAAAATTTGTGACCTAACATAGCAGCTACATGCAGTGTCGATTCTTCAATTCCAATTACAGGAATTTGGGAAATCTCTTTCGCGCTGTCCAATCCCGGATCTGAAAAACAGGCAATGACAATGGCGTCATATTTTTCATCATTCGCTTTTTTCACAAGTGGCATCATGTGATAAGCGGCTAATGTTTCATCATATGCTGATTCAATTGACACAGGCCCATGATCCGGACATACCACGGTCAATTCACAATCACTTCGCTTAATCTTGTTCAGCGTTTCGCGTAAATGGTCTGTAATGCTTACAGATGAATTTGGGTTAATTACAAAAATTCTCATTTGTTTTTCCTTTCGATCATCCAATCTCGTCCGGCATTAAATGCTTTGATATTCAGCTCCGTAAATTTTGCCGGTACGCGTTCCCGTATAACACTTTCCCAAATTGATGCCTCAATATCAAACAGTGCTGACAGAGCACCAATAAGTACAATGTTTAATACTTTTGAGTTGCCAACCTGCAACGCCAAATCAATTGCAGGCACTTTATAGATATTCTTTGTAGTTGCATAGAGCGACTCATCGATTACTTCCTCTGAAGGATATTCGGCCAACCCACTCGATACCGTCACCGGGTAAATCTTCTGTTGATTGACAAGAATGGTTCCAGTAGAGGTAACCTGACCAAGATGGCGTAAAGCTTCCAGCACTTCGAAAGCCAGCAGGTAATCGACGCGACCTTCCGGGACGATTGGTGAAAACACCGTTTCACCCCAGCGAACGTGCCCGATTACTGCGCCACCTCTTACAGAAAGCCCAAGCAGATCTGACTTTTTGACATCATATCCCGCAGCAAGTCCCACTGCAGCCATGATTTCGCTCGCAAGAACAGTTCCCTGTCCGCCAACACCTGTGATCATAAAGTTAATTGTTTTCATTTTTCAGCTCCTTTATCTTTCAGGCGTCAATTCTTTTGATAGCTTTTTGCGGACAAACCTGTGAGCAGATACCACATCCCACGCACAGCACAGGATCAATCTGAGACTTTCTCAACTTCGTTTTCTCATGAATCTCATTCGACCGGGAAATAGGCGGGCATCCCACTTTGAAACATATACCACATCCGTTGCATAAGGAAAGATCCACTTTAAAAGCCGGTTTTTTATTATTTCCAACAAAGAAACACGGTCCCTTCACGATAATGAATGACAATCCCTCTTGTGCAAGTGCTTCTTTAATCGCTCCATTGACGTCATTCACGTCGAAGGCATCTGCCACTCGGATCTGTTCCACGCCCATCGCTCTGACCAGTTTTTCAATATCAACCCGGGTACCTTTGCCCTCAAGCGTATGTTCCACACCAGGGTGATCCTGGTGACCGGTCATGGCAGTTGTATGGTTGTCCAGAACCATTAAGGTAACGTTGCTTCCATTGTGAACCATGTTCAACAAAGGTGTTACGCCATTGTGGAAAAAAGTTGAATCGCCAACAATACCTAAAACTTTCTGACCGGTTTTTTGAATGCCACCGATTTCGAAGCCATGCGATACACCGAATCCAGCACCCATCGAACCCATAAAATCTGTTGCATGGAACGGAGCCAGCGCACCAAGGTTATAACAGCCAATATCGCTCACAATAATGACGTCCTTCATTCTTGAAAGATTGAAGAAGGTACTTCTGTGCGGGCAGCCTGGGCAAAGGACTGGAGGACGATTTGGCAAATTTTTTGGGGTAACATCACGCTGTTCAGCGACCTTTTCCCAAGGGAGTAAGCCAACCTCTGCCATGCAGCGTTCAATTTTTCCGGTGAGCAATTCATCATATGGCGGGAAGATTTCCTTACCGCGGCATTTGATTCCCATCGCTTTGACTTGCTGTTCAATAAATGGATCGAGCTCTTCAATAACAATGACCTCATCCACACCATCAGCCAGCTCCTGAATCAGTCGCTTTGGAAGCGGGTAAGTCATTCCGAGTTTCAGGAACGATGCCTCAGGGTAGATTTCCCGGGCGTAATGATAGACCGGACCGGAAGCGATAATCCCCAGTTTACGATCTCCCCACTCCAGGCGGTTGATTGAAATGTTGTTTGATACTTCGACCAGTTTTTCAAGGCGTTCTTCGATCATCGGGCGCTTCTTTTTTGCCCACATCGCGGAACTGACGTACTTTTCCTGGTTTCGGACCCACTTTTCCGGAATTTTTTCATCATCCCAGACACGTTCTCCCAACTCCACCGGGGAGGCTGAGTGAGCTACACGCATACAAGTCCGATAGAGCACGGGAACGTCCCATTCTTCAGACATTTCAAGAGCAATTTTCACAAAATCCTTAGCTTCCTGGCTGTCCGACGGTTCTACCATTGGCATTTTTGCGAAAGGTGCATAATGGCGGTTGTCCTGTTCGTTTTGAGAACTGAACATCCCAGCGTCGTCAGCAACAACAATCAGCAACCCTGCTCTCATCCCAGTATATACAGAGAAGAAGAACGCATCCGCAGCCACATTCATTCCAACCTGCTTCATGGTCGTAAGGGCGCGTCTTCCTGCATAGGCAGCACCGATTGCAGCTTCAGTAGCTGTTTTCTCATTCGTCGACCATTCTGCATAAATTTCCGGGTATTGCACAATATTTTCCAGAATCTCAGAACTGGGTGTTCCGGGGTAACCTGTCGCAACCTTTACCCCTGCTTCGTAAGCTCCGCGGGCAAGTGCTTCATTACCAGACATTAATTTTTTCATGAATACTCCTTTTTTACAGAAGAATGAAAATAATTTAATCTTCTGAAAATTCCCTTTCCTGTCAAAACAGCCAATTCTCAATCACTCAGACGAAAAATCCGTTCGAAACAGCTGCTCGACGCTACTATCCTAATTTTATCATTTTTCTCGTTTAATTCTTATTCAATGTCTTTATCTTCGTCAATAAGTTGTTTATGGTCACTTACCTCTCTCTTTTCCAAATCTATGGATTTTCGTCACAGTATCTACTACCCCCGCATATAAACACTACCTAATATTCACGTATTTTCATTCCTGATTTTCGATCTGAATATGAATTCTGAATGCGGTTTGATCACCAACCTTGAAGTGACCTCATGAGAGGTGTATGACGAACATCATTTTTGCGCCCTGGATGATCGGGATCTGGTTCAGAAATTACCCGTGAACACCTAAGCTTGGGATAATCATTACTACTTATAGTTAAAGGGGCTGCATTCGGGGATACTGTTCAAACGAAACCAGATGATAAAAAAAGAAAAGAACAAGGAAATCTGGCTTAATTTGGAGAAAACACCCGATTATATTGCCGCAAGAAAAGATAGGGACAAGATTGAGCGGAAAATTGGTGTGAAGAAACGATTTCGTTGACATCATCTATATTTCAGAGTACATTGATTAATATCATAATGAACGGTATAAAATAATCCATCAAAATACTTAGGAGATAATTGTGGATGAGTTTAATTTTTGCATAGAAGATATTCAAAATGTTCATATCTGGCAAGCAAGAGAACGAATTGAAAAGTATATTTACCACACTCCATTGGTATACTCTTCCGCCTTAAGTCAACGCACCGGGGGAGAAGTTTTTTTGAAAATGGAAAATTGGCAAAAATGCGGCTGTTTTAAGGTTCGCGGGGCGATTAATATGGTTTCCGTTTTAACAGCTGAACAACGCCGTAAAGGTCTGGTCACTTGCTCAAGCGGAAATCATGGAACAGCACTGGCCTATGCCGCCAGTTTGTTCGGTTACCCTCCTACCCGTATATATTTGCCGAAAAATGCAGAGCCTACTAAGGTTAATCGAATTCGCAGTTTTGGCGCGGAACCAGTTTTCCATGGAGAGCATTTTCTTGATGCGTATGCAGAGGCAATTTCCTATTATAAAAAGAGTGGAGCAACTTATGTACATTCCCATGGTGATCCCCTGGTTATTGCTGGTCAGGGCACAATTGGAATAGAAATTATGGAAGATTTACCCGATGCTGAAATGATCATTGTGCCTGTTGGTGGAGGTGGCATTCTCGCCGGGATTGCCATGATTGCAAAGAGTGCTTCCCCATCGATTAGAATTATCGGCGTCGAATCGGATGCTGCTCCTGGTGGCAGTATATCGTTCCGGGATGGTTATTGTCATGAATGGGTTGATATTAAACCAGGCATTGCTGATGGGATTATGGGGACTCTAACCCCACTAACTTATCAGATTACTAAAGATATTGTTGAGACTATTGAAGTGGTTTCCGATACAGAAATTGTGGAAGCAATGCGAACATTTCAGGAAGATGAACAAATCATTGTTGAACCTGCAGCATGTGTTGGTTTGGCGGCTGTGCTGGCGGGCAAGATAAATATCAAAGGGAAAAAAGCGGTTTTTGTGCTTACAGGCAGAAATGTGAATTCCAGGAAGTTTAATGAATTAATCGCCATTGGCAATTAATTCATTAAATATTTCCATAGGAGGGGATATTTATAGGTATCTTGTATCTGTTCCATATTTGTTTCTTGTGTCTTTCCTTTTCCAATCTGCAACGTTATACGCAATATGACATTCTTTGTCATCGGAAGTTTCTTTCGAACGATTTTTGTGGATAAAAATTATTTTATCGTTTGGAACTTCCTCTTTTTTTATTTATGATCCTTGACTAGGCAAATTTGAAGCGAAGACGACAAATTCTGACACAAGGTTCAGCCTGTACCGGTTCATGGTAAACTAAAAGAAAAATATCAAGTGTGAGGTATTCATGGCAGTCCGCACAGCAGCCGCCATCGCGCATCCAAATATCGCATTCATCAAGTATTGGGGTAACAAAGATGATTTGCTGAGACTCCCATTGAATGGATCCATCTCGATGAACCTCGGCACATTACACACCAGAACCATTGTAAGTTTTCGGGATGAGCTGCGTTGCGATACCTTAAAAATAAACGGGAATGAAATTAGTGGAGAAGCTTTGATCCGTGTCCGAAATTTCCTTCAAATCATCCGCTCGATGTCCACTGAAAACCGCTTTGCTTCGGTGGAAAGCATCAACAACTTCCCAATCGGGGCCGGGATTGCTTCATCCGCAGCCGCCTTTACTGCACTGGCTCTTGCCGGAAGCACTGCGTCATAACAGGGTTAAAGGAAGTCATTGGGTCCTGGAAGACCAGACTGATTTCAGAACCCCGTATCGATCGCAGCTCGGGTTCGCTGAGTTTTAATAAATCCTGCCCCTCAAAGAACTCTTCTCCAGCGACGACCTCACCTGGTGGCTCAGATATAAGCCTTAGGATTGACATCATCGATACGCTTTTCCCACTGCCACTCTCACCAACCACACCTAAAGTATCACCTTCTCTAACCTTAAATGAAATTCCGTTAACCGCGTGTACTATTCCGTCTCTGGTATGAAAATGTGTTTCAAGATTTTTTACTTCCAACAAAGTTGCCATACGAATCTCGCTCATAAATTCTCTTACAGGGCATCCAATGCGGCTTTCATTGCCGCAATCGCATTTTTCAATATTTCGAAAGAACAGCCAAAATTCATCCTCACAAAATTTGAATATCCATCGCCAAAAGTTGCCCCATCATTGAAAGCTATTTTTGCGTTCATCAGGAAAAACTCAGCCGGTGATGATCCCAACATGAGTTCGCTACAATCCAGCCAGGCCAGGAAGGTACCTTCCGGTGCAAACACTTGAATTCCCTTGATTTTATTAATTTCATTGATCAGATAGTTCCGATTATTTTTCAAATAACCCAGACAATCCTTTAGCCATCCATCACCCGAACGAAAAGCCTCTTCGGTAGCGGTTAACCCAAGCACATTCACACTGTCAACAAGTCCTTTACCGCCGTTGTCATATGCACTCTGCAATTCTTTGTTGGGAATAATGGCATAGGCACATTTCAATCCAGCGATGTTGTACGTCTTGCTCGCCGAAGAGATTGTAATTGTGCGTTGCTCGATTTCCTTATCCAGGGATGCAATAGGTATGTGTTTGTGATCTGAATAAACAATATCCTGGTGAATTTCATCTGAAAGAATGATTAGATTATGGCGAAGGCAGATTTCTGCCAATTTTTCAAGCTCACTCCTGGTAAACACTCTGCCAGTTGGATTATGAGGGTTACAGAACAGGAAGAACCTGGTCCGATCAGTGATTGACTTTTCCAGGATTTCAAAATCAATTTCAAAGCGACCATTATGATCAGAGACGAGAGGTGACAGTATACATTCAAGCTTACGGCAACCTGGGGTTTCCAAAAGAGGAGGATATGCCGGGGTCTGTACCAGAACAGCATCCCCATTTTCGGAAACTGCATCGATAATCTGATTAACTGCAACAATAACCCCTGCTGAAAACCTGATCCAACTTGGATCAACCTTCCAGTCATATTTGGTCTCCATTCGCTTACATAGCAGCTCATAAAGACCCGGAAGTGGTCTGCCATAGCCAAACACACCGTGTTCAACACGTTCCTTCAATGCCTGTTGAATGGAGGGAGCACTCAGGCAATCCATGTCCGCAACCCACATGGGTAAAACGTCAGCAGGATAACGACGCCACTTATTACTCTCGCTTTTACTCCTTCGATCAGGACAGTGGTCGAAGGACAGGTTCTTGAGGTGCAAATCAATTACGCGTTCCATTATTATCCTTTGAAACTACGATTCTGAATCCATCCCCTCGCCAAAAACCGATCGGTTCCAAGCCACCTCGGTAACAACAGGTTGCGTGATCAGCAGTGCTGCCAAAAGACCCTCCGCGCATACAGCGGCGAATGTTATCTAGGGCATCCTTTGTATTTTCGCGACCATCGCACGGATCATAAGGATAGGGATAATCCGGGCTTTTAGGGTCAGCTCCCCAAAGGGTAGAATTCCATTCCCACACCATTCCATTCATGTCCAGGCAGCCAAAAGCACTTTCATTTTGAGGGAACAAGCCTACCGCGCAGGTGTCATTGAGCCCCAGCTCCCTGGTATTACAATAATCATCCTGCCAACCTGAACCCCAGGCATAAATGAGCGTGTCCGGTTGTGAAATTATTTTCCCGCGGGCTGCATACTCCCATTCCGCCTCGGTTGGGATCCTTACAATTTCATCTCGCTGGATTTTGCCTTCCGTTTGCCATTTTTCGGTCAACCAGTTACAAAATGCAACCGCATCATGCCAGGTTAAATTGATCGCTGGATAATTGCGCCTTTCGCAGTTATCCTTTTCTTCAGATAACCAAAATCTGCCAGTTTGATCTATGAACTCCTTATAGGTTGTGTTCACTACCGGGTAACGACCTATTTTGAAAGCTTTTATTTTTATCTCTGCAACCGGTTGATTATTTGGCAACAGATAATCGCCCATGGTAAAACTACCGGCAGGGATCGAAACCAACTCGGTCAACTCCCGATCATCTCCTAACCAGGACAGTCGTTTCCCTGCGATAATCCGGTCATAGACAGTCAGCCACCCATTCTCAACAATCGCTCTGATCCACTTTTTGAGCTGGATGACTTTTTTCTCTCTCAGGATATCGATTTTGTCCCTGATTTCAAACAACAGATCACCTGCAATAAGCGCTTTGATGCTGAGCTCAGCCTTTGGTTCTCCGTTAGGGCACAAATCTAAAAACATGGATTTGAGATTCTCAGCATTTTTCTCCTTAGCGATCATTTTAAGCATGCGGATCATAGCCCAGATTTGATAGTTGAGTTCCAGTACCAGTTTTTCAAACCGGGTGTTGAAATTTTCTTCCAGACAGTATTTACAAGCCAGATAGCGCAATTGATTCATGTCAGATTGGAAAGATGCGAAAATTTTCTGTTGTTCTCGCTGATCCATTTTTTGAGTAAAGTATTTGTAAGCTGTGAATTCCGGCTCTGCTTTGGCTAAAGGGCTCTTTTCCAACTCAGCTTCAAAAAATGTCTGCACGCTTTGGGGTTTGGGATCCATCGTAGTCCATGACAGATAACTTTGAGTTATCTTCAATGCCTCACTCAATCCAATCGGCACTTTTGGCATTGGTTCACCATCTTGGAAGTCCGGATCATCAGATGACTGTTTCGAGATCAGGTACTTTTGAGCGTCCGTCAGCGTTTTCACCGTATAACTGGTAAACCCTGGGAGACGTGGACGTAGTCGGTTCATCACGTCAGCTTCACAGGCAATTACAAAATACCTGTCAGGATCTTCAGCATGGAGCATTTCAATTTCAGATGCTACCCATTTCCAGTCTTCAGGATCGATGTCATCCACACCATCTATCAGAATTAATTCTGCGTCTTTAACTTCATCAGGGAATTTCTTTCTATTGCGATCTTCTAAAGCCAAGCTTTCCAAATCCAATAAAAACGGTCGGAGTGCTCCGTCATCCCACTTTTGCACTTCCAACACAATCCCTGTTTCAGTCCTGACAACTGGTTCGGTGATCTTTGCCAGATTGTATTTGGGATGATTTTCCAGCTCCCCTTCCATACATATACACAGCATCTTCAAAAAAGTGGTTTTCCCCATTCCGGAATCCCCCACGAGTAAAATACATTTACTCCTGTTCAGAGCTTCCAGCGCAGAGAAATACTCCGGTTCCAGCTTCATCAGGTCATCTTTGCTAGCTTTGCGTAAACTGTTAATTTCAGCGTCCTGTTTGGTATATGTAACCAACAGGGGAATATAGCCGTCATTTGCCAGGACCGCACTAAAAGAATCACTCATGGAGAACTGCATGCGGAAAAGGGAGCCTTGTTGCACTATTCAAACTCCTTCTGAACATCTTCGTCCAGAAATCGTTGAAATTCGACCACATAACCGCCCGGATCGATGAAAAACGATGAATGGGCAAACTTTCCCATGCTGATGTCTTTAAAACACTTCACACCCTTTTCGTGAAAGTAGGCGGTCCATTCTTCCACACTGTCCACCAGGAACGTCAACATCGCAGCATTCTTGTCCTGAGCTTTTAAACTTCCTTTTTCACCATCAACTATGCCAAAATAGGACTTGCCAAATTTATAAATTTTTGCCATCTTTTGATCCTGGATTAATTGTGCTCCCAAAATATTCTCATAAAAATCCGCTGCTTCATCCAGATCTTTGTAGTAAAAAAACGTGATATTCGAATAAATTTTCATTTCTTATCTCTCCTTTTCACCATGCCCCGGGAAATCGGAGCAATCCTTCATGAGTTATTTCAATATCATTAATTGATTTGGCGCAGGCAGTGACCAATATCGGGTGGAACAAATACAGCCATGCAGGGTTCTGATTGAGATATCTCAAAGCTTGGGCATATTTGAATTCTCTCTCCTTTATGCCAGAAGTTCCGTGCGCCTGATCGATCATTTCATCGAGGATTGGATCATCCAGCCCCTGCCACCATAATCCCTGTTGTTTTTTGGATATCTTGTCAGATAGAACGCGGTAGGTACTATGCGGTGAAGAATCAAATAAAGCGATATGCCCAATTTCTTTCCGTCCAACCTGACGTGCAAATTCCGGTCTGTTATGTTCAACATCCACCTTTACCTTGACGCCAATCTGTCTTAGTTGAACGGCGATAAAAGCAGCGACCAAATCTGCTTTCTCGGGCATAAAAGTTGGTGTCCGGATAATCAACTCGTTCGGCATTTCCATTCTTCCAAAAATTTCTTTTGCTCTTTCCGGATCATAGAGAATTGGACGGAGGTCACTTTCAAATCCGCAATGGAATGGGCTGACCACTGTCATCGATGGGATCGCCATACCATTCATAACCTCTGAAATAAGACGGTTGATATCCACAGCCATATTTAGAGCTAATCGTGCCTCTGGATTATTAAAGGGAGCGTAAAAACAATTTAAAAAACCCATCACAGACAAGGTATTCACTGATCGATGCCAGTTTACATCGTCATCATTAAATAAACCTCCCTCTATATGCTCCAAGTCCAATGCAATCTGAACCTGGTTTGATTTGAGAAGTTTCAGTCTTTCATGATGGTCGGGAACGATCAGAAATTCCAGACTGTCATATGTGGATGGGATTCCACTATGATCTTGTCGCTTTACTAAAAGAATGCTCTTGTCTGGGATTATTTCTGCTACTTTATATGCCCCTGTCCCAAGTAAATCATTTCCATTTGGATTTTGTTTCTTGATGTGAATTTCACTGAGGAAATCTGCTATATCTCCATTGGGAGTGGGTGATTTTACCTCAAGCGTGTTGCTATCAAGCATATTTAACGTTATTCCCGACAGGTATCTTGAAAACGGTCCCGGCATTCCGAAAGAGTCTTTAGCTGATCGCATGATTTCGATGGAATATTTTACGTCATCCATCGTGCATTTGCTTCCATCCGAAAAAGTTGCAAGATCACGTAGTGAAAAAATCCACCTGCGCCCTTCATCAAGGATAATCCAGCTCTTAGCTAAAGCAGGTTGAGCCTGCCCTTCTATGCATCTGACTAATGGCTCGAATAACAAATTTTGAACGGTCAACACATCCCAGGCATCTGTCGTCTGACCTACCGGTACAATCCGGCTTTTTTCGGCGGCTATACGAATTCCCTTCATGTCAATTTCCTTTCCTCGCACGAGGATTGTTCCAGTCCGCGAGCGCATCTCCAACAAGATTAAAAGCCAGTACAGTGATCAGTATCGCCAGCCCAGGAGCCAATGCCACCCAGGGAGACTCTCGAATATACTGGGAGGCTCCGGATACATCCACACCCCATTCCGGCATCGGAGGTTGCGCACCGAGCCCTAAAAATCCCAAACTGGCTGTCTGCAGGATGGTGCTGCCAAAGTTCAAACTGGCCTGAACAAACAGGGGACTGATCGCGTTTGGCAGGATATGGGCTCGGAGAATACGCCAGGTCGAAGCACCAACTGAGCGGGCAGCTTCTACAAATAAGAGGTTTTTCACGCTCAATGCCAGCCCACGGGAAATTCTGGCAAATTGTGGAATCATAGTGATCGTTACCGCGATCATCGCGTTTTGCAAATTGGGGCCAAGCACAGCAGCAAATGTTATAGCCAGCACCAGCGTTGGGAATGAAAGAATGGCGTCAACTATCCGCATAATTATGTTGTCAACGATTCCGCCCATAAAACCGGAAAATATCCCGATGGAAACCCCAATCGTAAAAGAGATCAGGATCACCACAAACCCAATAAATATCGTGTTCCTGCCTCCATACAGGACTCGTGAAAATATATCTCGTCCCAACTGATCAGTTCCAAAAACATGATCTCTGTTCGGTGCCACAAGTTTTTCTTTAATCGAAATTTTCGTCGGTGGATAATCTGTCAGCAGCGGTGCAAAAAGGCAGCCAAGAATAATTACCAATAACACAATCAAACCGAGCACTGCCAGTGGGTTCCGTTTCAAAAAGTATTTTACATTTTCCAATGTTTCATTTTTTCTGGATCTATCTTTTAAGTATTTCAGATTCGTTTCAGTATTCATAGTCGTATTCTTCTCAAAGCCTGATTCGAGGGTCTAAAACACTGTAGACCAGGTCAACAATTAAAGACGAGATCATATAGATCAAGGCGAATAACAACGTCGTACCCTGCACCACTGGATAGTCACGCATGCTGATAGCTTCAAACATATATCGGCCAATACCAGGCCAGGCAAAAACGGTTTCCGTCAGAATGGAACCGCTTAGCATTTCAGCAAATTTCAAACCCATAATCGTAACAACTGGAATTAATGCATTCCGCAGTTCGTGGGAGATGAGAATTCGCAAAGGCGAAAGCCCCTTCCCTTTTGCAGTGCGGACAAAATCGGAATGGATCACTTCGGTCATACTGCTTCTGAGAAAGCGGGCAATGGTCGCGCCATAAAAAGCTGCCAGAACGGTTGCCGGTAAAATCACATGTCTGATACCGTTCCATGCGACTGAGAAATTTCCCGTGAATAAATTATTGAAAACGATGAAGTTGGAACTCCCACTTTGCCGGATCGCTGCATCCAGTCTGCCGGAGATTGGAAACCAGCCCAATCGCAGAGAAAAGATTATCTGGAGAATAATCGCCAGCCAGAAAGCAGGCGCCGAAACGCCAATCAGAGAAAACACTCTTGTAATTTGATCAATCAGACTGTTAGGATATTTGGCCGAAAGAACTCCCAGCGGAACTCCAAACAGAATTGCTATTAACGTTGCAAATATTGCCAATTCAAGCGTAGCCGGCAATCTGGTAAGCAACTCCTTTAAAACCGGCTGTCTGGTTCGCAGCGAATCGCCCAAATCTCCGGAAAACACACCGGACAGGTACGAAGCTAACTGTTTAAGGAATGGATCATTTAGATTCAGTTGTTCCCGTAGAAATTCTATTTGGGAATCCGTGGCACCTGCTCCTAAAATAGCGACAGCAGGATCACCGGGAATAACTCTGACGAGTGAGAAAACAATCAATAAAACCAGAAGAAGCGCTGGAATTATTGAAAATATACGTTGTGTTGCATACTTGATCATCAATTACTCTCAGAGATTGACTTGTCAGTCAGAAGGGAGGCAATTCTTTTGGTCTCCCTTTTTTATATGAGTCGAGAGTCATGATCGTCTCGACTCATATTCTTTTATTTAAGGTTCGTCGCTAAAGGTTTTTCAGTGTTTTTCTTTATAGACACTCCAATATTCATTCAGAGGTGGCGCACTGTTTACGACCAGGCCTTTCACTTCCGTACGTTGGAAAATAATCACATTGGGGCTGAATAGATACAAGCCAGGAACAAAGTCAACGATTTCCTTTTGAATATCCGCATATAATGCTTTGCGCTCTTCCTGATCACTGGCGGCTTGTGCCTCTAATATCTTTTGATCAAGCGCTTCATTCGGTGGCATGCGGAAGGTCATTGCGGTATCTGCAAGCGAAGAAAGGTAGTCGATCGTAATATGAGCTTCAGGATCGTTATACCAGGGCTGACGACCACCAAGATAAATATCGAAATCACCAGCTACAACAATGTCACGGAATGGCGGAAACTCCATCTGGACAATTTCCACGTTGATGCCTACATTGGCAAAATTTTCCTGCAAAAACGTAGCAACCATACCCCAAAGCGTTCCCTGGAAGGTGTAAAGCTTGAAGTTAAGGTCTCCTTCAGCATAGCCAGCTTCGGACAACAGCTGTTTGGCTTTTTCAGGGTTATAAGTGAAAGGTGAATTTTCGAGAACAGCATCACTGAACGCCCAGTTATTGGTGGTCAAAGGCCCCATAACCCGCGAAGCAGTTCCTCCCAGCAGGTACTCAACAATTCCATCATAATCGACTGCGTATGCCATCGCCTGTCTGACTTTCAGATCCCGAACCGAACTGGTTTCGCTGTTATTGTTGAACGCCAACTCGCGAATAATCTGGCTGGGCAACATGATCACTTTGATATCCGGATTACTTTCAAACGCTTTCATATCTTCCACAGGCAGGGAATAAAGTTGCCCATTCTGCTGGCTGATATCGACCGACCCGCTTTCCAGTTCCAACCTGCGGGTGGAAGCGTCCGGGATAATACGATAAACGATTGTCTCAATCTTCGGGGCTCCACGCCAGTAATTGGCATTGGCGGTCAGTACGACTTCCGTGTCCGGAATCCAGCTTTGGAAGACGAAGGGTCCGGAACCGACAGGATGGGTTGAGAAATCTTCACCCATACTTTCCACAGCTGCGGTGCTTACAATCGCTGCTTCCGGCATCGCCAGCCAGGAGAGAAACACAGAGATTGGTTTTTCAAGTGTAATTTCAAGTACATATTCACTGACAGCTTTCATATCGACGATATAACCAAAATACCGGTTCATATAAGAGCTCTCATTTTTTGTCCGATTCAAAGCAGCCATCACAGACTCGGCATTGACAGCTGATCCATCGTGGAAGGTTACGCCTTGTCGAATATTGAAGGTGTAAACTTTACCATCTTCCGAAATACTCCAACTTTCTGCCAATCGACCTTCAAGTTTATCGAAATCGGGAGCTTCCCATGCAACCAGCGTATCAAAGACATTGATAATAATTTCGCTTCCCACCGGGTACGCTTTGCTGAAAGTAGGGTCGATACTGGCTGGGTCAGAATCCGCAGCAATAATCAGCGTTTTCTCCCAGTCTGATTGGGCGAGCGCTGTTGATGTGGCACTGAAAATCAGTGTCAGAACTACAAGGAACAGCAATAATTTCTTCTTATTCATCATATTTCTCCTTCTAAAACTTTAACAACCAACAAAAACTTCATTTTTTCAGAACGTAAATGCTGCAGTATAGGTATGATCCCAGTTTTCGTACCATCCCAATACTCTTGAACCGGTCTCTGTGATCAACAGCGTGTCCTTGCTTGCCATGATCTCTTCGTTTGATGGATAGCGAGCGGACAGCCACAATACGATGACCATGTTTTCTTCCAACACAGTTTCATCAGACGCACAGATAAAAGGAGCTTCTACCGGTTCTACTCCAATGCCATGTCCAAAGCCAAATTCAACGCACAGGTTAAGATTGAGCTTCAAACCTTCCGCTCTGATAAATTCAAAAATCTCGTTCGCCCTTACACCTGGTTTTATTTTTGTTAAGGCAGTCGTGCGTAATTTCGCCAGACTGGAGGCGAAGGCTTCCTGATCATCGCTGATGACATTACTTTTCACCAACATACGTGAGTCGTTTGACCAGTACCCGTTGTACATCCCACACATTTCAAGGCGGATGAGTTTCCCTTCCTGGAAATTAGATTCCCTGCCAACCGCGAAAAATGGTGCATTCGGCCACATCACCCGGGCATTGTCCCCTGAAACAGCCTGTGCTACAGCGCGATAACCACTGATGTGAGCGCCTCGTTCCAGCACGTGAACCCGAATATCTTCTGTCAGGAATTTCTCCGTTTTGCCAACGCTGCGCGCCACATGGTGAATAGCTCCTGCGATGCCATGATCGGTATACATCGCAGCCCAAATGAGGTTCTCCTTCTCAAAGGTGCTCTTAATCTGTCGCAATTTCATCAGTTTTTCGGAAACGTCAATCATCTGATATTCAGGGAGGAGTCGGTTCAACTGATCGGCAACAACTTGCGGTAAGGCTTCTTCGATCACGCCGATGGCTGAATTCTTTTTCAAATGATTCTTGATGAAATTGACCAGGTAATTAACTGCTGTTTCCTGTGGAGCAACACAATCTGAATAAGCGAGAACGGAATCGCCCCATCCGGCATTTACATAGGTAGAAACGAGACTCTTGGGGCAAACCAGACAGCTTTCAAGAGCGCTGAAAAATGCAAGTACACATTGGCTCTGATTACTGGACAAGCTTTGTAAATTTAACCCTGTAGCATACGCCAGAAAAGCAGGATCTGCAATAATGATTCCATCAACCTCTGAATTCTTTTTCAGATAAGACTTTATTTTTGAATAATTATTCTGATTCCACATTTTTACCACCTTAGTGGGTAAAACGAACGCCATTAATTAAATAGATGTCGTCCCAATTGACGAAATCACTTAATTTTTCATACCCGTCCGATTTAATTAAGTAAATATCACTGGAAATGATTATTTCATTCATCTTTCCCAGCGTTTTCAAACCCATTGAGATAACCATTCCCTCTTTTAAGGTTTCCGAATTATCAATCGTCAGGAAAGGCATTTCATATTCTGAAGTGCCAACACCATGCCCCATTCCGAAATCAGCCAGGAGCTGGATTTCCTCCTTTTCCGCTTGTTGCTGGACTTTGCTGCAGAAAGTACTGATTTTGACGTCTGCCTTCAATAAAGACTCTGCGTACTTTACGAGTTTCTGATTAGCTTGATACGCTGCCAGATCCTCTTTTCCAGGGTTCCCTGCAAAAACGGTTCGGTTGCTGACACACCAGTAACCATTCACTGAAAGTGAATAGTTGATTCTGATCATATTTCCTTCTTCAACCACGGAGAAATCAGTGATCGGTGTGTACCAGGCAGAGCCGTCTTTCCCCTGAGAAAGGTTCAAATCCCCAACCCAGTTCGCGCCAAACTCAATCGCATGAACACGAACGCGTTCGAGAAATTCGGAAAGGGTGTAACAGACGGTTGTTACAGTTCCTTCAACATGGTTAAAAGCACCGATCAACCCTCGATCGGCAATAATTGCTGCCTGCCTCAGATTCTCAATCTCCTTTTCATTCTTAATCATCCTCGCAAGATTGATTTCATCACTGCAGTTAGTAATCTTCAATTTTGGATATTTCTGTTGTAAAGCCTTAATTTCCCTGACCGTCCAACTTTCGTAGTCAAGCGAGAGGCTTTGTTTGAAGTCAGAACAGGATTCCAATGTTTCAATGACCTTCTTCAAATAGGCTCCACCAGGCCCTCCGTCATTTACACTGTAGGTCAACACCTTACCGTTCCATTCGTTGACAATTCCATCCCATTCAACCGGAATGATTAAAGTAGATTGACCATCGCTTCCATTTCCCACCAACGCAATCAAGAATGGTGATTGATATGGGTAGGGGAAACTGACGCCAGTCAGGTAGGTAATAAAAGCAGGAGACTTGATCAGGAAAGCTCGCTTATTCGCTCCGTTTGAAAAAATCTGCTCTATTTTATTTTTCGATTTCATAAACAAAACCCTTTACTATTCGTCAAAAAACAACAATCCATCCGAAACTTTGGTGGCACGTCCAGCCAGCTGCATCTTTTCAATTTTGCGATTGTTATGTTTTATAAACAACTTGCCAAATCCCGGGCGTCCGACAAATTCGCCTTGTTCAAGATTGATCTCAGTTTGATCTGTCATCCCGTTGTGAATCAGATACACACCAGCAGCACCCATCCCCGATCCGGTAAAAGGATCTTCAAAAGTACCGCGCGGGTCAGCCAGACGAGCACATAGGACATCGCCATTCGTACCTTTTTTCATCGTAAAGAGATATGCCGCACTTACCCCAACCCGATCAACAACTTCTGTGAGCTTAGGACGGTTCATTTCCATTGTCTTCAATTTCTCAAAGCTGTTCAATGGGATAACCAGAAATTTCGTCCCTGCCCCCACGACCTGAGGCTCACAGCCAGCAACAATGTCATCTTTGCTCAAGTTCACAAAGCATTCAGCTGCTTCTGCCGGGCTTACGATTGCGTCAAAAGTTGGCGAAGATAACGTCATAACCACCTGAGTCGGTTTGCCATCAACCACATGGATATCGACCGGCAAAACTCCGATCTTAAATTCAAGCTTGATGGTATTGACATCATTTTTTAAATTAATCATCCCTTCTTTCGCGAGCATAAACGCAGTAGCGATGGTGGGATGCCCTGCGAACCCAAGTTCCCCTCTGGGCATGAAATAACGAACTCTGAAATCTGCTACATTCGATCTCAGAATGAAACTGGTTTCCGGGAGGTTCAATTCCCTTGCTATTTTCAGCATGGTCTCATCTGACAAATCATCTGCATCTGGAACAATACCGCATGGGTTTCCCTCAAATGCTGTATCTGTGAATGCATCCCATACAAGAAATCTGTGAGTTTTCATAATGACGCCTCGGCAATTACCTCGATTTCCACTTTTGCCTCAGGGTCAGGAAGGCTTGACACCGCAACGCATGACCGCGCTGGCATTTGGTCATCTGAAAAGAAACTCCTGTAAACGGTATTAACGTCAGCAAAATAACGCATATCAGTAAGGAAGATCGTTGCTTTCACAACATCATCCATATCCGCATTCGCCTGGGATAAAAGGTTTTGGATTTTTGTTAAGGCAATCCTGGCTTGGTCTGCTGCAGAAAATGGAATCTCCTGTGTGGCATCATCTCTACCGACAACACCGGAAACGTAGATCGCACCACCTGCTTTTACCACTTTGGAAAACGGGAAATTACCACCTTTTACAACGATGGTTTTTGTTTTTTCTGTCATTTATAGCTCCTAATGAAATGTTTTTCAAATTTTATTTCTTGGTACTGAAATACCACGTTTCAGGAGCGCCGGTGTTAATGTCATCATCCAGCAAGGTATCGATATCAAGGATTTCGGTGATAAATACTTCCAGATTTCCTTTTGCGATCGTTCCCGGAACCAGATGACCGCCACAAATGGGTGCATTCCAGGCAGCCCCTACCACATAATGAATGGCTGGGAATGCTTCCCGTTCACCTGTTTCAGTCTTGCGAATGTGAATGAAGCCACTCATGCTCAGCAGCATGGTCAGGTTTTGAACATCCATCGCTGTTTCGTGATGCCAGTTGGATGGATCATTTGAATCTGGTGTCCAGATAAGCATTCGGGCTGGTTCAAAGCCACCCATAAAGGCAGTATGAATTTGAGCAAATTCGATATCATGATCCTTTGCAAAATGCATGAAAGCTTCAAAAACATCCTGACCAGTACTTACACGGAAAATCCATTCACGACCTCGAGTGCACTGAACTGCTTTGTAATATTCTTTTGCCATGGTATCCTCGCTGTTTTTCATAGTTTTTTTTGAAATATTTTGAAATTAATTAAATTATAGCAAAATTCATTTAAGAATAACAGTTACAATTGAAGCAGTATTTAACCATAACAGTTTAAGGTTTATTGAGCTGTAATTTAGAAAAACAGCAGATTCAATAATTGCCTGGTTTCCAAAAGAGATCAGGAGGAATAGACAGATGGCTGAAAAACAAAAGAAACTACCCAAATATCTTTCACTTTTCAATGACATAAAATCTCAAATCGATGAAGGATTTTATTCTCCCGGGGAAAAGCTGCCCTCCGTCAGAAAACTATCTGAAATGCGCGGATTGAGCATCACTACAATAAACCGCGCATATCAGGAATTGGAGTTTTGTGGCTGTGTAACCGTGCTTCCGCAATCCGGTTATTACGTCGCCATCCAACCAGACTATAAGCCGCCGCAAACCTCGTTTAAAATCACCGATCCACAGTCAGTTGATGTTATTAAACTGGTCAATCTTGTCTTTCATGACACAACTGATCAGTCATTGTTGCAATTTGGAGCAGGCATTCCGCCAGCGGATATGCTCCCAATACCACAACTCAACAAAATCCTGATAAAGATACTGCAATCAAAAAGTATCCAACAGAACGTAACCGGCACGGCTGAAGGGCACGCGAGCCTTCGCGAGCAAATTGCCCGCTATATGTTCTTGTTAAATTCCAAAGTTCAGCCTGACGATATACTCATCACCTCAGGTTGTAATGAGGCGATTTATCTGGCATTTGCGTCGATCTGTCAACCTGGCGACCATGTCGCTGTTGAGACGCCCTGCTACTTTGGCATTCTGCATATCTTACAGGTATTAGGTATTAAAGTGATCGAGATCCCAGCGGATCCGAAAACAGGAATTGATCTGGATGTGTTGGAATTCGGATTGAAGCATTATAAGGTCAAAGCTGTCTATGTGAATTCTAACTGCAATAACCCATTGGGCAGCACCATCCCCACAGAAAATAAAAAAGAACTGGTGAAGATCGCCGGCAAATTCAATGTGCCCATCATCGAAGATGATTCAACCGGAGAGCTTTACTTCTCAAAAAACCGTCCGTCAACGGTGAAATCGTTCGATAAAGAGGGAAATGTTATTTATTGTTCCTCTTTTTCCAAAGTAATCTCGCCAACCTATCGCATTGGATGGATTATTCCCGGAAAATACATCGATCAAGTAGCACAAATGAAACAGGCAATCAACGTCGGGTCTGCCACGCTTCAACAGGTTACGCTGGCGGAATACCTTGATTCAGGTCAATACGAGCGTCACCTGCGCCGAATCCGCCGCGCCTACAGTCAGAAAGTTCGCCTGATGTACGACGCTGTTCTGAATTATTTCCCTGATCAGACTTACGTCACCAACCCTCAGGGTGGCTATAGCTTATGGGTACAGCTCCCGCCGAAGGTGAATGCGCTGGATCTTTATTGGAAATTGAAGAAGATAAAAATCTCTATTTGTCCCGGCGCAATCTTCACCGTTGATCATAAGTACGACAATCATCTACGGTTGAGCGCCTCTTTTTACTCGAACGAGCTGAGTATATTTGTCAAAACGCTTGGGGATGAGGTAAAAAAGCTCGCCTGATATAACTTTGCTTTAACTGTTTCGAAAATTAACAGTTCGTCTATTTTTTCGTCTATTTCAATCAACTCATTTTTCTAAAATTTTTCTCAAGCTTATCCATTCAAAACATTTCTTAGACACTTTGGTCTGGAAATAGATAAAGACGGATTAAATTGAATTACGATAAAATTGAATTACTTTATTTATTCCTTTCTTTGAAAATTCTTATACAAAAAAAGCAAATTGTCGAGTATTATTAACAGCTAATAAAGAGAAAATTTTTTATAAATTTTGTCGAAATCAAAATACAAGGAGTTTTCTGATGAAAAAAAGTTTATTGATTGCTATTTTAGCCGTCCTTATTCTTGCGTTTGCCGTTTCTGCTGAGGGCGAACCTCTCTTAATCGGCGTTTATGGTCCTCTTTCCGGGGATGCAGCGATGGTCGGTCAGACCATGGTAGAAGGTATCGAATTAGCGAGAAAACAGATCAACGAAGCCGGTGGGATCGATGGTCGCATGATCGAACTGGTTATCGAAGATGATGAACAGTCACCGAAAGTTGCTGTTTCCGCTGCTAACAAACTGGTACACGATCACAAAGTCATTGGTGTTATCGGTACCGTTAACAGTTCCTGCACGCTCGCTTCCATGGAAGTGACTTGGGACGCAGAAGTTCCTCATATCACCGCGATTTCCTCCGGTGCAGCCATCACCAACGTTGGCAACCCATGGATCGCCCGTGTTCAGGCTTCTGACCTGCTCCAGGCTGGCGCAATCACCCGCTACGCAGTCGAAGACCTCGGCGCAAAGAAAATCGGTATCATGTATCAGTCGGATGACTACGGTGCTGGTGCGATGGAAGTGATTGTCCAGGTTTTGAAAGACGAATATGGTATGGAACCAGTTGCGAACGAACCATTTGAAGCGAATGCGCTCGATATGACCCCGCAACTATTAGCTGTTCAGAAATCCGGCGCGGAAGTTCTGATTATGTGGAACATGTACCAGCAGGGAGCTTTGATTGCGAAACAGGCCCGCGAGATGGGTCTCACCATTCCGCTGTTGGGTGGCGGTGGCCTGACCAACAAGAAGCTGTATGAATTAGCTGGCGACGCAGCAGTAGGTATCGTGAATTCCCAGACCTTCTTTGCTGACAAAACCAAAGCAACCCCCTCTGCAGCTGCATTCATCGATGCCTTCGAAAAAGAATATGGCAGAATGCCAGACTCAAATAACGCTATGGCTTATGACTCAATGATGATCATGGCTGAAGGTTTGAAAGCCGCTGCTCCTGATTTCAAAAACACCGATATCATGGCTGGCATCCTGGCTGTCAAAGATTTGCCGCTGGCAACCGGCACCATCACGATTGCCCCGAATGGCGACGCAAATCGTGACATTCTGATCATCCGCTTGATCGAGGGCGGTAAATACGAGCTGGTTAAATAGTTTTCAGCTAATTTCGTAGAAAGAAGCAGTAAATTTGAGGAGGAGGGAGGCAATCTCTCTCCTCCTTGACAATCACCGAAGTACAACAACCGAACTACGGAGCAATATATGGATTTCTTTATTCAACAAATCATTCAAGGAATTGCGATGGGAAGCTTATACGGGCTCATTGCAATCGGCTATGTTTTGATCTATAACGCATGGGGTGTGCTGAACTTTGCCCAGGGCGATATGGTTATGATCGGAGCCTTCGCAATTCTAGTTACACATATTTTTTGGGGATTACCGATCATTCCGGCTTTTGTGGTCGCGATCATTATTTGCGCAATTGTTGGATATTTCGTCGAATTAACCTCCTTCCGACCATTAATCAATTCATCAAACACTCGTCGTCTGATCGCAACCATTGGTGTTGGAATTTTTCTAAGGAATCTGGTGCGGGTAATCTTCGGGGCAGACCCTTACCCATTCCCCAGTATTTTCGGCAATACGCCAGTGAAAATTGGAGAACTGACAATCATTCCGCAAAACATCTGGAATACTGTTATTGGATTTGTGCTGGTTTTCCTCTTGACTGTTTTCCTGAACAATACCCGTCTGGGAAAGTCAATGCGTGCCACTGCGCAGGATCGTGAAGCTGCCCGCCTGATGGGAATCAATGTTAAGCAATCAATGTCATTGACATTCATCATCGCATCAGTTTTAGGTGGTTTCGCAGGAATGTTGATCAGCCCGGTTTACTTCGTTATTCCGACACTGGGAACTTCGTTGGGCAATAAAGGATTCTCCTCTGCGTTGTTGGGAGGAATCACCTCAAATCCAGGGTCCATGATCGGTGGTATCACGCTGGGCATATTGGAAGCAACCAGTACGAACTTCTCCACGTCAATTCAGGCGAGTGTTGCCTACATTGTTTTGTTTATAGTGCTGATTTTCCTACCGAACGGTTTGTTGGGTAAGAAAGAATCCAGGAAGGTGTAGTCATGACCCTCTTTAATAAAGTATACAAAGCTACACGCATTTGGATCTTGTTGGCCGTCGCATTGACGCTTCCCTATTGGGTTCCAAACAATTATTACCTGCAGATTTTTTGTTTGGGAATGATTTTTGCCATTTTAACGCTCAGCTTGAACATCCTTTCGGGGATGACCGGTTTATTCTCAGTCGGCTTTATTGCATTCTTCGGGATTGGTGCTTACACATCTGCCATCTTGACAACCAAGCTGGGATTTCCCGTTCCACTGGCAATGTTCCTGGCAGGAGTTCTTTCATCCATTTTGAGCTTAACCCTGAGCCTGCCAACGATGCGGTTGAAGGGGATGTACTTCGCAGTGGCAACACTGGCGTTTGGCGAAATCATGTATCAGCTTTTTCTGAACTGGACAGCAGTAACCGAAGGAACAAAAGGAATCAAAGGTATTCCCGCATTGGAACTGTTTGGAACCTCCTTCCGATCTTATTCCAAATTTTATTACGTGATCCTGGTAATCCTTATTCTGATCATTATGCTGGCGAGAAACCTGATCTCCTCACGAACTGGGCGCGCAATGCTTTCCATTCGCGAAAACGATATCGCAGCAGAGGCGGTTGGTGTGAATGTTCCTCAATATAAGATGATCTCATTCCTGATATCAACATTTTTCGCTGGTATTGCTGGAGCGCTCTATGCCCACATGGTTCGTTATGTCTCTCCTGAGTCATTCGTAAACGCTGAGTCAGCAGCGGTGCTGGCAATGATGGTTGTCGGTGGGATCGGAAGTATTCCAGGTGCGATTGTCGGGGGAATAGGGCTGACCGTCCTGCCCGAATTCATGCGCTTCCTGGGTAACATTCGAATGGTTCTTTATGGCGCGTCGATCGTTCTGATCGTGATCTTTGCACCGCGGGGGTTGGGTGGTTTAATCGAACGAATCGATAACATCCTGAGTGGGAAACAATCCCTGGGCGTTCAGAAAAAGCAGCAACACATAGAAGGGGAGGAATAATTATGGCGATCCTTGAAACCCATGGAATTGGAATCCACTTTGATGGTCTGCGCGCTGTTGACAATGTCAGTTTTACCGCTGAGGAAGGGCAAATTACTTCCATTATCGGCCCTAATGGAGCAGGGAAAACAACCTTGTTCAATCTGATTGCCGGTTTTTATACCCCAACAGAAGGAACCGTTGATTTTGAAGGAAAAGATATCACCAAGTTGAAGACACATGAACGAACCAGGCTTGGGCTGGCACGTACTTTCCAGAACATCAATCTTTTCCGTGAGCTGTCGGTAATGGACAACGTGCTTGCCGGACTACACAGTGTCACCAAATGTGACCCAATCAGTTCGATGTTGAATCTTCCCAACAAAATAATGGAAGAAAAAGAGAGCAAAAAGAAAGTGATGGAAACGCTTGAGTTTCTGAATCTTTCAGAATACGTTAATGAGAAAGCAGGCTCGCTCTCCTATGGGCTGCAAAAAAACCTCGAAATTGCCCGTGCAATTGTTTTCAGACCGAAAGTGGTTTTGTTGGATGAACCTGCCTCAGGTCTGAACACCAACGACCTGCATGAATTATCCCAACGGATTGTCACAATCCGCGACAGCGGCATCACGGTTGTCCTGATCGAACACAAAATGGACGTTGTCATGTCGATTTCTGACAAGATTATTGTGCTTAACTTTGGCGAAAAAATCGCCGATGGAACTCCTGATGAAGTCGCGAACGATCCAGCTGTGATCGAAGCATACCTCGGGAAGGATGAATAATATGCTCGAATTAACGAATGTTTTTATCAATTATTCAAACATACAAGTCCTTCATGGGATTAACGTCACTGTCAATGAAGGTGAGATTGTAACAATCATTGGTTCAAACGGTGCAGGTAAATCGACCACGCTGAAAGGAATCGCCGGGTTGATTCCAAAGATGAAACCCAGCTCCATCAAGTTCATGGGCGAAGAGATTTCCGGACTTTTGGCTGAAAAAGTCGTTGAAAAAGGGATTTCCCTCTCCCCAGAAGGCCGCCGAATTTTTCCTGACTTAACCGTTATGGAAAACCTCGAAATGGGCGCTTATCTGCGTTTGAAGGAGAAGGCAGCTTTTGGACAGGATCTTGATTGGGTATTCAGCCTGTTTCCCATCTTGTTTGAGCGTAAAAAGCAATTGGGCAAGACACTTTCAGGCGGCGAGCAACAAATGCTCGCTATCGCACGTGCGCTTATGGCAAGACCGAAGCTTCTGATGCTGGACGAACCTTCAACCGGCCTGGCACCCTTGATCGTCAAAAACATCTTCGAAATTATTAAACAGGTTAATACCGAAGGTACGACGGTTTTGCTGGTTGAACAGAATGCAAAGATCGCACTTGGGGTTGCGGATCGTGGATATGTGTTGAAAAACGGCGACATTGTCATGGAAGACACAGGCAAAAACCTCCTCACCAATCCAGATGTCCGCAAAGCGTACCTCAGTGAAGGTGCTGCGAAAAAGAGTTAGAGGATGATGTGAACTACTCAACTGTTTCAGTGATTTCGAATGAACCGGTAGTAAAGAATTACGGCAGAATCAAACTTGATGCGAGTGAGATTGCAGCTACAGCCAAGCCAGGTCAATTCATCATGCTCAAATACTGGAAAGGGAATGTCCCTTACTTCATGCGGCCGTTCAGCATCAACTCAGCAGACAGGAACGCAGGGACAATTGAAGTCCTTTATAAAGTTGTGGGTGTGGGTACCGACCTGCTTCGCGACCTGGAGGCTGGCGCAGAGGTGAAAATCCTCGCCCCGCTGGGGAACTGGTTTGAAATAAAGAAGCACTACAAGCGCGCAGCAGTCGTTGGCAGAGGTGTCGGTGCCGCACCGATGCGTTATCTTGCAGAAGAACTCAAACGCCAGGGAATTGACACCTACGTCTACATTTCCGCCTCGTCACCTGAATATCTGTTTGATCAGGCGTATTTCGAAAAAGCCGGTTGTACTTTCAAACAGCTCACCGATGACACGAAAAAAGTCACCTCACTCTTTGAAGAGGATTTGAAATCAAACAAATTTGATGTGGCTTTCACCTGCGGCTCCAACCGCCTGATCCGTGATCTCGGCAGATTAATGGATATCCACGATTTCGAAGCCTATGCCTCCATGGAAGAACACATGGCTTGCGGAATTGGCGCCTGTAAAGGATGTGTAATCACAGTTTATGACGAGGGAAAATCGGAATATGTGCGGGTCTGCCGCGAGGGGCCGGTATTCCCGATTAAGAGACTGGTGGGCGACAATGTATAAGACCGATATATCCGTTAAGATTAAATCACTCGAAATGAAGAATCCGGTCATGCCGGCTTCGGGTGCCTATGATTATTTCGAGGATAATGCTAATGTCTTTCCGATGAATACACTCGGGGCGATTATGCTGAAAAGCATCCATCGCCGCGAGCGCTTTGGAAATCCACCACCGCGAATTGCAGAAATTACCGCTGGAATGATGAATTCGGTCGGAATTCCATCAGTCGGAATTGATAAGTTTTTAGCCGAAAATCAGCCTGAAAAGTACGCGGTATTGGACGTTCCCGTCATTATCAGTATTTCCGGGAACAGCCCCGAAGATTATGTTGAGATTTGTCAGATGCTGGAAGGGAATCCTTACCTGGCAGCAATCGAAATGAACCTCTCCTGTCCGAACGTCGGAACTGGTTTACAGCTGTCATCTGACGAAGTTTTATTGGGAAGAACGGTTCAAGCCTGTCGTTATATGTCCAGCTTTCCGCTGATTGTAAAGCTTTCGCCCAACGTGACACACCTCAAGAAGATGGCACAAATTGCAGAGGAATGCGGCGCGGATGCGCTGACAATTGCCAACACCTATATGGGGCTGAAAATCGACATAAAAAAACGGAAACCGTGGTTGGGAAATACCACCGGCGGTGTCTCCGGCCCGGCGATTAAACCGCTCACGCTCTATCACGTATTCCAGGCTTATCGCGCAGTGACCATTCCGATTATCGGTTGTGGCGGCATTATGGGCTGGGAAGATGCCATAGAATATTTCATGGCTGGCGCCAGTGCTGTTCAGGTAGGTGCAGGGAATTTTGTCAACCCGATGCTGATGAAAGAAGTGATTGACGGAATCGACAATTATCTCGATCAGAATGGTTTCCATTCGCTCAAAGATATCGTAGGGATCGCCAATCAGAAGGGCTCGTCTGCTGAGTGTGGCTGTAACTTGTAATATCAAAAGGATTTTTCTGCAAAATTGATATGATAGATTCACAGATTGATTTTTTGATTGTTGATAAATAAGTATTATTGTGAATTTATATATAATTAGGCGGATTTAGGGTAAACTTATTTCTTGGGAAGAATCCTAAAATAATAATCATGTTAACAAACCAATTTTTGCATTGGTAATTCAAATTTTTACAGAATAAAAGGAGTTATTTATGGCAACCTCATTATTTGGAAGAGACATTTTAGATGTTCAATCGATCAGCGATGAAGAAGTCCGTTTGATCATGGATACCGCTGCCCGATACGAACGAGCGATGGACAATGGTGGTCGGTTGTTAAACATGAGTGGCAGAACGCTCGCCACCCTTTTCTATGAACCGTCAACCCGAACCCGCCTTTCCTTTGAAGTAGCGATGCTTCGTCTGGGTGGAACCGTGATTTCCGTGGCTGATGGACAGGTTTCTAGCTCCGCGAAGAAGGGTGAAACCCTGTATGACACCGGTAAGATGATGGAAAGCTATGCTGACGTAACCGTCATTCGCCATCCTGTCACCGGTTCAGCTGCTGAACTCGCTGCCGGCTCTTCAAAACCTGTCATCAATGGTGGGGACGGCGCAGGTCAACATCCTACCCAGGCACTGCTTGATCTCTACACCATCATCAAAGAACAGGGCAAAGTTGAAGGCCTGACAATCTGCCTGGCTGGTGACTTGAAAAACGGACGAACTGTCCATTCAGGCGCAGCGCTGTTAGCTCGCATGGGTGTGAACTTTATTTTCACCGCTCCAGACGCACTTGCCATGCCCGATAAGATCACCAAAGATCTCATAGCTGCTGGTATTAAAGTGGACGTAATCCCCGATCTGGATGAAGCTGTTGCGAAATCAGACGTTCTTTATATGACCCGTATCCAGCAGGAACGCTTTGATGATCCGGCAGAATACGAACGCCTCAAGACATCCTTTGAAGTAACTAATGACACAGTCAAAAAAGCCAAGAAGAACATGACCATCATGCATCCACTGCCGAGAGTCACTGAAATCAAAGTGGAAGTCGATGATTACAAGGGTGCGGCGTACTTCCGCCAGGCAGCTAATGGCGTGCCGGTTCGCATGGCTCTGTTGTCTCTGGTAACTGGTTGTGAATAATCTTATATATTTAGAGGAAAATAATGACTAAAAAAGTAGCAGTAATCGCAATTGGCGGCAACTCATTGATCAAGGACAAAGATCACCAGTCCTGTGCTGATCAGTACATAGCAGCTGACGAAACCTCCAAACATATTGTCAATATGATTGAAGCAGGTTGGGAAGTCGTGGTCGGTCACGGAAATGGACCACAGGTTGGTTTTATCCTGCAAAAAGCAGAATTGGGCGAAAAAGAAGGCCTGGCAATGGCATCATTGGATGTCTGTGGCGCTCAGAGCCAGGGTCAGATCGGCTACATGCTTGCTCAGACCATGCACAATCAGCTCAGGAAAAAAGGAATCGACAAACCGGTAGCCTGTGTTTTGGAACAGACCATTGTTGATCCGAATGATCCCGCATTCAAAAATCCCACGAAACCCATTGGTGGCTTTATGTCAGAATCAGAAGCCAAAGCCAAAGCTGCATCAGAAGGCTGGACCGTAGTTGAGGACGCTGGTAGAGGCTGGCGCAGAGTCGTCGCTTCCCCAATCCCGAAAGAAATCGTCGAGCTGGATGCCATTCAGGCTCTCATTGAGGCTGGTATCGTCACCATTTCCATCGGTGGCGGTGGTATTCCCGTTATTCGCAAAGAAAATGGGGATCTGGAAGGCGTTGCAGCTGTGATCGACAAAGACTTCGGCAACAGCCTGCTGGCCCGCGAAATCAAAGCTGACCTGCTGCTGATCTCCACCGCTGTGGAAAAAGTGGCGATCAATTTTGGCACTCCCGATGAAAAATGGATTGACAAGATGACCCTCGCTGAAGCAAAAGCCTACATGGAAGAGGGAAAACACTTCAAGAGCGGATCAATGGCTCCGAAGATCCAGGCTTGTATCTGGTTCCTTGAAGCTGGCGGGAAACAAGCTCTGATCACCAATCCGGAAAATATTGGCCGTGCTTTACGCGGCGAGACCGGCACACTGATTACTGCCTGATAAGGAAAATCGAAAAGAGGTTTTGGGCTTCAAAACCTCTTTTTATTTAAGGAGTTGCATGACCTGGGACCACGTTATCAAAAATGGAACGATCGTTACACCGGAGATCTCTTATCCGGCAAATATCTATATCAAAGATGAAAAGATTGCCGCTATTACCAATGAGATATTAGACGGAGATAGCAACGAAATCACAGATGCGAGCGGTTTGATGATTTTGCCCGGTTTCATCGAAACCCACGCCCACACGCGTGATGGCAAGGACGGACCACATTATAAAGAAGGATTTGATTACGCAACGGCTGCCGGCGCAGTCGGTGGGTATACGACGATTTTTGAGATGCCCAACTGTAATCCGGCAATCACCGATGTCGCCAATCTCAATTCCTTCATCGAAACCGTCACCCCCAAAGCTTATATTGACTATTGTGTCTGGGGGATGTGTCTGGGATTTGAGAATCTGGCTGAGATTCCTGCATTAAATCAGGCAGGTGTAGTCGCTTTCAAAATATTTGAAGGGTATGCGATCAAAAAAGAAACCAGTCAGTTGGTCTATAAATACGATCCTTCCATGCAAGATGTACTGCCGCCAATCGATGGCAGCGCTCTGTTTCAGATCATTCGCGAAGTCGCCAAGACCGGTAAAGTATTAGGGCTGCACGCCGAAAATTTCCATTTGCTCAAGTTATTGATGGATGAATTTGAAAAGTCAGCTGATCACAGTTACGACGCATTCCTGAAAGCCCGCCCGGCCTTGTCGGAATTGACCATAACCCAAACTGTAATTCACCTGGCAGCGCTTTTTGACATGCCACTGCATATTTGTCACGTTTCAGCGAAGGAATGCGTTGATTTAATCATGCAGGCGAAGCTTGCAGGGTTAAATCTCAGCGCAGAAACCTGCCCACATTATCTGGAGCTTACTAATAAAGATTTTGATCGCCTGGGATCGAAGATGAAATGTTTTCCACTGGTGCGGGAGCAGGCAGACCAGGATCGACTGTGGGAAGGGGTATCAGACGGAACGATTGATTTTATCTGTGCCGATCACGCACCACATACCATTGAAGAGAACAATCTTCCGCTACTGGTTGCACCAGCAGGTATCAGCAGCATTGAAGTCAGCGCATCGCTCATGCTGACTGAGATGAACCGTGGCAGAATGACACTCAATAACCTCGCTGCGCTGTTGTCAGAAAATCAGGCGAAAATATTCGGTCTATATCCCCGCAAAGGCGCAATCCAGGTTGGCTCGGATGCAGACCTGGTGCTGGTAGACCCGAACGTTGAATTTCAAATCGATGAGCGCAAGCTGCACTCACGGGTAAAATCATCTCCCTACAATCAATGGCATCTCCAGGGGAAGCCTGTTCAAACCATCTTACGGGGTAAAACAATCGCTAAAAATGGCGAGATTGTTACCGAACCGTTCGGAAATTTTATCGCGATGTAAACCCCAATTCAAGGATTATAAAAAGGTCAGGAATAAAACTATCCTGACCTTTTTTATTTTGTTCTAAGTGACGAAAATCTTAGTCGTTATCGATCGCTGCATGGGCTGCTGCCAGTCTGGCAACAGGGACCCGGAACGGGGAGCAGCTGACATAGTCATTGCCGATGATATGGCACCACTCGATTGAACTCGGATCACCACCATGTTCGCCGCAGATACCGACCGCCAGATCCGGGTTGACTGCTCGACCATCATCGATAGCCATCTTCATCAGCTTACCAACACCCTTGCGGTCAATTGACTGGAATGGATTCTCAGGGAGAATTCCTTTATCAATGTAGTCAACCAGGAAGGAGCGCTCAGCGTCATCACGGCTGTACCCAAAGGCCATCTGGGTCAAGTCATTGGTACCAAAGGAGAAGAACTGTGCAACTTCAGCGATTTCGTCAGCGGTAACAGCTGCACGCGGGATTTCGATCATCGTTCCAAACAGATAATCGACTTCAACGTTTTTCTCGCTCATCACCTCTTTTGCAATCTCAACCAGGCGCGGTTGAACTTTCTTCAGTTCGTTCACATGGCCAGTCAACGGGATCATGATTTCCGGTTTCGGGTTGAAACCGCGCAGTTTGACATCACAGGCAGCTTCAAAGATCGCCCGAACCTGCATTTCAACGATTTCAGGCATCACGATGCTCAAACGAATACCGCGCAGCCCCATCATCGGGTTGGATTCATGAAGCTTATCAACTTCCTTCTTCATATTTTCCAGTTCGGATAATTCTTTGTCATGCAGTTTGCCATTAACATAGTCAGATATCTTGTCGATCCGTTTTGTAATGATCTGTTCCTGAATTTCATCAGCAGATGGCAGGAATTCGTGCAGTGGCGGGTCAACCAGGCGGATGATTACCGGCAGGTCAGTCATGGCTTCGAACAAGCCATCGAAGTCAGCACGCTGGAAGGGTAACAATTCATTCAGAGCTTCAACGCGGTCTTCTATGTTTTTCGCCAGAATCATGCGCTGCATGATCGGCAAACGTTCAGGATCAAAGAACATATGCTCGGTTCGGCAGAGACCAATACCCTTTGCGCCGAATGAGCGGGCGCGTAAAGCATCACGTGGATTATCTGCATTCGTCCAAACTTCCATGCGGGCGATTTCATCTGCCCAGGTCAGAATGGTATGCAGATCTTCCATCTCATCGATGTTGGGGACGACCACATTCATCTTGCCAGCGTAAGCTTTACCGGTTGAACCATCTACGGAAACCCAATCACCTTCATTCAGAACCAAGTCTCCAACAGTCAACGTTTTCTTCTCCATATCGATAGAAATCATCGATGCACCGACAACGCAGGGTACGCCAAACTGGCGTGCAACGACCGCAGCATGAGATGTAGCACCACCCTCAGAGGTCAGGATGCCTTTCGCGGAAAGCATACCATGGACATCATCCGGTTTTGTGAACTGGCGGACCATGATACAGTCTGTGTTGTAGGTCTCTTTCATTTCAACAACTTTGTCAGCGTCAAAATAAATCTGACCGACTGCAGCACCAGGAGATGCGTTGACACCTTGGGCAAATGGCTTGGTGGCTGCAATTACTTTCTGGTCGAATTGAGGATGCAGCAAAGCGTCAATCTGTTTCGGGGTTACGCGTTTTACCGCGGTCTTTTTGTCGATCAGACCTTCATTAACCATCTGAACTGCAATCGCGACTTCTGCTTTTGCAGTACGCTTGCCATTTCGAGTCTGAAGCATCCAGAATTTTCCGCGTTCGAAAGTAAATTCAACATCCTGCATATCTTTGTAATGCTTTTCCAGCTTCTTGGTCAGATCCAGGAACTGATTATAGATATCAGGCATAACGTCTTTTAAGGTATCAAGATTTTCTGCGTTGCGGATACCGGCAACAACGTCTTCGCCCTGTGCATTCAGCAGATATTCACCGAAGATATGGTTGGTTCCATCCAGAGGGTTCCGTGTGAAAGCCACACCAGTACCGGAGTCATTCCCCATATTACCGAACACCATTGTCTGGATATTAACGGCTGTACCAAGACTGTCAGAAATATTTTCAGCTCTTCGATAGTCTATTGCACGTTTTCCATTCCAGGATCGGAACACTGCTTCTGTCGCCAGTTTTACCTGTTCGTAAGCATCCTGAGGGAAGTCCTTCTTTATGTAGGATTTGACAGCAGCTTTGTATTGATTAGCAATCTCTTCCCAGTCTTCGGCGGTCATTTCAGTGTCAGCTTTGTAATCTTTGTTGACTTTGTAGGCTTCAAGAGGTTCTTCAAAAACTTCATCCGGAATTTCCATTACAACCGAGCCGAACATGTGAATCAAGCGGCGATAGGAATCATAGACAAATCGTTTATTGCCTGTGAGCTCTGCCATTGCAGCAGCGGTATCATCGTTCAAGCCGATATTCAAAACAGTGTCCATCATACCGGGCATCGAGAATTTTGCACCGGATCGGCAGGAGAGCAATAAAGGATTATTGCGATCGCCGAATTTTTTGCCAGCTTGTTTTTCAACAACTGCCAGCGCTTCCAGCATTTGTTCCCACAATCCTTCAGGGAATTTTCCTGTATCTGAATAGACATTACAGGCTTCTGTGGTAACGGTGAACCCGGGAGGTACAGGTACACCAATTCTGGTCATATCCGCAAGGTTGGCCCCCTTGCCACCTAATAAACCGCGCACTTTGTCCCAGCTGCCGCCACTGTTAGCTTCAGCCTGGTCAACTTCATTGAATAAATAAACCCATTTCCGTTCGGACATTGACTTCACTCCCTTTTTTTCATATTTTTCGTATAAATTTGTCTTAATTTTATCATACCGGTCTTAAACAAACGCTTGAAGCTGTCTAAACACTTACACCAAGCATAGCTTATAGGAATTTCTTATCCATTTATCATAATCTATTTATAAAGTTGATATATAATCTATCTTTTTATAATCAACAATCAAATTTATGAATGGAGTTTTTAAAGCAAGAGCAGACTCATATCCCTTTGAGCCTGCCCCAATTGTTTCGATCTATTAAATTGCTAATAAATAATTGTGCTTATTCTGATCCTTCTAACCCTGGCTCAAGGGAGATATCAACAGAGGCGAGCTGTTCCTTGGGAAACAGGATCGTGATACTGGTGCCTATATCCACCTGACTGTCCAGCTCCAGCTTCGCTCGGTGAATTTTCGCTATATGCTTGACAATTGATAATCCTAAACCCGTTCCCCCTGAATCACGGGAGTGGCTTTTGTCAACACGATAAAAACGTTCAAAAACACGTTCCTGTTCTTCTCTGGCGATTCCAATACCGGTGTCAGTGATGCGCACTTTGCCATAATTTGCGTCGGAATTCAACATAATTCTGACGGATCCACCCGGCCGATTGTACTTAATTGCGTTATCAAGAATATTAAAGATCATTTCATCAATCAGTTGACGAATGCCTTTGATCTGGAAGTTTTCACCGTCAACAATCAGCCTGATTTGATTCCCAGCCGCCATCGGCTTCATTCGCTCACTCACATCCTGTATCACCGGCAACAAGTCGACTGTCTCAGTTCGCAGATCGGGCAAATCCTCATCCAGATGGGATAGTGTCATAATGTCATTCACCATTGTCAGCATTCGGTCTGCTTCACTGTAGATTCTGCCGCTGAATGAGGGGATGTCCTCAGATTTAACCAGACCATTATGAATAATTTCGGCGTATCCACGAATCGAAGTCAAAGGAGTTTTGAGTTCATGCGATACGTTTCCGGTAAATTCCCGCCGGCGAGCTTCGGCCTCCTCTTTATCAGTTATATCAAGGATAATCAACACCACGCCTTTAATTTTATCTTCCGCACTGACTGGATTGACCAGGAACTGATAGTGATGTCCGTCGATGGTCAAAACATCCTCTCGCGGGTTCCCTTCCAGCGCGCTCTCAATCAGATTTTGAAGCGCGGAGCTGCGATGCAGTACGAAAATCTTCCTTCCCAAATAGTTACCGGGTTCAGCGGCGAAGATTGATCGTGCACTTTCATTGATCGTCAGAATATTGGCATTTTGATTTAGTAAAATCAAGCCTTCCTTCATGTTGCTGACAACCGAATTAAACTCGGTTTGCTTTTCCTGCAATTCGGTCATGTGAAGCTTGATCTGATTCTGTTGGTCTGAGATACGGCTGATCAATGGTGCAATTTCATCGTAGATGTTATTAGCCATCGGCTGTTCGAGATCGAGATTGTTCAATGGATCGACAATGGCATTGGACTGACGTCGCGCCAGAAACAGCGAAATCATCGTAACAAATATCGCGATCAAAGCCAATAATGGAATACTTGCCAGAAAAGATTTTATAAAATCCGGGTAATCCCGGGAAACACGGAAAATATTGCCATCTTTCAACTTAATCGCGTAATAAAAGGTGTCTTTGGATGTGGTATCAGAAATTCGCCTGCTCTCACCAATTCCTTTTTCGAGTGCTTGAATGATTTCCGATCGACTTGAATGATCTGTCAGATTGGATACAGATTTACGGTTATCGTATAAAGCTTTTCCAGAAGGATCAACAATGGTTATACGATCTGTTTTAGCCCTATTCGGAATTTTCTCAAGCACGCTATAACCATCAACGTTCAATAGATCCGCGATGAAATTAGCATTGTTGCGAAGATTTACTTTCATCGTCTCAGTTGAATTGTTAAAGTACAATAACGAGATTAACAACGATGTTAGAAGAATCGATAAGATTGAGAGCAGGAAAAGATTGGTAAAGATCTTGCGTTTGATCATGCTTTTTCGATGCGGTACCCTATTCCGCGTACGGTTTCAATCATGGAACCGATTTCCCCAAGCTTCATTCGAAGTGAACGAATATGAGCATCCACTGTCCGGGTTTCACCATAGAAATCAAATCCCCAGACTTCGGAAAGAAGCTTCTCCCGGGTCATCACAATCCCTCGGTTTTCAACCAGATAGTGTAATAACGCGAACTCTTTTGGTGTCAAAGGGATTTCCTCACCTTTACTGAGGACGCGATGTTCATCCTGATTGATTGTCAAGTCACCAACGGTGATTTCACCCGCTTTGACTTGAGGCTCGCTACGTCGTAAAACCGCTTTCACGCGCGCAACCAGTTCCATCATGCCAAATGGTTTCGACAGATAGTCATCAGCACCGCTGTCCAGTCCAAGTACCTTATCATATTCAGTTGTTTTGGCCGTTATCATAATCACCGGCACTTTTTCAGTTGCTCTTGTATTGCGCAACCGTTTCAAAATTTGCAACCCATTTTCTCCCGGGAGCATAATATCAAGCAAAACCAGTTCAGGCACATCATTTTTTAAGTCCGCGAAAAAATCATTCCCGTTTGCAAACCCCTTGGCTTCAAAACCGGTCATCTGCAACGTATAGAGAATGAGCTCGCGAATTTCGTTATTGTCTTCAACGCAATAAATCATATTTCTACGTATCTTTCAAATGACCAGTGATCGCGAACTCGACCCATTCCGCAATATTTACAGCATGATCACCAATCCGTTCGAAGTATTTTGCCACCATCAGCATGTCGATCGCGATTTCCCCAAAATTGTCTTCCAGCCCGGTAATGTCGCAAGCGGAAATCTTCTGAATCAGCTCGACTTTGATTTTGTTGAATAAATCATCAACAATGTCATCGTATGCTATTACCGCATGCGCCATTTCGAGGTCACGGTGTACAAATGCGTTAATGCTGTTGTTGACCATGTAAACAGTAGCATTTGCCATATCGCGAATATAGGGATTGTTATTATCGAATGGGATATTGTCCATCCGTACAATCTCCGCGATGTCCGCCGCCTGGTCTCCGATCCGCTCCATATCCGTCACCATCTTCAAGGCTGCCGATACAAGCCGCAGATCTTTCGCAACCGGTTGTTGTTGCAGCAGCAATTTGAGACAAAGGTTCTCGATATCGTGCTCTTTACGGTCGATTTCCTGGTCAATCGGAATCACTTCCAATGCGAGCTCAGGATCTCCTTTGAGCATGGCTGTAGCTGCTTTGAAGATTACCTCTTCGCAGAGTCCTCCCATTTTAATTAATTCAGAATTCAATAGTTCAAGTTGTTCATCAAATCTTACTCTCATTATCCGAATCTCCCGGTGATGTAATCTTCAGTTTTCTTGTTCTTTGGCATAGAGAACACTGTTTCCGTGTCGCCAAACTCGATCATTTCACCCAATAAGAAGAAAGCTGTTTTATCCGAAATACGAACAGCCTGCTGCATATTATGTGTAACTATGACGATAGTATATTGTTTCTTGAGTTCCAAGACAAGATCTTCGATCTTTGATGTAGAAATAGGATCCAGAGCAGACGTCGGTTCGTCCATCAAAACCACTTCCGGATTGACAGCAAGTGCTCGTGCAATACAAAGACGCTGCTGCTGACCTCCTGAAATACCAAGCGCGCTTCTTTTTAAGCGATCTTTCATTTCCTCCCAGATCGCAGCGTCTCGAAGAGACTTCTCAACAATCTCATCCAGTGCAGCTTTTGATTTTATACCGTGCGTTCTTGGGCCATAAGCCACATTATCGTAAACGCTCATCGGGAAAGGATTCGGTTTCTGGAACACCATACCAACCCGCTTTCGCAACAGATTCACGTCAATCGCGCCATAAATGTCTTCATCATCCAGCAATATCTTCCCGGTAATGGTAACATCTTCAATCAGATCGTTCATCCGGTTCAAGGTCTTTAGCAACGTCGATTTTCCACAGCCCGATGGCCCAATCAGAGCGGTAATTTTATTGCTTGGAATGCCAAAATTAATATTTTTCAGTGCTTGAAAATTACCGTAATAAAGATCAAGGTTTTCGATTGTAAATTTATCCATGTGTCAATTTATCCTTTTGTCAATTTTCTTGCGCTGATGGTAGACAGCCAATTGATAATCACAACGACAACAATCAGAACGACCGCAGTCGCATAAGCCTCATTTACATAGATTCCTTCGGTCGAAATAGCATACATATGCACTGCCAGCGTTCGACCTGACGATTTCAATGACTTGGGAATGGCGGCAACCGAACCGGCAGTATAAATAAGCGCTGCCGTCTCTCCAACGATACGCCCAATTCCAAGAATGACACCCGCCAGGATGCCAGGCATCGCAGAAGGAAGCACAATCTTGAAAACCGTGCGCATTTTTCCCGCACCCAATCCATAGCTGCCTTCGCGATAGGAGATGGGTACTGCCAAAAGCGCTTCTTCAGTAGTTCTCATGATCAAAGGCAGAATCATGATCGCCAGCGTCAAGGCGCCGGACAAAATTGAATATCCCATTTTTAATGCGATTACAAAGAACAGCATGCCAAATAAACCGTAAATGATTGATGGAATACCGGAAAGGGTCTCAGCAGTAATGCGGATCACTTTCACCAGTTGGCTGCCTTTTTTGGCATATTCCGTCAAATACACTGCTGAAAATATCCCCAGTGGAACCGCGATAATCAAAGACACCACTACGATGATCAAGGTGTTGACCAAAGCAGGAAAAAGAGAGACATTTTCAGTTGTATATTTGAGTTCAAACAGCTTTGGCGACAAATTGGGAATTCCACGCACTAAGATAAACCCAATGATGAACACCAAAACAGCGATCGTCAAAATAGAACTGAAATTTACGATGAAAAGCAGCACCAACGATAAAGGGTCACGTCTGTAACTCTTTATTTTTTGCGCGCGGGTAATTCCATTTATTTTTTGAGCTATGATGTTTTCTGTCATGATAACGACTTCCGATTAATAACTGAGAATGACATATTGATGATCAAAATAAAGACAAACAGTACCACTGCAGTCCCAATCAGCGCTTCACGATGCAGCTCAGCTGCATAACCCATCTCAATTACGATGTTTGCGGTCATCGTCCTCACCCCTGCAAGCAGCCCTTTTGGCATACGCGCCTGGTTCCCGGCAACCATAATCACAGCCATTGTCTCCCCAATTGCACGCCCGATTCCAAGGATAACAGCTGCCAGCACTCCGGATTTTGCAGCAGGCAGCATCACGGTAAAGGCTGTTCTTTCATGGCTGGCACCCAGCGCCCTTCCACCCTCATAATAGAAATCGGGTACAGCGCGAATGGCGGATTCGCTGACATTGATGATTGTCGGCAGGATCATAATTCCCAGCAGGATGGATGCAGCCAACATACTGTTGCCATTTCCGCCGAGTGTATCCCGAATCATCGGAACAATCATTACCATACCGAAAAAGCCGTATACAACCGAAGGGATACCTGCCAGCAATTCAATCGCAGGCTTGACAAAGCTATATGCCTTTGGCGGACAGAACATCGCCAGATACAGTGCGGTCATTATGCCAATTGGAACTCCTATCACAATCGCCCCGGCAGTTACATAAATACTGCCAACGATCATTGGAAAAATTCCATATATGCCGTTGGATGGCCGCCATGTCGTTCCAAAAAGGAATTTGAAAACGCCAATTTTAGTGATGGCAGGAACGCCATTTGCAAAAAGAAAAACGCAGATCAGGAATACAGCAAGAATTGAGACGCATGCAGAAACCAGAAAGACAATCTGCATTAATTTTTCCTTTTGTTTTTTCATTCTTTTTTCCTCTTTATGAAATACAGGCTGCACTGAGAGAGCAGCCTGTATTCAATTGTAATTTACTGTTTTTTATCCGATTTCGTAACAGAATTAGTTGATTTCAGTTTGTTCCCAGGTTGTGATCTCGCCAACGTAGATGGCTCTTACCTGGTCGCTGGTCAGATTCTCAATCGGGTTATCAAGATTGACAATGATTGCAATCCCATCATTCGCGATGACTACTGGGGTCAATACTTCGAGTTCAGATTCTTTCAGCTCGCGGGAAGCCATGCCGATATCGAGGATTCCGTCTTTCGCTGAGGTCATTCCAGTGGTGGAGTCGCTTAATTGAATTTCGATTTCAGCATTGCTGTTGATCGCAATATAAGCTTCCTTCAGTTTTTCCATCAGCGGAGTAACGGAGGATGAACCACCAACCACGATCTTGCCAGCGGGGTTTTTGCCTTCGAATTTCGGTGACTCTTCGGAAACTTTGATGTATTTGTTTTCTTCAACAACAGCCTGTCCCTCAGCGCTCAGGATGAAGTTCACGAAATCCTGGGCAACTTCGCTCAATTCGCCTTTGTAAGCAATATTGAACGGGCGGAACACTTTGTAGGAACCGTCCTGAATATTTTTAACAGTAGGCTCAACATCATCGACGTTGACAGCTTTGACGGTGTCATTCAATGATCCGAGGGAAATATATCCAATACCATATGTATCGCTGGCAACGGTGGTCATGACAATGTTGGTACCATTCGCGATGATCGCATCTTCGGTGGTCATGTCAACTTTTTCGCCCTTGTCATTTTTTACCTGGACACCAACCAATTCAATGAACGCGCCACGGGTTCCGGAACCTTCTTCACGGGACACTACGGAAATTGCTTTGCTTTTATCAAAATCTGCAGCAAAAGCTACCATGGAAGCGAACAATGCAACGATCAAAGCTAAACTAATAACGACAATACTTTTTTTCATTTTTTTCTCCTTTGTTTTAAGTACACACTAATCTTACCGGCATCGTGTAAAGAGAATAAATGATTCATTGTAAATATTGTGTAAAAATACAACTGAAAGCATGAGTTTCTACAATTCATTGCCTTATTATAATAAATTTTTTTCCTGACGCACGATTATCTTTTAGGGACTATTTCAATCCAATACCCATCTGGATCATTAATAAAATAGATCCCCATCTTCGGGTTTTCATAACAGATCACACCCATTTCCTTGTGACGGTCATGAAACGCTTCATATTCATCTGTCTCAAATGCCAAGTGATATTCGAGGTCGCCCAGGTTGTAAGGTTCTTTTCTGTCACGCATCCAGGTCAATTCCAGATTGAAATTGGTGATTCCATCCCCAAGATAGACCAGTTTGAATGAGCCATCTTCCGCTTCTTTCGTGCGAACGGGCTTTAAGCCGATCGCCTTCTCATAAAAGTCAAGCGATTTTTGTAAATCTAATACGTTGAAGTTAAAGTGGGAAAATTGAATCATGACTAAATCCTTTCAAAGTGTATTTCAGAAGCTGTTTTCAAGTTCGTTTCCAAACGACACAGTCTGTTTTGCAGTTTCCTATTAAAATAATAAATGATAATAAGCAGTAAGCTTTTTCAAAAAGGAACCGCTCATGACACATATTGATGAGTTCTATGAATCAATTAATTCAGATTCGGTCTTCAGGAAAAATTACCTTTGCGATGACAACTCCGCCAGGGCAGCCGTAATTCTTGTCCATGGGATTTGTGAGCATTGTGATCGTTATGCTTACGTCATCGAACGTCTTTTAGCTCAAAGAGTCGAGGTCTACACCTTTGACCAGCCAGGGCATGGCCGCAGCTCAGGCAGGAAAGGGCAATTATCTTACGACCAGACGCTGAAGATTATCGATCACATTAAACATGAGATCCTTGCGGATTCACCTGATTTATCGGTGTTCGTCTATGGGCATTCCATGGGTGGAGCAATCGCGATTCAATATGGATATAAATTTCCCGATAGTCTTAAGGGATGTATAATCACCAGCCCGGCACTGGGTCTGAAAAAAGCAATCCCACAAAAAGCCATTCCAATACTCGCAACACTGGCAAGGATAGTACCTGGGATCACGCTGCAAAATGTGATTGAGATTGAATTACTCTCCCATGATCCGACAGTGAATGAGGCTTATGAACAAGATCCGATGGTCCATAATAAAATTTCTCTGCGCCTGGGGGCCGATCTGGTTTTATACGCTGATAGAATAATGCAGGAACAGGCAGCTTTCCCAGTTCCGGCCATCCTGTTGCAGGGAGCACAAGATGGCATTGTCGATCCCGCATCTACAGCCAGGTTTGCCAGGTTTGCCGGATCAGAAATCGAATATCACGAAATCCCGGAAGGATTTCATGAGCTGCACAACGAACCGGAACGGGATCAATATCTTGATCTGATCCTGAACTGGATTAATAACAACATCAACGAATGATAAGCGAAGGAGATTGAATGAACGACTATTTATTTAATTGGGATTTAAATGATTTTGATCCTGAAATAACCAAATTAACCGCACTTGAAACAGAGCGTCAAAAGCGGAAGCTGATCATGATTCCCAGCGAGTCTTTTGCGCCGGAGATGGTTCGCCAATCGCTCTCGACAGTTTTCCAGAACGTCTACGCCGAAGGCTATCCGGATCCATCCGGTCGGCTGATGACTGAAGATCAGATACTGGACTATGAACTGCGATTGGGAGAGTACCGCCGTAATTCTGATCCACGCTATTACAAGGGGGTTGAGTACGTTGATGTTTTGGAATCTCTGGCACGCCGACGGTGTGCCGAACTGTTTGCTACTGAGAAATTTTCTGCCGATGAGCTTTATGTCAACGTCCAGCCGCTGTCCGGTGCTCCTGCCAATAACGCAGCCTATCACATCATCAAACCAGGTGACACCGTCCTGACGATGGATTTGCTCCATGGCGGCCATCTCACCCATGGCAGCCCGGTCAATCGCACTGGCATGCTTTACAACATCGTTCACTACACCGTTGATCCCGAGACCCAGATGCTCAATTACGATGAAATCGAACGGATTGCGCTTGAGTGCAATCCAAAGATGATTATTGCAGGGTTCACCTCCTACCCCTACATCCCTGACTGGCAGCGCTATCGACAGATCTGCGACAAAGTCGGAGCTTATCTGATGGCAGATATCGCTCATATCGCAGGACTGGTGTCAGCGAAAGTGGTACCTTCACCAATCGGGATTGCTGATGTGGTTACTTTTACATCTCACAAGACGCTTTCCGGGCCTCGTGGCGCAGTGATCATCACAACCAACCCGGTCATATCAAAGACCGTCGACAAGGCTGTCTTCCCCGGCGAGCAGGGTGGTCCGCATACACAGGTCTTCGCTGCCCTTGCGACCAATTTCAAGTTGGCGATGACCGATGAATTTAGAACTTATCAACAGCAGATTCTCAATAACACTCAGGCTCTAATTCATCAATTGAAAGAGCGCGGAGTGACAATCCCTTACAACGGATCTGACAGTCACATGGTGCTGATCGATTGTAAGCCATTCAAAGGGGCGGATGGGGCAACGCTTTCTGGCGACATCGCCGCACGAATTCTGGACAATGCCGGGATCGTCTGCAACCGCAATACCATTCCAGGGGACAAATCAGCCCTGCGCGCCAGCGGCATTCGCCTGGGGCTTCCCTGCGTCACACAGCTCGGTATGAAAGAACCGGAGATGGTGAAGATTGCAAATTTGATCGCCGACCTGTTGTACGCCACGCACCCTTATTACATCCCCGGGGCAAAGAGCATGTTGCTGCGATCGAAGATCGACTTCTCCGTATTTGAACGCTGCAAAGCTGAGGTTCGGGACTTATGCGGACGATTTGTGACCCTGGATCGTTCTGCATTCTATGGCTATCCGCATTTCTATTACATAGATGACGAATTTGAATCAGTCGATGGGAAGTCCTGTCTGCTGATCCATGGCGACAAAGCGCAGGAATTCGTAAATTATGCTTTCATGAACGATTCTGAAAGTCTTGAAGGTGTAGAAACCCAGCATGCCACGCTTTGGACGGATCAGGGCACGATCAGTGGATCGATGATGAACACCGAAAAAGGATTTCTTTTCTGCTGTGAGTCCAGTCAAATTGGATTGGCAGCAGCCTGGTTGCGCGGTCTTTCCGAAGGCTTTATCCGCTTTGATGATGACCTGAGAATGCGCTTGCCCGGCCCAGTGATCATCAGCGCACACTCGCCGGAATCAGGACAGGAAAGCATCAACTCCGAGTTTGTAAAACCGTATGCGGTCGGCATGGGTGAGACTGATTCAACCTGCTTACCTGACTTTGATTTTGCTAAATTCGACGATCATAAAGCTGCAAATGAGCCCAGAAGAACCCCGTTATATGACATCCATGTACAATCAGGAGCCAAGATGGCGCCTTTTGCCGGTTGGGATATGCCGCTTTGGTATACATCGGTTAAAGATGAGCATGAAGCAGTGCGAAGTGCGGCTGGTTTGTTCGATGTTACCCATATGGGTGTCTACCGCGCTTCCGGACCGGACGCAATGGCATTTCTGGACAGTGTTTGCGCCAATGACATATCCGCTCTTTCGGTTGGAGAGACCTGCTACACGCATTTCCTTGACCCGGATGCCAACGTGATTGATGACTTAATCGTTTACGCGATTGCGGAGCAGACCTATCTGGTGGTAGTAAACGCTGCCAATGATGAAAAAGACTGGGCATGGCTGGAGGCTGTGCGTGATAACCATGTGCTGGTGGATCGTAATCGTCCCTGTGCACGCGCTTTTGGACGCCACGTGATTCTTGAAGATCTGCGCAATCCCCGCATGGGGGATCAGCAGCGGGTCGATATCGCACTGCAGGGGAAAGCATCAAAAGACATTTTATTGTCGCTGGAGAGCTCACCTGCTGATAAGAAAGTGATTGAGCAGTTGCCCAGATCTGCAGTTGGACACGTTACCCTTAACGGTATTGACATTATTCTGGCACGCACTGGTTATACCGGTGAGAAGATTTCGTTTGAATTGTTTGTCCATCCAGATCGTGCGGTCGAGTTATGGCGCTTGTTAATCGAAAAAGGTGAACCATTTGGGCTGAAACCCTGTGGTCTGGCTTCGCGCGATTCACTGCGGATTGAAGCAGGGTTACCGCTCTACGGTCACGAACTGGCTGGCTCGAACAATATCAAAGTCAACGAAGCCGGGTTTGCGCACTTCGTAAAGACATACAAACCATGGTTCATTGGGAGAGCTGCTTATCTCAAAGATGAAAAGGAACTAACCAACAGGATTATTCGCTTCAGGTTCAACGAAAAAGCCGTAAGAATGGCACATGGAGGCGATCCCATCCTGGATGTGAAAGGCAAAATGATCGGCACAGTCACCAGCTGTTCTGTTGATCGTGAAGGTTGGATCACCGGATTGGGGTTGGTTGAAAAAAGCGCTACCGCTGAAGGAACGAATATCTTCATTTATCAGAACAGTGGCAAAGTTAAACCAGTTTCACCTGACAGCATCAAACCAGGCGAAAAAGTAACACTGCCGGGTGCAGCAACTGTCTTGAGCCGCTACATGAAAGCTTGAGGCCTTTCACTGGCAGACGCTTTTCCAGGTACGTTGTTATCGCAATAATTATGCCAAAATAGATTGCTCGCTACGCGAATCTACCAATATATGACAGAAAAAGCAGTTCAGTATGAACTGCTTTTTCTTCTTAAATCATCAAGTGGTTCTTGGATTCTCTTTCCATACAGTGAAATGCTTCAGGTTGGATCCCCCAATAAATTCTGACAGGATTGAGTTTGCCGGCACCAATCCTTCCGGTATTGGCAACACCCATTCCAGGAATGACAGTAAACGCTTGGCTTCCACGTATTCACGTGTCCCCCAGGGAACCTGTCGTAATGCCGTTTCTGCAAGGCTTTTCAACGCTGACAATTCATACACCAACGACGTATTACAGTACTGATCGGCGTATTTCTGGAAAGGGATAATGTATTTTTCCTCCCCGGCTCGCACAGAACCCCAACGGGCAAGCGTGTCCTGAGCATTGTAACCGCGTTCACGGAAATCCCTCACCGTCCGACGGATCAGGCGTGTGTCAACGGTAGAAACCCGGTTATATCGATCGAGGTTGACCTGCGTCAAAGGCGACGCGTAAATTTGAAACTTCAAGTCGTTGCGGATCGCAGGCAGGAGTTTCGGATTCATTCCATGAATTCCTTCCAGAATGATGATCTGATCCTTGTGAATCTTCAGCACTTTGCCCAGTTTGCTCTTCCCATCCAGAAAATCAAATTTGGGCAGTTGAACTTCCTCGCCATTGATCAGTCTCTGAATGCAAGCGTCCATCAATGGAATATTCAGGTTTTCAACCGATTCAAAATCGTAACTGCCGTCTGGAGCTTTTGGGCTGAGCTCACGATCCACAAAAAAGTCATCCATTTCGATCGGAACGGGAGAAACTCCCAGTGCCAGAAGCTCAATGGTAAGTCGCTTGGAGAAGGTGGTTTTTCCGGAAGAGGAAGGCCCTGCAATCAGTACCACGCGCACATGCGGTTTATGGGTGGTGATTTCGCGTGCTATTTGAACAAACTTCTGGTCATGCAGCGCTTCGCTGACCAGAATCACTTCCTGAATACGATCTGTCTCAATAGCCTGGTTTAGCGCTGCGATTGAATCGATCTCCAGCCGCTTCAGCCAATCGCCATACAGGCGAAATTCCGACATCATTTTAGGCGCTTCCACCCGTTTGGTAATCACCTCAGATGATCCAGATTCCGGAAACCGCAGGAAAAACTCCATCGGTGCTGAGGCAGGTTCAATTGCGAAAATTCGCAGATATCCGGTGGAGGGCACCATATACCCATAGTGATAGTCGATAAAATTTTCGAGACGATAGGTCGTCAGGTAATTCTTTTTCCTATACTTTAAGAGCTGGATTTTTTCATAATGTTTTTTCTTTAAAAACAGCGCTTTCGCCTCTTCAATCGAGAGCATTTCGCGATAAATTGGCAGATCACACTCCACCGTCTTGCGCATTTCGTTTTCGAGCTGGGTGTAAAAGTCTTTCCCTCCATTTAAGCGCGGCCCGGTGATTTTGCAAAATAAACCGCCCGAATGAATGGAATGATCTACAGTCAGTTGATTCTTTGGCAAGAGCTTTTCAAAAGTAGCCGACAACAGGTAAACCAGCGACCGACGATAGATATTTTTCCCAATAGAGTCACTGGTCAGCACTGGTTCAATTGTTGTACTCGATTCAAGTATATATCCGAGCTCACGCAGCTCTTTATTGACGATTGCCCCCACCAACTGATGCTTGAATTCACCCGCCAACGGTTTCAAAAACATCTCCACTGTTGCTCCGCGCGGACCTTCAAGGATTCTGCCGTCAGGCAATTCAACCTGTATAATATTTGATGACTTTAATAATCTTATTTTTTCCATTTTGATTCCCTGTTGATTCTTGATTATAAATGGAATTAATAAGTACAACATTTTTACGGGGAAGAATATCAAGATAGTGAACGCTTTGCTCAAACGAATAATTCAGATTCTTTTCATGGGAATGGCCTTCTGGCGGATCATTGTGATCCTCTGGTCAAAACGTTTCATGCATCCATCTGCTACCAATGAAGAAGAATCTATCGGTCTGGTCTTTGGAGCAGGACTTGAAAAGAACGGCACTCCATCGCTTGTGCTGAGAGAGCGGGTCGATGCTGCAACTGATCTGTATCATCAGGGGGTAATTCGTGAAATGATCATGAGTGGGGGGAACCGTTCGCTCTATTGTAATGAACCTTTGGCGATGAAGCTGCAGGCGCTCGCACAAAATGTTCCTGAGGGAAAAATTCATTTAGATCACGATGGCTTTCGCTCTTTTGATTCATGCGTCCATCTAAAACAGCAGGAACCAACCAGATTCCTGCTGATCACACAGTCTTTTCACCTCCCCAGAGTGTTGCTGATTGCCAAGGGTATTGGAATAAACGCTAAAGGTTATGCAGCCAGCCATCAAGTTCACCATCCGTTGGACATGCTCTGGTGGCATGTGCGTGAAATTCCAGCTACTGCCCGCGCCCTGATTGACATCATATCCTGGCAAATTTTTCGCCATTAGTTTTCAAAAGGACGCTCCCCTCTCTACAATCCCTGATAAAACACCTCATCCACGTTCTCACTTCTTTGTCACTTCAAAGGTTGGGAAAATGCAAATGGGTGCTCAGAAAACCACGCGTGCGCTCGAAGAAAGCCTGATGAAACCGGGGTTGGAAAAACTGGATTCAATGCCGCTTGCTGGTTGGTCAGGGGAAAACCCGGATCAACCTAATCAGTGATTGTTTCTACCAGCAATTTGCCTTGATCCGAGCCTGATACTACTACCGTTTCGATAAAGTTGACTCTCGTGGATGCCTGAGTTTTGACAGCAGGAAGATAGTTTTCTGTGTAACCCTTCAGTTGATAGTTTTGGGTAGAAGTTTTATGAGCAGATTCCCACAAAACGTGCACCTGCTGCCTGTCCATCTGGCTTGCAAATGCAAGACCAGCAGCATGGATTACCGATCGCATACGGGCTGCGCGATCCTGCCTGATTTTTACGGGAATTTTTCCAGTCATTCGAGCGGCGGCAGTTTGCGGACGTTCGGAGTA
>JAAZKE010000001.1 GCA_012799995.1 Chloroflexota bacterium | reverse complement strand
CAATATGAGCGTAAAACCGGCGGCAAACGATTTCCCGCTGCCAGCATCGTCCGTAAACAAACCAATCTGGAAGAGCAGCAGAACTACTTGATCTTCGGACTGCGACAGCTGGAAGAAGGGATTGATCCGTCAGCCTTCGAGATGCGCTTCGGAATCACGCTTGAAAAGGCGTTTTGCAAACCTCTCGAACGGTTGCTCAGACAAAAAGCAATCCATTTCCAGCCAAATGGCAACCTGGTTATCAACCGCGAACTGGCGTTTGTCAGTAATCAGATTTTTGTTGAATTTATCTGAAATCAGGATACAAAAACCGGCGTACCCAGCCCGATCGTTTCAATTTTATTATTTGTGAACTTTGGATAAGACCAGCGGAAAAGCCATTTGGCTTCTTCATTTCGCATATTAACGCAGCCACGGCTCATCGTCATACCGAAATTGGTATGCCAGTAAGTTCCATGCGTTGCTATACCCGTAACCGGTTCAAAGAAACACACCCAGGGGACGCCCGGCAACTCATAGGCGTTAAGATCATCGGTCATTTGTCCATCGCCCATATGTTTTGATGGCATTTTATTTTGAATATTAAATCTTCCCAGAGGAGTAGCTGTAGGAATCTGCCCATCAATTCTTTTGCGTTGTATACCGGTAGAAACGGTTGTAGTCATGACTGGGATGTCATCCTCATAAGCAATCAATTGTTGCATGCCAATTTTCACTTCAATTCGTTTGCGTTCCCAGGGAACATCGGGGGAAATGGGTGTCAACTCCGCTTCGCTGACGATACGAACGTGTTCGGCAGGAACGAAATAATCGAGCTGATCCAGGTCAAAAATCTCGTCTTTTATCCGGTACCAGGGACGGCCATCGGGCCCAGTTTCGAGCCCGACAATCCAGTGCACCGATTGGTAATAGAGCCGAAAAACATTTTGCCAGACACCTTGCGAGCCTGGAAGCTGGGCTTGAGTAAAAGGCACAGTCACTTCGCCAATTTTTCCAGGCGCAGGCGCTCCAATCACAGAATAATCGGGTGTGTTCATGTGGGTTTCTACCAGCTGGAGATGTCCTGAATGCACGTACCCGCCCCAAATCCGGTACCAGATGGGGTTATAACCGGGACCATGCTCTGAGTTAACTGAATAATAGACGTTGATCAGATCATCTCTGAATTTTTGATAAAGAATTTCGCTTTGGTCCCAGGGCTCTTTATATACACTCAGCCTTGAAATCGCAACCCGGGCAACCTTTCCACCCGGAATCGCATTCCCACTCTGTTGAAAAAAAGGAAAAAATGCGGCTGCACCTGCACCCATCCCAATATATTTTAGGAAGTCACGCCGATCAGGTTTACGATCAAAACGAAATGACATTAGAGGATCCACTTCACATTGGGGTCAGCAGTCAAGTCAATGTAAATCTGATCAACCTGCTCACGTGTTTTGGCTTCGAATTCAAATGACATCGAACAATACTTGTCCCCGGAACTCAGTTTACATTGAACCATGGAAGGATCGATTGAGACACCATTCGCCTCAAGCACCTCATAGACCTCTTTTTCGAATATCTCACTGTTGTTTCCAATTACTTTCATCGGAAAATTGCATGGAAATTCAAGTTTGAGTTCGTTTTCTTCAGTCATGCTTTTTCTTTAACCTCTTGGGGTAGTATACCATTCTGAGCACGGGAGAAATTGTCTATCGAAAGCATCGTTAAGTTATTTCGCTGATTTTAATCTTTATCCTTGATTCATCATTTGGAAAATGCTGGCTCATCAGGATGACGCGGTTTCAGGGGAATCCATTGGATTCTGTTGAAAGTACTGGACCATGTACTCGACATCTCGTGAGATCTGGTTCTGCAATTCTTTAATCGAACAGAATTTCATCTCCGGTCGAACAAAATCAAGCAGTTCCACTTTCGCTGTCTTCCCGTAAACATTACCGGTTTTCCCCGGGATAAAGGTTTCAATCACCAGATCGCCATCCTGATAAAAGGTAGGGCGAATCCCGATCGCGGTAATCCCTTTTTCCCAAACCCCGTTCACACAAATGCGCGTCACATAGACCCCTAAAGGAGGCAGTAACTTTCCGCTCGGAAGCATCATATTGATCGTTGGGACACCGATCTTGTGCCCAACCCTGGCTCCATGAATCACCTCATTTTCAATTGCATAAGGTCTGCCCAGCAAACAGGCTGCCTCTTTAACGTTGCCATGTCCGATCAGGTTGCGAATACGGGTTGAGGACACCACACTGTTTTGTAAAATCAGTTGCGGAATGATGAACAATTTGAAATTCAGAGTTTGTTCGAGCTTCTGCAGTGCCTTCTGATCTCCTTCACGATTCTTTCCCAAAGAAAAATCCACTCCGATCCAGAGGGAATTCATTCCCAAATGCTTGATCAACTCTGAAATGAAAACGTTGGCCGGGATATTGGCAAGCTCATTGGTGAAGGGGAGCGTGATCAGGTAATCGATCCCAATCCGCTCAAGGATTTCAGCGCGTTCATGTGGAAGCGTGATGTTACCAATATTGTGGGACCGTTTGAAGAAAATATAGGGAGAAGGGTTAAACGTGATCAGAATCGATGGGACATCGTTTTCTCTGGCATAATCCACCATCGATCGAATCAACATACGATGCCCAAGATGAATACCATCATAACCACCAATAGTAATCGCGGATTGGTTCAGATGGATCTGATCATACGAATCGAGTAGTTTCATCTGTCAACTATAGAGGACTTTTTTGGGCATCCATTCAGATGTTTCCGGATCGTAAGTCAGGATTGCAATCAGTTCCCCTTGTTCCGAAATTGCTTTCGCAATTGAAAATTCTTTCGTATCTGCAGGAATCCGTTTGCCATTGCGAATATCAGCAATCTGTTCAGAATCAAGGAACAGATCATGGAAATTTCCAAGCAGCTCGGAAGCTGGGATTAAGTATTGGTACCAGTTCCCTTCTTCAAATGCGGTCTCAAGATCGGACAGGGTCACTGCATCGCGCAGTGAGTACTCACCGCTGGAGATTCTGCGCAGCTCGGTTAAATACGCTCCACAACCAAGGGCTGCGCCAACATCATGTGCAATCGAACGAATATAGGTCCCTGATGAGCAGAACACGTCAATCGTCAGCTCAGGCGGGTTATATTCAACCAAGTCGATCGAAAATACTTCCACTTTGCGGCTGGGGAGTTCAAACACAACCCCTTTGCGTGCCATGTTGTAAGCTTTTTCCCCGTCCACTTTGATCGCTGAATATTTTGGCGGAACCTGTTCCAGTTTCCCGACAAAACTATCCAGCACATCAAGGATTCTCTCCTCCGGAATCTGGCTGCAATCGCCGGTCTCGACAATCACCCCTTCACCATCATACGTGTCAGAAACGGCTCCCAGATGGATAGTGGCTTCATAGCGCTTGGAATCTGTCTGCAAGTACTCACTCAATCGCACCGCTGGCCCAATCATCACAACCAACACACCCGATGCACGCGGATCAAGCGTTCCGGTATGACCGGTACGCCGAATTCCGGTTCCTTTTCGGATAAACTGCACCACATCATGGGAACTCTTTCCAACCGGTTTATCGACAATGATGATCCCGGAAATAGCACTTTTATATTTTTTAGTCTCTTCGTTGCGCATTTTTCCTAAACGATTTCATTCCAGTCAGAGGTGGATTTTGAAGTAATTCTACCCTTGGAGGTCAAATTGGGATGAAGTCGCAGGATTTCCCGTTTTGTCTCATTAAGGACAGCATCCATAACATCGGGAAGGATTCCCTTGACTTCAGCACCTGCCGCAGCCAAATGGCCACCGCCGCCAAACGATCGAGCGACTGCTGCAACATACAGCCCCGGTTTCGCCCGCCAGGAGACTTTCACAGTTTCGGGTGCTGTAGGAATAAAGATGATAGCAGCCAAAGCTGTATCCGTGCTGATCAGGTGATCAATCAAATGCGCATCATCTTTATAGAAATATCCTGACTGTTCGCGATCCTCCTCAGTAAACCAGGTCCAGACCAGCTGCCCATCACGATTCAATTTCGAGAGACCACGCGCCCAATACTTGGAAACTTCGTAGGAATGCGCTTTCAGCACCTTTTGAGTGATTGTGTACAGATCTGCGCCCGATTTCATCAGTTCAGCGCTTATCTCTAACACCTGCGGGTTGGTATTGCTGGTGCTGAAACCGATCGTATCCATCACAATCCCCGAAAGCAACATACTGGCAATATCCGAATCAATTGCCATCCCCAACCGGGGCAGCAGACCCGCCACCAGACTGGCAGTCGCCGGTGCGTCCGGGTCGATCCAGTTCAGCTCTGCGATCCCATCATTTGAGATATGGTGATCAATACAAATATCTGGTTTTGGACTGCCAACACCGCTGAAATATGATCCAGCGCGCTCAATATCGCTGATATCGAGGAGAATACTGAGGTCATACGGTTCCGGTTCACGTACATAGGCAACTGTACGTCCCAACTCTTCCGGTCTCAACCAGCCATCTGGGGGAAGTTCATCCGGACAGACAAACTGCACGCTTTTCCCCGCATTTTCCAGCGCCCAACCAAATCCTGTCATCGAGCCCATCGCATCCCCATCTGGCCGCACATGACAGAATACCGCAATATTTTGTGCCTGATCGATTTTCTGTTTCATCGATTTCAGGTCTTCGATTGAAGTCTTGTTTTTTTCCATATTTCCGTTCTTCCGCAAGAAAAACCTGCCAGTCTTTTTAGGGTGAGCAGGCAGGTCTGTTGTAATAAGGGTCGAATCCTGTCAGGATTCTTTCGTTTCTGAAGCTTCAGCCGGATCATCACCAGAAGCTATTGCTTTTTGCTCACGCTCCTTTTGAAGTTCTTTCAGCAGGAACTCCACCCTGTCAGCATTTTCCGGCGTTGGATCCCAAAAGAATCGCAACTTGGGGAAGGTTCTCAGTTCTATTGACTGAGAAAGCGAGCGGCGGATATAACCCGAAGCTTTTTCCAGCGCACTGAGCACTTCAGCGCTGCGTTCCTTCCCTTCGAGTGCAGAAACATAAATGCTGGCGTAATACAGCTCGCGATCGACTTTAACGTCATTGACGGAGACACCTGCCAGGCGTGGATCTTCCAATTCATACAACAGCATCTCGGACAGATCATCACGAATTCTGGCGGAAATTTTCTTCATTCTAATCGGTGATGGCATATCGGCTCCTAACTGCCGAACCTCTCCACAACATAGGTTTGCAGGATATCACCAGGTTCAAAGGTGTCAAAGCCTTTTACCCCGATTCCACAATCCAATCCGGTCTTGACTTCTTTGACGTCATCTTTTTCATGTTTCAACGACGAAATTTCGCTGGAATGGATCACTTCATTGTTTCGATATACGTGAACTTTGCTGTTCTTGCGAATCTCCCCTTCGCGAACACGGCAGCCGGCGATCATACCCACCTTGGAAATCTTGAATACTGCAAGCACTTCCGCTTTTCCAATCACCTTTTCCTGGAATTCCGGTTCAAGCATCCCACGCAGCGCTTTTTCAACGTCTTCAATCAGACGGTAAATAATGTTGTAAATTCTGATCGAAATTCCTTCATTCTCGGCTTTTTTCTTTGCGACGTTGTCAGCCTGAACATTGAATCCAATCACAACCGCACGCGAAGCAGCAGCGAGCATGACATCGTTTTCGCTGATATTGCCTGCTTCTGAATGCAGGATATTGATCTTGATCTCACCTTCTTTGTTTAACTCATTGAGTGAGTTGACAATTGGTTCAAGCGAGCCATTGACATCGGTTTTGATGATCAAATTCAGTTCTTTGGTCTCACCGGCTTTATATTTGGCGAACAATTCTTCGAGCGTTGCTTTTGAAGTCTTCTGGTTACGTTCAGCATCCGCTTTCATCTGTTCGATAACCATTCGTGCTTCCTTTTCAGAGTCATAAACCTGGAAGATATCACCGGCAGTTGGGACATCAGACAACCCCATGATCTGTACAGGAGTTGATGGTAATGCGCGCATAATTTTCTTCCCGCGGAAATCGAACATCGCTTTGATTTTTCCGCAGGATTCTCCTGCCAGCACCACATTCCCCATCCGCAAGGTGCCATTTTGCACCAGCAAGGTAGCCATCACGCCTTTTTTAGGATCAACGGATGCCTCAACTACGGTGCCAAACACTTTTCCTTTCGGATTTGCCAGGATTTGGGTGTTGTCCGCAATCAGGAGAATTGCTTCCATCAGATCATCAATTCCCAGTTTCTGTTTTGCGGAAACGGGAACCACCATCGTATTACCTTCCCATTCATCAGGGGTCAAACCCTGATCGGAAAGTTGTTTTTTCACCAGCTCCGGATTTGCATCCGAGCGATCAATTTTATTCAGCGCCACAATGATCGGCACCTGGGCAGCTTTTGCGTGCGAAATTGCTTCTTTTGTCTGCGGCATCACACCATCATTCGCAGCCACTACCAGCACAACGATATCAGCGCCCTGCGCACCGCGGGCGCGCATCGCGCTGAAAGCGGCGTGACCGGGCGTATCCAAAAAGGTGATTTGTTTACCCCGATTTTCAATTTGGTATGCGCCGATGTGCTGGGTGATTCCACCAGCTTCGCCTTCCGCAACGTCGGTATGTCGAATCGCATCCAACAGAGAGGTTTTGCCGTGATCAACGTGACCCAGGATCGTAACAATCGGAGGACGCGGAATCAGATCCTTGGGATCTTCCCGATCAATAATTTTGCGCCAAAGCGGCAGTTCTCCACTGGTCTCTTTTTCTTCTGCTTCTTCAACAGTATCCGGAACCGCTTCAAATCCCATTTCACTGGCGACGATCGCGGCGGTGTCGAAATCAACCAGTTGGTTGATATTCGCCATCACACCGTTCGCCATAAGGATCTTCATCACTTGAATGCTGTTCCCCTGGAGCACTTTTGCCAGGTCACGGACACTGATTGTGTAAGGTATCTTTATTTTCTTTGTTTCTTCAGCCATAAACACTCTCTTTCCAACCGGTAACCAATTGCTACAGCGATACCGATCCATCGCTTTCAGGGAGTTCATTCATCCAGGCAGTTAACTTTTCCAAATCTTCCGGCGTCAGCTCGGTTTTCAGGCTTCGTGCCAATATCCCTTTGGAGATTGCCAGATTCCAACAGGATTTTGAGTCATGCAAATAAGCCCCTCTGCCGGCAATTTTGCCAGTCGGATCAAGTACCACGCCATTCTGTGTGCGAACAATCCGTTTCAGGGATTTTTTAGCCAGCGTTTCCCGGCAGGCTACACAGGTTCGCTGAGGAGTATGACGGACTTTTCTCCGTTGTTGTTTTGTCACTACCAACCCCATTCCTCATCGCCACCGCGCTTACGCTTCTTGCGCACAGTGGTTATGTCATTGTCAGGATCGTACTCGATCTCGACATGTCTCTTTTTCTTCTTCTTTTTCCCCTTCTTGCCAAGCATCTCATCGCCGTTGTCATCTTCGTCAGAATAATCAACCGCCGGAGCTTCTACCCGGATCTGATTGAACAATTCATCAAAAGAGACATCTTCGAATTCTTCTGCCTGTACGGGTTCCGTTTCTACTTCTTCAATCACCGGTTCAACCTCCGTCAAATCGACAAATGGCTCATCTTCAACAGCAATGACCTCTTCCTGTTCTTCTTCAGCTTCTTCCACCATCGATTCAAGAGCTTCAGCTTCCAGCTCTGCTGCCCTGTCTTTTTCTCGTTGGTCAAGCATGCCCATAAATTTGATCAGAGAGGCAATCTCGTTCATTATCTTGGGAGTGAATCCCTGCAGTTTATAAATCTCATCCGGATCCTGCATCATATTTGCGAACAGATCACCAAAGGTATGGTTACCATTGTTGGTGAGCGTAGTCACGATATGCTTCGGAATACCGGCTTCTTTTAGAGGTTTCTTCTGAATATCAGCCAATGAGACGTTTTCTTCGATCAATTTGTCAATGACTTCAGAAACCGAACTGTCATTGAATCCGGCTACTTTTCGTTTTTCGATGCGATCCACGAAGCGATTAAGCGTCTCCACTTCATCCGGTGAAAGCGTTCTTCCTTCGGCTCGTTTTGCCAGCATCGCACGAATCGGCTCAATGTTTTCCTTTTCATTTTTGAACAGGTCTTTATAGGAAGCGATAACCATTGATTCACCCGTTTCCGGGTTTTCACCGACGATGTCATGTTTAGATTCGTAAATTCCAAGGATGTCGGAGGCGGCTTCCAGAACACTCTTGATATCGATGCGCCAGTTGGTCAGTTTGGCAGCAAGACGCGCATTTTGACCATCTCTGCCAATTGCCAGCGATAACTGATCTTCGGGGACGATCACGGTTGCGTTTTTACCGCTGGACAGGTAGACACCCACAACCTTTGCCGGGCTGATCGCTTTTGCGATGAAAAGCACCGGATCGGGATTCCATTCAATCACATCAATTTTTTCGTCGTGAAGTTCTTTCACAATCGGCTGAATGCGTTTCCCCTGCATCCCAACACATGCCCCAACCGGATCAATTCCCTGCTGGGTAGCCGATACTGCAATTTTTGCCCGGGCTCCTGGTTCGCGCGCAATTGAACGCACTTCAACGATGCCATGATAGATTTCAGGAACGTCGATTTCCAACAGGCGGAAGAGGAACTTTCTGTCCGTGCGGGATAGCATGATCTGCGGATTACGATTGCTGTCCTTCACCTCTACAACCAGGGCGCGCACGTGCTGATGCAATCGGAAATGCTCACCACGGATCATATCTTTGCGCGGCAGCATACCCTCAGCTTTGCGGTCGAGACCGATGGAATATCCTTCGCTGCTTATCGACTGAACGACACCATTAACAATCTCGCCAACCCTCTTTTCAAAATAATCAACCTGATCCTGTCGTTCTGCATCCCTCAATCGCTGTTGAATCACCTGACGGGCGGTTTGCGCTGCAACACGGCCAAAATCAGATGGCGTGGAGTCGACAATCACCATATCGCCCAATTCTGCCTCTGGATTGACTTTACGGGCCTCTTCCAAAAGCACTTCAGTACGATCATCCACGACTTCACTGACGACTTCTTTTTCCGCAAAAATCGCAAAGTTGCCTGTGTCAGCATCCATCTTCGCTTCCACATGCTGCGCTGAAGAAGCCACCACCGCTTTTCGATAAGCCGAAACCATGGCAGATTCCAATGCTTTGATCACTATTTCCCGAGGCAGCTGTTTTTCTTCAACCATCTCATTAAAAGCCAGGACAAACTCGTTCTTCATCCTTCAAACATCTCCTAAATAAATCCTTATAAATACAGAAGTGGGGCCGCCCCCACTTCCGGTATAACTACCTTCAAACACGTTTCCATTTTAGCACAGAAATATGCCTTGTGCAAACGAACATCAGCATTGATGATTTTAAATAAAAAATTAATCTAAATCGTTTTTTATCGTTTTTTGCCTTAGCAGGAATGATAGTTATTATCATTACCCGGATTATAATGCTGGGAAAGAACAGTCACGTTATGGAGCAGCTTATGAATACAGAAGAGCGGATTTTAAATTCATCTGATCTCAGTGAACGGGAGGTCTTTTTGCTTAGGCGCACGTTTGAAATCGCTCAGGAAGCAAAAGAAAGCGGTAATCACCCCTTTGGTTGTCTTTTAGCTGACAAAGAGGGAAATATTCTGATGGAAATGGGTAACCGCGAAGTGACCGATCATGGCGATTGCACGGCTCATGCTGAGACGTTATTGATGCGCTACGCTTCGCAAAAATACACCAGGGATCAACTCAAGGACCTGGTTTTTTACAGCTGTGCCGAACCCTGCGCGATGTGTTCAGGGGCTCTTTACTGGGGGAACATTCGCAAAGTGGTGTATGCAGGGAGTGAAGCCAGCCTGAAGGAACTGACTGGTGACGATCCGCGCAACCCAACCTTAAATATGCCCTGCCGGATTGTGTTCGCTGCCGGTCAAAAAGAGATCGAAGTGATTGGTCCTGTTGCCGATCTGGAAAAGGAATTCCTCAAAATTCAGGAAAATTACTGGAACCCCTCCAAAACTGAAAAAAAGTGATCCGATTTGCTCGGATCACCTGTTTTTTAAAGAGAATCGGTTTTGTAGGTTATTCTATTTTCTGCGCGTTCTCATACGAATAAAATCGATAAACCCTTTTTGTGGATTAACTGAAACAAGCTTCACAGTGATTCGCTCACCAATTTCAACGCCGCTGGAGCCCCCAATCAGTTTTCCTTCAACCGGTATTTCCAGAATCCGAACCCAGGTTCCTTTGTCCGAAACGCCGGTGACCAGCCCGTTAAACAGATCGCCGATTCTTGGCTTCAACAACAAAGCTGCGGCTGATTTATTGACCGATCGTTCCACTTTCGTGATGATGTCTTCCTGATCGGTCAAATGGTAAGCCAATCCTTCCAGTTCCTCGAATGTATAGGGAGAGGATTGTCCCGCAAGGCAGGCTTTCACGATTCGCTGTGTGATCAAGTCCGGATAGCGCCGGTTAGGGGCAGTCGAATGGGTATAATCCTTGATCGCCAGGCTGAAGTGACCAGGTGCTTTCATTCCCTGTTTCTCAGCTATGTATTCGCCAGAGCCCAACAATTTAATTACGGTCAATGACAGGTCCGGGAAACGTAACGGATCCTTCCTCTTTTGCTCCAACAGGAAGGTGTTCAGCGAAATCACATCCGGCTTCCGTCGCAGGTCAAAATCATACTCAGCTGCCAGCTCTACAATTTTCTTCCAGCGATCCGGGATTCGCACCACCCGGCGGATAGAGGGATAACCATGACTGTCCAGGAATCGGGCTGTCGAGTTGTTCGCAGCAATCATAAAATCCTCGATCAGCTCTTTGGCGCAATTGGGACCATCGACTTCCAGATCAACGATATAGCCATCCTTGAAGACCGCTTTGGTCTGGATGGTCTCCAGTGTGAGCGCTCCGTTTCGGTCACGGATCGCGCGCATTTTTTGAGAAGTTTCATGTTGCAGGCGAATGCTCTCCGCCAAACCTGGGACAGCAGTGATAGCGGCAGGCTCCTCACCTTTTCCATCCAACCAGGCAGCTACACTGTTATAAGCAAGTTTGGCATGGTTTCTGACAATGGCTTGGTACAGCTCATAGTGAGCAATTTTTCCGACTGAATCAATCACCATGTCTACAACCATGGCATAGCGGTCTTCGTTGAAATTCAAAGAAGTGAGACCGGTAGAGAGCCCCACCGGGATCATCGGATAAATTTTGCCGGCGGTATATACGGTAGAGGTATTATGTTCTGCATGAGTATCGATGGCAGATCCTCTCGGAACCAGCACGTCAACATCCGCAACCGCTACCAGAATACGCACGCTGCCATTATCCAGTTTCTCCGCAGCTGTCAGCTGGTCCAGATCCAGTGAATCATCATTATCAATTGAAGCCCACAACAGGTCGCGCACGTCACGATAGCCACTGGCAGAGGCATCGATGACAGGCGCTTTCAAAGCGGCTTTTTCGCTGACAACTTCCGGCGGGAAATCAATCAACAGTTTTTTCTCAAGCATCTGCGCATCAGCAATTTTCCGCAGCAGCGCGATATCGGTCAGTTTATTGTTGTTTTGTTTTTCTTCCATCTGGGTATCCTGTCATAATACTGGTTTTATTGGGGGTTTACGCATTCATTATTGTCTGATTAAGGTTTGATATAGGAATATTCATCCACTTGTTGTAAAGCAGTTTTCACAACACCGACGGGACAACTTTAAATAACCGCTTGCCGGTTAGCAGCCACGCTGCTTTTGAATTCTTGATTGTTCTTCTTTTCATAACCGATCATGTTTAAGAATATTCTTAAAGGCCAGCAACTATTTTTCCAAAGAATCTGCATGAAATAGTGCTTTTATTGTGAATCTCCTTTCATCATCACACCCCTGTTTATATTGCTTCTTAAGAGTGAGCAGCAAGTCGTCTGACCATTCTCTCATTTCACAATCCTATCACTGTTTTCGCTGATTTTCCGTGGAAAGTCCTTTTATTTTGAGACCAGCAGTCCATCTGCCAGGCGCAAAAAGACCTTATGAATAAGCGGAATCATGGGATTAATAAAAAAATGTAATAAGCAGAATCACACCTTTCTTGAAAATGGGAGATTAAATCTCTTGCAATTTTTAAGCCAGATAGTTATAATATTGCATAAAGTGGTATAAATTCCCATAAAGTGGCAGACTGGACTTTCCAGTCTCGCATTTTAAAAGGATGTTTTAGAAAATATGTTCACTGGAATTCATGAGCACACGATTGATAAAAAAGGACGGACTTCACTGCCCGCCCGTTATCGCAATGCGCTCATTGACGGTGCGTATATCTCCGTTGGCATCGATAAAAATCTGGTGATCTACCCAATAGAGTATTTTGAAGCGCTTGGAAAAGAGATCAGTTCCTTTAGTTTGGCAGACCCGATTGCCCGGAAATACCGCCGTCGCATGTTCAGTAAAGCCGAATTAATTGAATTTGATGCCAATGGGCGTTTTCTGGTACCACCTTATTTACGTGACGAGTTCAATTTCCAGGATGGGGACAAGATCATTTTTACCGGTTCAGATGAATACATCGAATTATGGACAGCAGAAGGCTGGAAGCAGGCTGAGGCTGAAACTTTCCATGATGAAAACGTTACCGAAGAATTTGCAAAACTATTGAGCAACCGTTATGTCTGATCAAAAACCTCCTCACACTTCAGTGTTAGCCGCTCAGATCCTGCGCCTGCTGGCGCCCAAACCTGGAGGAGCCTATCTTGATGGGACGCTCGGAGCTGGCGGCCACTCTGAGCTGATTCTGCAGGAAAGCGCTCCGGATGGAACCGTTCTGGCTTTCGATCTGGATCCGCAGGCAATACAAATCGCCACAAACCGGCTCGCCAAATTCGGTGAACGCGTTCGCATCATCAATGATTCCTATAAAAATGCCGCTCAATATGTTGAGAAGGGCAAAACGTTCGATGGTATCCTGCTGGATTTGGGAGTTTCTTCCATGCAGCTGGATCAGCCGGAACGCGGTTTTTCTTTCCAGGCACAGAGCACACTCGACATGCGCTTTGGCGTGGGAAATATTCCCACCGCGCAGGATCTGGTCAACACTGCCTCTGAAAGCGAACTGGCGGAAATTATCTATCGCTATGGTGAAGAGCAGAAAAGCCGCCAAATCGCTGCTGCAATCGTTCACAGTCGCGAATCCGCACCCATTACGACAACACTGCAACTGGCAGAAATCATCAAAAAAGCGGTTGGCCATTCCAGCGGGAAAATACACCCTGCTACCCGCAGTTTCCAGGCATTTCGCATTGCTGTCAACGATGAATTGAACACGCTCTCTGAGGCCCTTCCCGTTCTGGTTTCTCTGTTGCGTTCGGGAGGTCTACTTGCGGTCATCTCCTTCCACTCTTTAGAGGATCGGATTGTCAAACAGTACTTCCGCACTGAATCGACCGATTGTCTTTGCCCGTCTGAGCAGTTAATCTGCACCTGTGATCATAAAGCGAGTTTAAGGCTGGTAACACGACGCGCTGTTACTGCTGACGCAGCTGAAATCGCTCATAATATTCGCGCTCGCAGCGCAAAACTGCGGGTGGCACAGAAGATATAGCCATGGAACAGTACGCCTTTCGTCAAGCTCCCTGGAGGAAACAACTCAAGCGAATTATGAATTTCCTGATTATTCTCAGCATCAGTGCCGGTATATCCCTGCTTTATCTTTATTATTCCGCCCAGATGACTGACATGAAGCTGCAGATTCAGATGCTGCACGAGGATCGTAATGAACTGACAAGGACGATCGCTGACTATGTGACCCGGGAAGGTATCCTGACCTCTTTCAGCTATCTGGAGCAGAAAGCACTGCAGACCGGCTATCAACCAATCGATTATTACAACGAAGACATCTATCAATATCTGTTAGTTGAAGGGTACTACGGAGAAAAGACAGTCGCCTCCGACCGGACGCTGGAAAAAATTCCACTGCCTGTTTCGCCCCTACGACCGGAGTATTCTTTAAGTTTGCGACAATGGCTGAGATCCAAATTAACAGTATTGGGAGCGGTAAGATGAAACAAGACGGCATCCAAAAACGCTTCCTTATTTTGTTGGTTATCATGGGTCTCTTTGTTCTGTTGGTATTTATCAGAATCATCTTCCTGCAATCCAATGCCAAAGCGATCGCGCTGAAAGAAGAGATCAGCCAGCAGTTCGAATATCGGACCATCAGCGTGAATTCTGAACGCGGAAATATTTCCGACCGCGCCGGATATCTTCTGGCAGGAAATTCAATCGCTTACACTGTCTCGCTTAATCTGCAATATTCTAATAATCATGGCGAGTTTTATGCCAATTACCTTTCGCCCATTCTAAATATCGAACGCGAAAAGATCATCAGTGCCGCTGAAGTTCCCTATGTAGAACGAAAAGCGGTTGAGATGCCACTGACCAATTTCGCTTCCAGTGAACAGATAGAAAAAATAGAACAGGCGAAGTACGCGCTTTCTCAGCGTTCCAGCATCAGCCTCGAAAGCAAGACGCGCGAGTTGGAAAACCTGAATGGAGTTGTGTATTATCCAAATATTTACCGCTATTATCCAAACGATGACCTGGCAGCGAATGTTATCGGGTTCTACTCATATCTGAACCCGGCAAACGGAGCTTCCTATGGGATCGAACAGCATTTCGATGACATTCTCTCCGGCAAAACTGTGCAGAAGCTGTTTTCACTGGACCCGAATGTTCCGGAGGAAATTCCTTCCATTCCCAAGGGCGCTTCTATTGTGCTGACAATTGACCGTCAGATTCAGAAAATAGTTGAAAAACATATCGATCGGGCTGTGGAATATAACAAATCCAAGAGCGGCACGATTGTTCTTTCGAACATCAAAACGGGGGAAATCCTTGCGATGGCAACTTCGCCACTCATCAACCTGAATAAGTATTGGGAGTCAGCAACCACTTTCACACGTGATAACAAATTCAATCCTGCTGTCATGCAGCCTTATGAAACGGGATCGGTCTTCAAAGTCATCACCTTTGCAGCAGCGCTGGATGCCGGCGTAATCAAGCCAGACACCGTTTTCGTTGATACCGGCACATACGAAATTATGGGCGTCAGTATTTATAACTGGGACCGTGGTGCCTGGGGACCTCAATCGATGGCGGGCTGTATGCAACATTCACTGAACACCTGTCTCTCCTGGATGTCAGAACAGCTGGGCAACAAGCGATTTTATGACTATCTGAAACGGTTTGGAATGAACACCCCCACCGGTATTGAGCTGGCATTGGAAGATTATTACCCAATGCTGGAGCCCGGTGACAGCGGTTGGACAGAAATTTCCCGCCCAACAAACGCCTTCGGACAGGGGATTATGAGCACTCCCATCCAGATGATTCGTGCTGTCGGCGCAATTGCAAACGATGGCATTATGATGCAGCCACATATCGTCAAAGAAATCCATTATGACGATCATACTGAAATCATCCAACCCGAGGTGATCGGTCATCCGATCAGCGCTGAAACCTCCAAAACTGTTACAGAAATCCTTACCCGCTCATTGGAAGTGGAAGCTTCAGATGCGCTGGTTTACGGAATGCGGGTCGCCGGCAAAACCGGTACCGGTGAAATCGCCAAAGAGGGTCTGGGTTACGTTTTGAGCGTTACCAACGCCTCCTTCCTCGGCTGGTTCCCCGTGGATGATCCCGAATATCTGGTATATGTCTGGCTGCAGGAACCGCTGGCCAGTATTTGGGGTTCTGAGGTCTCTGCACCGTTGTTCAGCGACGTTGTTACAGAAGTTATGCCGTATTTGCACCTGCCTAACGACAGGCAGCGGGCGTGTCTGTACACCGATGTGTGTCCCACGCGGGAGCCATTCAATTTCTACTATTGATATGAGAAGAGGGCAGATACGTGTTTGCACTTAGTGAAATCATAAGAGCTTTAACAGGGCAACAGCTTTTTGAACGTGACCGGCTCTTCAGCGAGGCAAAGATCGACAGCCGTCATGTGATCAGCGGATCACTGTTTGTTGCCATTCCAGGAGAGAACACCGATGGACACGATTACATCAGTGAGGCTTTCCGTCGGGGTGCCTTTGCTGCATTGGTTGAAAAAGACCTCCCAGAACATTTTACCTGTCTTGATTTCCGATCAACGGTAAAAGAAATAGTGCTGCCGAATCCGCTGCCGCCTTTCCCGTTTTGCATTCAGGTCGATAACACCGTGGTTGCACTGCAGAAGATCGCCACGCTCCATCGCGACCTGCTTGATCTCAAAACCATCGGAATTACGGGAACGGTTGGGAAATCCACCACCAAAGAACTGGTAGCAGAAGTTGTCAGCCAGCAATATCACACGCTTAAAAACATCGGTAATCTCAATAACGAAATCGGATTACCGCTTACCTTGCTCAAAGCCGGTAAAGGACACCAGCTTGCGATTCTTGAAATGGGATTTTATGTTTCAGGCGAGATCAAGCTGCTGTGCGACATCGCCAAACCGATCATCGGGCTCATTACAAACATCGGAACCGTTCATGCGGAACGGGCAGGCTCAATGGAAGACATAGCCAACGGGAAAGCCGAACTGGTAGAGGCGCTCCCAGCTGACGGGGTAGCAATTCTCAATTATGACGATCCCTACGTGCTGGCGATGGCTCAGAAAACCAAAGCGCACGTTTTCACCTACGGGCTTGATCCAAGAGCCAATCTCTGGGCAGACCAGATCGAGAGTTATGGTCTCAAAGGGATTCGATTCTGCATTCATCTGAACAATGAAAACTTCTTCGTTCGCATCCCACTCATCGGTCGCCACTCAGTCCATACTGCGCTGCGGGCTTGCGCTGTTGGCAAAGTGCTCGGGATGAGTTGGGAACAGATCTTTATCGGGTTGAACCATGGCGACACTCACCTGCGCATGGCAGTGATCAACACTCAGGAAGGCGCTCTGGTGATCGATGACACCTATAACGCCTCACCTGAATCGATGATTGCTGCGCTCAACCTGTTGGAAGAAATTGAGGGATATAAAATCGGCATTCTCGGCGAAATGCTTGAACTCGGTCAATATGATGAGATCGGACACATGAAAGTGGGTGCAAAAGCAGCAGAAGTGTGTGATGAGCTGATCGCTGTTGGAGAAAAAGCGCGCACACTCGTCAGCAGCGCTATTCAAACCGGCATGAAACTGCAACGAACGCAATGGTTTGCGACCGTGCCCGAAGTGATCGAATACATTCGCAAACGCGGATTCACGCAGGGAGAAGTCATCCTGGTGAAAGGCTCGCGCGGGCTGCAAATGGAACAAATTGTAGAAGTGATGGAGCATAAACAATGACATCAGCTTCTATTACGCTCTCTCTTTCCATCCTGGGATTCATGATGACTGTGATCTGGGGAAAACCGTTGATCCGTTTATTGAATTCCCTGCATCTTGGCAAGAATATCCGCATTGACGGGCCGGAATCCCACATGCTGAAGGAAAACACGCCAACCATGGGCGGCGTGATGTTTATCATCCCGACACTTCTGATTACCGGAATGCTCAACGCAGTTTCTCTGTTTGGCGTCAACATTATCGGTCAGTCATTTGTCCTGCCTATGATCACGATGGTTTTCTATGGTCTGTTAGGCGCCGTTGATGACTTTCAAGGCCTGCGTGGGAAACGCAAAAGACTCGGTATGCGGGCGAGCACCAAATTTTTACTGCAAGTGGTTTTTGCAATTGCGATTGCATTTTTGCTCAAATATGTTCTGAAGATTTCCTATTGTCACTGGCCGAACTATCCACATCCGATTGACCTGGGCATTTTCTATATTCCGATCGCCGTGTTTCTGATTGTCGGCATGTCAAATGCGGTCAACCTCACGGATGGACTGGATGGACTGGCTGGATTGATTTCCGCAACTGCTTTCGTTGGCTATGGTGTCATCGCGATCATGGTTGGGCAAATCTTTATCGGTCGCTTCTGCTTCATTCTGGCAGGATCCTTATTCGGCTTTCTGTGGTTCAACGTCCATCCGGCTGAATTGTTCATGGGCGATACCGGCTCGCTGGCTTTGGGGGCGACGCTGGCTGTGGTGGCATTGATCACCGGTCATCTGCTGGTGCTGCCGATCATCGCCATTATTCCGACCAGTGAAGCATTGTCTGACATCATTCAAGTGCTTTATTTCAAGTCAACCGGCGGAAAACGAATTTTCAGGATGGCGCCCATTCATCATCACTTTGAGATGAAAGGCTGGAGCGAAACCCAGGTCGTTCAGCGGTTCTGGTTAGTTGGTCTGTTGGGCGTAATGCTTGGAATTTCGATTGCCATGATCTAAAAGGGAAAACAGATGCAAAAGAGAGACGGAGAAAAAGTGGTGATTTTAGGCGCAGGCCGACAGGGACAGGCTTTGGCGATTTATTTCAGCCGTGCCAACGCTGATGTCACGCTGAGCGACATCAAGCCTGCTGATCACCTCCAATCTGAATTTAATGCACTGGCAGATTATCCAATTCATTGGGTAACCGGCAGCCATCCGCTCTCCTTGCTCGATTCCGCTGATGGCATTTACGTCAGCGGTGGTGCAGACCTCAAGATCGACTTTATTCAACAGGCAATGAAACGCGGTATTCCGGTAAAAAATGATACCGAACTGTTCCTGGAAAATGTCACCGCATCCATAATCGGCATCACAGGTTCCTCAGGAAAAACCACCACAACTACTCTGGTAGGCAGGATTGCTGAGCGAGCTGCTGCTCCAGGACAAAACGTTTGGGTAGGCGGAAATATCGGAAATCCGCTGTTGACGCTGCTGGATCAAATAAAGCCTCACGATATTGTGGTTCTTGAACTCTCGAGCTTCCAGCTGGAACTGACACAGCACAGCCCACAGATTGCCGCTATTCTCAACATCACTCCTAACCATCTTGACCGCCATGGCACGATGGAAGCATATGTTGCTGCAAAGCGTAATTTGTTGGCATATCAGACCAAAGCAGACAAGACCGTTCTCAATCGAGAAGACCACTACTTCATGGAACTGCAGACCCGGCTGCCATCACAGGTTATCAGTTTTGGTATGGCAAGAGGGGCAGAAACCGTAACAGCACAGGTATTTTTCGAAGGAGCTCAGCTGTTGATCGATAATGGATCAGATACGATTCCAGTTCTTCTGAAATCCGAAATCTCCTTACGAGGGCAGCACAACCTGATGAATGTACTTGCAGCTTGTGCTATCAGCTTCGCCGCTGGATTTCCAGTTGAAGCCATGCGCGCCGGCATTATTGATTTTCAGGGTGTCGCGCACAGGCTGCAGTTGGTCAGGGAAAAAGATGGTGTGCGCTGGTATGACGATTCGATTGCAACTGCGCCGGAACGCGCGCTGGCAGCGCTGAACAGTTTTGACGAACCGGTCATCATGCTGCTGGGTGGCAGGGATAAAAAATTACCCTGGACTGAACTGGTTGCTGCGCTTCATCACAAGGCCAAAGCAGCGGTTCTTTTCGGAGAGGCCGCAGACATGATCGAAAATGCACTTGCGGATGAAGATACAGGAAGCCCGCTCATCGTCCGCAAAGCAAAAGAGTTGGAAGAAGCGGTTTCAATTGCGGATAAACTGGCTGTTTCCGGCGATGTCGTTTTGCTTTCACCAGGCGGCACCAGTTATGACGCCTATCGCGACTTTGAAGAACGGGGAAAGGCATTCGTAAAATGGGTACATACGCTAATATAGACATTTTAAAGAGCAAAAAGACACGCGTTTCGACCAAACTGCTGATCGACGTTCCGTTGGTTGTGGCAGTCGTGATGCTGCTGTTTTTAGGAATGTTGGCATTGTATTCAGCAAGCTGGAACTATGCTTATCAGCAATATGATAATGGCGGATACATCGTCTTGCGTCAGGTCCTTTGGATTGCAATCGGCCTCGTTATGGCGACGTTTGTCGCATTTCTCGACTATCACGTGCTCGAACACTTCGCTTTGGCGATCATCCTCAGCACCTGTCTTTTGCTCTTTATCGTGCTGTTAATCCCCTCCAACATTCAGGGTGCGACCCGAACGATCTTCAAGGGTTCAATTCAGCCATCTGAGTTGGCCAAATTGTCAATCCTCATTTTCCTCTCCTACTGGCTGTCGTACAAACAGGAAGTTTTGGAAAGTTTGACGCTCGGATTGATTCCGGTACTTGGCATGATTTTCATCATTGCCTTTCTAATCCTGATTCAACCGGACCTGAGCGCAGCAATCACAGTTGTAGCGCTCGGCATGATTATGTTCGTCATCGCTGGTGGAAATAAGCGCCACATTTTTATGATGGTTGTAATTGGCGCGCTTGCTTTCGCAGTTGGTTATTTTCTATTCAGCAAGGTCAGCACTCGAATCAATGATTATTTTGGAGGACTGAAAGATCCGGGGCTGGCTTCTTATCACATCCAACGCTCGACCGAAGCGATCCTTCGCGGTGGGTGGATAGGCGTTGGAATTGGTAAGGGAGTTGTAAAACTCACCGGGTTACCGGTTGCCTGGACGGACAGCATTTTCTCGGTGATTCTGGAAGAGACTGGCGTTTTGGGGGGCACTGTTTTCATCGTCCTGTATCTCGTCATCTTATGGCGCGGATATGTGATCAGCGCACAGGCTCCTGACGTTTTCGGCAAACTGCTGGCAGCGGGGATCTCAATCTGGATTGGACTGGAAGCTTTTATGAACATCGGCGTGCTGGTAAACGTTTTGCCATTCGCGGGGAATGCTTTGCCGTTCGTCAGCAGCGGCGGATCAAGCATGATCCTGTCGTTGACTGGCATCGGGATTTTAATCAGTATCTCGCGCATTTCTGCAATTATCAATCTTAAAAATGAAAGGACGACGCCGGATGCGATTGTTGATCTGCGCGGGTGGGACCGGGGGTGGCGTATATCCAGCCTTGGCCGTAATCCAAGAAAGCGATAAAAGCCGCGATGAAATCCTTTGGGTTGGAACGGATGAAGGCATGGAACGCGGATTAATTCAGCATGCATCCATCCCATACCGCAGCATTCAGGCTGCCGGCGTTCATGGGGTGGGGCTTCGTACCCTGCCGCGGAACCTTGTAAAGCTTGCCAGGGGTACTTCTGAAGCCCGCCGCATCCTGAGAGAATTCAATCCGGATGTGCTGTTCTTCACCGGTGGATTCGTGAGCGTCCCGATGGCGCTTGCAGGGATGCCTCATCCCCAGGTCATTTTTGTACCGGATTTAGAACCAGGTCTGGCCATCAAAGCAATCAGCCTTTTCGCCACTACCATCACCCTGGTAGCTGAATCTTCGAAAAAGTTCTTCTCTGCCGGGAAACACATGGTTGTAACCGGCTATCCCACGCGCAAGAATCTAAATCAATGGACCAGGGAAGCAGCGCTTGCTGCCTTGGAACTTCATGAGCGGAAACCGGTGTTATTCGTTTTCGGTGGCAGTAAAGGAGCACGTTCGATCAATCAGGCTGTGATGGAAAATCTATCAGCATTGCTGGAAATCGCCCAGATAGTGCATGTCAGCGGTGAAACCGATTGGGAAGTCGTTAAATATCATAAAGACGGTTCCGAAGACCCGAATATCGCCGATTACCACATTGCTCCTTACCTGCATGAAGAGATGGGAGCTGCGTTGCGTGTCGCTGATTTGGTCATATCCCGTGCCGGCGCATCGACGCTGGGAGAGTTTCCGTTGTTCGGTCTTCCCGCAATTCTTGTTCCATATCCGCATGCCTGGCGCTATCAAAAAGTCAATGCTGATTTTCTGGTTTCGCAGGGAGCTGCTCTGATGATTGAAGACCAGAACTTGAAACGTGACCTGGTGGAAAACGTGCGTGAAGTACTGGGAAATACGGAAAAGCTGCAGCAGATGAAGCACAACATGGCCAGAATCTCAACTCCTGACGCTGCCAGAAACATCTATCAAGTTCTACAGGAATGTGCATCAGCGAACAAATATGAGCGAGGGAAAAACTGATATGAGTAGCCAGTTCCTCGGGAAAAAGATTTTTATTATCGGCATTTGCGGCACCGGAATGTCAGCAATCGCATTCGTATTGAATGAACAGGGAGCGATTGTCAGCGGATCGGATCGCAGCCGATCGGATATCTCCGCAAAACTGGAAGAAGCCGGCATCGATGTCAAAATCGGGCACGCTGCCGAAAATCTGAGCGATGCTGAGCTGGTAATTTGCAGTTCGGCTATCCCAGCCAGCAACCCTGAGCTGCAATCTGCCCGTGAACAAGGTCTGCCAGTCTATCATCGCAATGAAT